>NZ_LR734808.1:2272812-2597500 GCF_902506655.1 Marinoscillum sp. 108 | reverse complement strand
GTTTGATAATGAGGGGCAAAGGGAATTTTCATTAAGCGAGTCTGATGAGATTATACAAGAAGTTAAGTTTTCGGATGGATCATTATTCCTAAGTGATGTGGTCGGTAGGGCTGACTATTACGGTGTAGACCTTTTACATGTCTACGGAGATTTGCAGAGATCTACCACTCTACCGATCGATAAAGTATTGGGTGACACTTTACTAGCTATTGTTTATCATCAATTGCAGTCGGAAAATTCTCGAAATCTTTATGTTGATTCGGTGTATTTGGAGAAGCCTATGGGTTTGACCGGGGTGAATACCTTGCATTTTGGAATCAGGAACACAGGTGCTGAGAGGGTGGAAAATGTCCTTGTGAAGGTGGAAAAGGGTGAGCAGCAGCTATCGGCCTTTACAGCGACTATACCTGGGCTTGATACTGAAATGCTTTCTCTTGATATTGGGGTGAATGAACCCCTGAATGGAAATTATAAAATTAGCGTGCAGGATAATCCTGTTGTCTTTGATAATGACTTTTATTTTTCCATTTCACAAGCGGTAAAGCCACTGATCGTCGTATTATCTACAGCCAAAAGTGCTGGCAGATACTTTGAGAAAGTCTTTTCTAACAGTGACTATTTTAGTCTTGTCAGTAATTCAATCGAGAATGCTTCCTTTGAGGATGTTGTAAATGCTGATTTACTGGTATTGAATGGGTTGGATCAGATTCCGGATTGGCTGGTCAGTCAGGTGGATCAGATAGACGGTAAGATTCTAGTGGTTCCGTCAGGTGCTGCTGTGCCAGAGTCGTATCATTCGGTGCTGGGATTTGGATTGGACGTGAAACGGAGGACTGAAAGTGGAACGTTAAGTAAGAAGTCACTTGATCATCCTTTTTTTGATGGTGTATTTAGTGAAAAGAACGAGCGAGCCGGCCTGCCTAATGTAAAGAGCATCTACGGTGTGATGGGTTTTACAGAAACAATACTCGGTACGAATGAGGGCTTTCCCTTTCTTGTGAAGTCAGGGAGGAAGTCTACTTATCTGATTACAAGTCCTTTGGATGATTCTTTGACCAACTTTCATAAGCATGCGATCTTTGTGCCTGTCATGTATCTTCTGGCTCAGCCTTTGGGGGTAACTCCAATGTCCTATCGACTGGGGGGTGGTTTAATCCCTCTGAAAATGGAAGGTATAGCACCAGGAGATATCCTGGAGTTAAGGAATTCGGAGGACGTATTTATACCAAGTTACCGATATTTCAAAGGTGAAATATTGCTAGAGATTCCAGATGTGATTTCAAAACCCGGAATCTATCATCTTGTTGCTGATAGTGATACACTCAAATCCATTGCGTTAAATTTTGACCGACGCGAATCCGAAATAGCAGCCATTGGTACGGATGAATTTGAGCGAATGATCGCGGGCTATGACCATATACGTCTGGAGCAGGTGGATACTGGAGCTGCCCTGACGAGCAATACTTCTGAAAGCGGGGAGAACGGCTTATGGAAATATGCATTAATTTTGGCGCTGATATTTTTGATGGCTGAAACTCTACTTCTAAGATTTACCTAATGAAAACACTACTTGCCAATGCTCAGATCATGGATGTTCACTCCAAATATCATGGAGAGACATTGGATATACTTGTGGAAGATGGTATCATCTCTGCGGTAGGAAAGGGGTTGGAAGGTAAAAAGGTAATCGATTTAGAAGGGAAAGTAGTTACTCCTGCCTTTTTTGATTTTTTTGCACATTTCAATGAACCTGGATTAGAGCATAAGGAGAATTTGACTTCCGGTATTAAAAGTGCACTGTTCGGTGGCTTTTCGGATGTTTGCCTGATCCCTAATACCCACCCGGTGATTGATAGTAAAAGTGATGTGGGATTTATACGAGGGAGATCTACTGCCGGCGTGGAGCTGCATGTAATTGCTGCAGTGAGCGAGGGATGTCTGGGAGAAAACCTCACAGAGATACTGGATTTGGAAGATGCCGGGGCTGTAGCTTTTTCGGATGGTCTCAGCCCGATATGGAATACGGAATTATTACTAAAGGCTCTTCAATACGTCCAGAAGTTTGATGGACTCATCATTAACCGGCCAAAGGATGTTCACCTTTCTCAATTTACCCATATGCACGAGGGCGCTATGAGTACCTCTTTGGGGCTGAAGGGAGAGCCTGGTATTTCGGAAGAGATTGCTATTAAGCGGGATCTTGACATTTTAAAGTACGCAGGAGGAAGATTGCATTTCAGTCACCTGAGTACGGCCAGAGGTGTGGAACTGATCAAAGCAGCCAAGAAAAAAGGACTGCAGGTGACGGCAGATGTGGCTGTTCATCAGCTATTATATACGGAAGAGGATTTGATCGATTATGATTCTAATTTGAAGTCGGATCCTCCCTTTAGAAGTGAAAGGGATCGCAAAGCACTCATAAAGGGCCTGAAAGAAGGCATTATTGATGCGATTATTTCGTCTCATCAGCCTCAGGATCCTGAAAGTAAAGAATTAGAGTTTGACCTGGCGAGCCCCGGTCTGATGTCTTTGCCAACAGTGTATTCGGACTTGCTGGCCTTGCAGGATGAGCTACCACTGGAAATAGCGGTGCAAAGGCTGACCTCAGGCCCCAGGGCAATATTGGGACTTCCTGAGGTGAAAGTGGAAGAAGGAAGCACGGCAAAGCTCGCTGTTTTTGACCCTTATCAGGTTTGGGAATTCTCCGCTAAACATAATCCATCCAGATCCAATAACGCTCCCAAATACGGTAAGCAACTGACCGGTAAATGTTTCGGCGTGTATAATCAGGGTACATTTTTTCAGAATAAATAAACTATGCTGAAGATTTCCATCAAATACGCACTGATATGTGGGGTATTTATTACGATCATCTATCACCTTTCTTTTCTTTTCAATTCCAATCCACTGATCGATCTGAGTCACTTGTTGTTTGATTTGATCCTCTTTGGTCTGTTCATATTTTTTGCGGAAAAGGAATACAAGACCTACCATGGTCAGGGTGTGTTTCATTTTTGGCAAGGCATGACCATGGGCTTTATTGTTTACACCGTGGCAACAATTCTTTTTGTTGGGGCTTTGATAATATACTTCCAGTTTTCGGAGGATGCTGTAAAGAATTATCAGGAAGCCGCGACTCATTTTCTCAACGAGCGTGCTGAGATGTACAGGGAGCAGTTTGGTGAAGCCGGATTGCAGGAGCAAATGGATGAAATACGGGATGTCACCATGTGGGATTTGGTACAGAGTTCGGCACTCAAAAAAATGTTGGCCGGATTCTTCATTACCCCGGTTATATCCATAATTTTAAGGAAACAACCTAAATGAAGTACCCATGGAAGAAACGAAAAATATTTCTGTAAAGAGTGTAGCAATCAAATATGGCCTTATCAGCGGACTCGTTGGTGTCATTTTCTTTTTGGTCATTGATTTTGCAGGCCTCTCTGGTAATCAGTCTGTTTCCTGGATAGGCATTCTCTTTACTGCGGTCATCATGTATTTTGCCCAGAAGGAGTTTATCAAGGAAGGCGACGGATACATGAACTATGGCGAAGGACTCGGGCTAGGGACTCTGATGTCCTTGGTTTCAGCCGTGATATCCAGCATATTCACTTACATCTATGTGTCGTTTATAAACCCTCAGTTTATTGAAAACATCAGGCAGGCACAGGTTATTGCTATGGAAGAGGAAGGTATGAGTGATGCTCAAATAGAGCAGGCTATGAAGATTTCTGAGAATTTCACAGGCCCCACTGGACTACTAATCTTTGGTTTGATTGGAGGTGTTTTTGTGGGCTTTCTTATTTCATTGATCATCTCTGCCATCACAAAAAAATCAAGACCCGAATTCGAATAATCTGTGTCAGATAGAAGAATAGCGCTTTCGATAGTAATACCGGTATACAACGAAGAGGAGTCACTTCCGGAGTTGTTTGAGTGGATATGTAGGGTAGTGGATAAAGAGAACTACGATACGGAGGTGCTCTTTGTGGATGATGGTAGTGGTGATACATCGTGGCAAGTCATTTGTGAACTGAACAAAAAGGACCCACGGGCCAAAGGCATCAAGTTTAATCGGAACTATGGCAAATCTGCGGCCCTTCAAACCGGGTTTGAAGCAGCTGTGGGTGAGGTGGTGATTACCATGGATGCTGATTTGCAGGACAGCCCTGACGAGATTCCGGCTTTGGTCAAAATGATCACGGAGGACAATTTTCAGCTTGTTTCGGGCTGGAAGAAGAAACGACACGATCCCATCGGAAAGACCATTCCCTCGAAGTTTTTCAATGCCATCACCCGGATGGTTTCTGGGATCAAACTGCATGACTTTAACTGCGGGCTGAAGGCCTATCACAGAGATGTGGTGAAGAATATAGAGGTATATGGCGAAATGCATCGCTACATTCCGCTGATTGCTAAGTGGAATGGTTTTTACAGAATTGGCGAAAAGGAAGTACATCACCGTGAGCGAAAATACGGGCAGACCAAGTTTGGCTTGGAGCGCTTTGTTCACGGGTTTCTGGATTTGATTTCCGTCACGTTTGTGAGCAGGTTCAGAAAAAACCCCATGCACTTTTTTGGAGCATTGGGTACGCTCTCTTTTCTTTTCGGATTGGGAGTCACGGCCTATGTGATTGGGGATAAGATGTACAGAATCTACCATCACCTGGATGTGCGTGATGTGGTGGATCAGCCGCTGTTTTTTCTTGCGTTGGTGGCTTTGGTTATCGGCACACAGCTGTTTCTGGCTGGATTTTTAGCGGAAATGATCATTCAGGTCAATCATAAAAAGGGCGACTATCTGATCACAGAAAGGACAGGGGATGCCTAAGTATTCTGTGATTGTGCCGGTTTACAATCGGCCGAGCGAAGTGCAGGAGCTCCTATCTACGCTTGTAAATCAGACTTTCAGAGATTTCGAGGTGATCATTGTGGAAGATGGGTCTACGTTAAAGTCTGATTCAGTGGTTGCTGAATACCAGTCGAAACTATCCATCGCTTATTTCATCAAGGAAAATGAAGGGCAAGGGTTTGCCAGAAACTATGGTTTTGCCAGGGCAAAGGGCGATTACTTTATTGTATTCGATTCTGACTGCCTGATCCCGTCTGACTATTTTCAGGTAGTGGATCGTTATCTGAGTTCACATACCGTGGATGCCTTTGGTGGGCCGGATGCTGCACATCCATCTTTTACAGTGGTGCAGAAGGCCATCAATCAGACCATGACTTCATTTTTTACTACTGGTGGCATCAGAGGGGGAGCTTCTCATATTGGTAAATACCACCCCAGGAGTTTTAATATGGGATTTAGCAGGAAGGTGTATGAGAAAACCAAAGGCTACATTATTCCATTTATGGGAGAGGATATGGAATTCAGCACACGTCTGCTGAAGGAAGGCTTTCAATCTGTATTGATCCCCGAGGCTTATGTCTTTCACAAAAGGAGAACCTCACCAACGAAATTTTTCAAGCAGCTCATGTACTTTGGACGGGCCAGGATCAACCTGTCCAGATTTCATGCGGGTCAGGTAGGACTGGTACACTTATTTCCGCTGGCTTTCACTCTGGGGTTGTTGGTGTCATTCTGTTTGCCCGTTTTTTTCTTCGATTCGTTGGGCTTTACCGGATTGATTGGCTACTTGTTTTATCTCAGTATCGTCTTTAGCGAGTCACTTATGGTCAACAAATCATTGACCGTGGCTGCACTTACACCTGTGATGACTCTGCTTCAGATGACTGGCTATGCCACAGGGCTTGTTTATGAAGGCATAAGAAAACTAATGGGGATTGATCCCAATACCAGGTATATAGACTTATACTGACCCCTGTTTTACTTTTCTACCCTGAAAATAATTTCCTGTCGGGGTAGTGCAAATCTTGATACCTCATCTTCTGAAAGCTCCATGACGAGTTTGTCTTCAGTCACTTTAAACCCGGCACTGGCCAGGCGGGCGCCATAATCTTCACCAAACATACGGACATGGTCGTCCTGTCCAAAGGCCTTTTCCCTTTCTGCCGGAGACGTGATGCTCTTATCCTCGTAGGTTTCTTTTTTCAAAGGATAGAAAAACGGAACCTGCAGGATGGCCCATCCTCCCGGCTTCAGAACCCTGCGCATTTCTTTCATCGCCAGGATATCATCCTCCACATGCTCGAGCACGTGGTTGCAGAAGATCACGTCAAAGGTATTTTCCTCAAAGGGGATGTCATGGATATCCATTTTCACCTTGGCTAGCGGTGATTCTATGTCTCCGGTGATGTAGTCCAGATTTGGCAGGCTTTCAAATCGGTCCATAAAGCACAGTTCTGGCGCTATGTGCAGCATTTTATTTTTTCGGGTAAAGAAATCTGTTTTTCTTTCCAGGTATAGCCAAATGAGCCTGTGCCGCTCCAGCGCCAGACATTTGGGACAGAGCGCATTTTCTCTTGATTTTCTGCCATAGGGCAAAAACTTCCTGAAGGTGGAGTGACATACTGTACACTCTACATTGTTTCCACTATAAAAAAGTGCCAGCACACGCAATCCATGATGACTAACCAGCTGAAGGTATTTTCTGGGTATTTTTCTTAAAAGAAAGCTTATGATTTGCTTCATGGAAATGACAGAATCAGATTTGCACTTATTTAAATTAGCGGGCAAAGATATTTAAGATCATTATCTTTAAGAATCTATCTCTCGTCGAAGAATTAACATGTTGCGCCTATGGCCTTGATCAGGATTTTGATCATTTTTTTGCTCGCTGTTTTCAGTGCTAATATAGTCAATGCACAGTCTCAGAAGGACGGTTTTAGTAAGGACATGCCTACTGAAAACATTAATTTTGGGAAAGAAGCCAATCGTTCGAGTACACGACCTAAACGTCAGAAGATAGAATACATTTACAAAAGCTCATCAGAAGGACTTCTTTATGGTAATCCATGTGCCATGCAGGCCACCAGAAAAATGGGGTTTGAATACGTGCTGCAACCACCAGGGATCCCCGGAAGCCCCACTCAGAAGGAATCGGAGCTCAATAATTTTCTCGTGAATCTGAAATTGATTTTCACAAAAAGCCCTTTTTGGAAACTGATTTTGAACAATAGGATAAAGAAGTGCAGGCAGGACAGTGGAGACATAGTAGGCTAACCTAAAAGTATGATGGAACCAATTCCCGTTAAATTTTCGCAAACGACGCTCACCGAACTGATGATTCCCAGTTATGCCAATTTTGGTGGTAAAATACACGGAGGTATACTTTTATCACTGATGGATAAAGTGGCTTATGCCTGCGCCAGCAAGCATGCCGGAGCGTACTGTGTCACAGTTTCTGTTGATGAAGTAGAGTTTTTACAGCCCGTGGATGTTGGGGAGCTGGTTCATCTAAGAGCATCGGTCAACCATGTGGGGAATACCTCACTGGTGGTGGGCATACAGGTGACAGCTGAAAACGTGAAGAACCATGCCATAAAGCACACGAATACGAGCTACTTCACCATGGTAGCCAAAGATGATGATGGCAGTCTGGTGAAGGTGCCTCCGCTTAGGCTGGAGAGCATGGATGAGATCAGGCGTTTTATCGAGGTGATCAAGCGCCGAAAGCTCAAGGCTGAAGCCAACAATAAGATGCAGAAGGAGCAATCAAACTTCGTGATGGCTGAAGATTTCCCACTATTACGGGGCCAGCGCTGTGAAACCCGGTTGGTCGGAGATGATGATCATCTCAACGATCTTTTCGCCGGTACATAAATTTTAGTCCGGACCAATCCTTATCAACCGCGCATACTTTCACATCCACCAGGCCATTTTCGAGTCCATGTGCACGTATGTCGTTTTCATTAATGTCTTTTGGTAGTTTGGATGATCCTTTGGGCCATGAGATCCAAAACATGCCATCTTTTTTCAACGCTGCCTTCAAGGGGGACCAAATGGATTTAAGTTCTGATTGGTACGATACAAAGGCGTGGATAAAGTCATACTCCCCATCCACTTTTCCATCCTCAAATTCGGCCTCCGGGAGACCGAAAAGCAAATCAAAATAATCATCTGGTACCTGATGTAGATAGCACCGATCACCTTGCCTGATACCTAGTTTTTTGAAGAGTGGGGTTCCTGAATATCCAGTAGTCATAGGCATGGGGAGTTGAGGGTGCCTGTGTAACCATGTTCCCGGGCCTTCTTGATAGACTCGCAGGCTTCAGTATCATCTCCAAGTACTTCAAAACTTTGAGCAGCGATGAGGTAGTTCTCTACACTATCCGGCCAAACGCTGATGTTCCATTTAGTGGATTTGATAGCTTTCTCCAGCTCGCCGGTTTCCAGATAAGCGCTGGCCAGACCGGTATAGAGGTAGTAATGTTCCTCCGGCAAGGATGCACCACTGAGCACCAGTGGGTAGGCATTTCCATAAATAGACTTGTATTTTTCTATGGCCAGGTCGCTGGCCACTTCGAAGTAGCGTTTTGCTTCTGTTATATCGTGAATGTCGTCTCTATAAATCTGAGCCATTAACAGGTAGGTTTCCATCTTCCGGTAATTGAAAATGAGCAGTTCCTTGAGTTTTTTCAAAGATTTATAAGGCCTGTTCACTTCTCTGTATGCCAGGGCCAGGTGTTCCTGAAGCGGCAATGGGTTTCTGGGAGCATAGTTTTCGATGAGTTCAAAGTAGTAAATGGCCTCTTCGTACACCCCTTGATTATAGTTGTGTTCAGCTTCAAAAACGAAGCTTTCCATCAGATTGGTTTTATATGCTTCCATGTCGTCTTCACCATCCATGAAAACACCCAGGCTGTTGATCGTGGAGATAGCACTCTCTATTTCTCCGAGCTTATACTTGTTTTGGGCCACTTGAAAAATGCCCCGACGTTGGGTCAGCAACTCCTCCATTTTCTTTTCATCATAAGTTCTTTTGATAAAAATAGCGGTCATTACCAGGGTGGCTACTACCAGCGTAAACCCAAAAGCATAGGCCGTGGCGACCCAATTCTCCCGCCAGTTGACCTCAGGTTCTTTATAGGCTCTTCTGTAGGCAGGTCTGGGTGGTGGAGGCGGAGGTGGTGTGTAATATGGCTCGTCAGGTTGCCCAAACTGCCACTGGATGTCGTATCGTGCTTTTTGGTAGGGGTTCGAGAGTACCTGATAAGCGTGGTTGATTTCTTTGAACCGCTCCTCCATTTCTGCACTGCCATCGTTTTTATCAGGATGATACTGAAGGGCCAGCCGCTTAAAAGCAGCCCTGATTTCGGAGCTCGAAGCAGCCTCAGTTACTCCCAAAACCGTATAGTAGTTAACCATCCTAAATTTTTTTAGTTAACGTTAGTCAGGGAGCATATTGTTTCATGCAAGGAGTTTTTGTGCGATCCACACTCCCAGAAGGCAAAGGACCAATCCTCCAAAAACACTTACCGTCACATAGGTGACGTACTGATAATATTGAGCTTCTTTCAGAAGCCTGAGCCCCTCTATGGAGAAAGAGGAAAAAGTGGTAAATCCACCGCAAAAGCCCGTGATTAGGAGCAATTGATAAAACTGATTGTTCATTTTCAGGAGTGCCCCAGCCAACAGTCCGATGAGCGCACTGCCTACAAGATTGACAATAAGGGTGCCGTATGGGAGGCTTGGAGCCAAAACCCTGAGGGAGTATATGGTAACCAGATACCTGCAAATACTCCCTGCAAATCCGCCAAGGCCGACCAGTAAGATGTTTTTCATAAAGTCTCTAAAAATAATTCTGAGTGCCGGACAAGATCGGGAAAGAAAGCCTCAAATTCGAGTTGGTAGCTCTCATAATCGGTCTTTAAATCCACAGCGGCCTGCTCCATTTTGGAGCGAAACGGCGTTCGCTGACTCATCCCTGTCAAAGCTCGGTTGATCCCCTCTACAAATTGATAATTATATAGCCAGTTGTCACGTTCCATGTAAAACAGCATCTTTTGGGCACGCTCAGGGATTACATCCCGATAGTGAGTGGTCACCTCATAAAAGGACCGGGTAAAATCCAAAAGAGGTGTCGGATGGTAGTTTTCCCAGAGACTGGCCAAAAAGTGATCATAAAACACATCAGATATTACAGGGGCATAATGATGGTATTTGGGGCGCAATCGCTCCTTGGTTTTGATCACTACTTCATGGTCATCGGTGTACCGGTCGATTTCCCGATGCAGCAAAATCCCCCTTTGGATCGCTGAATCAAACTCTTCCCAAGCTTTTCCTTTTACAAAGTCGCCAATGAAATTGCCAATCATGACACGCTCCTGATCCCCGGATAAGTAAATATGTGCAAGAAAATTCATGGCTGCTTGATTATCAGACTGAGCAAAAGGCTTGTAGGTCTTTTGATTTTAACCTAAGTTTAAAAATTATTTTGTTAGTACCGCTAAACAAAAGAAATTATCGCGCCTAGTTCAACGAATATGATCCGCACACATTTAAATCTCCTGGTACAGCTGGCCAAGGTGGATGGAGTGGTTGTGCAAGACGAAATCGACCTCATCGCTCAGATCGGAGAAGCCAATGGGATGTCTTCCAGTGACATCAGTGCATGCTTTGAAGACTCCTCGCTCATCGAAAATCTGGAAAACCTGACCGATGACGAAAAATACGAATACATCTACAATATTGTCCAGCTCATGAAGATAGATGGGCGATTGTACAAAGAAGAGATTCGCTTTTGTGCAAAACTAGCCAGTAAACTAGGCTACAACGAAGACGTCCTTCTGGAGCTCATGCTCAAAATCTACAGTGATCCTGAAATATCTGCAGACAAGGCATCCCTCAAATCCACCATTCAGCAGTATCTGAAAAAATAGCATGGTTCATTCTGAGCATTTTCTTCGGCTCTTGCTTTTGTTGAAAAAGGAGAGGGTAGAAGACCGGAAGCAGTATGAAAGTAAAATAAGAAATCGTTCGCTGGAAGACCGGAAAAAAGAGGGGGTAACCTGGTATCCGGTGGTAGTTGATAGCTCCTTTCTGGGTACCGGTGAGAAGTGGGTGCTGAAGATGGAGCGCACCACCGATCATGACAAGCGACATTTTTTTCAGGCGGGCTCCTCGGTCAGTATTTTCCTCAATGACCAAAAGAAAAATTTAAGTGCTTCGGGTATTATCAGTAAGGTGTCAGAAAAATACATGACAGTGGTTCTCAACTTTGATGATCCGCCGGACTGGATTGATGAGGGCCGACTGGGGGTGGATTTACTCTTCGATGAAAGCACCTATGACGAAATGGAGCGCACCATGCGCAAACTGGCCGATGTACGTGAGGGTCGGATACAGGAGTTGATTAGTGTGCTACTCGGACATACACAGCCGGGGTTTCACCAGTCTTTTGGCATCAGACACCCCAACCTGAACGATAGCCAGAATGAAGCACTGAACCTGATTAAATCCGCTCGGGATTTAGCGCTGGTTCATGGACCCCCCGGTACTGGCAAAACCACCACCCTGGTGGAGGCCATCAAAGACACGGTGGCAGAAGAAAAACAGGTAATGGTGACGGCAGCCAGCAATGCTGCGGTGGACTTACTGGCCGAAAAGCTCACACAACAAGGGGTGCGTGTGCTCCGTATAGGTCACCCTGCCCGGGTAACCGAAGAGGTGGTGTCATCCACGATAGACGCCAGGTTGGCTGAGCATGCAGATGCTAAGCTCCTCAAGGATCTAAGGAAAAAGGCGGAGGAATACCGTGCTCTTGGTAAAAAACACAAACGCCATTTTGGAAGAGAGGAAAGACAGCAACGTACCCTGCTACTGAACGAAGCAAGGACACTGAAGGAAGATGCCCGTATGTTGGAAGATCACATGATCCACGACGAGCTCAATAAAGCGGAGGTGATCGCTTGTACCCTGGTGGGGGCTAATAGCAGTTACTTGCAGAACAGAACTTTCAAGACACTTTTTGTGGATGAAGCTTCCCAGGCACTGGAGCCGGCGAGCTGGATTCCAATCATGAAGTGTGGCAGGGTGGTGATGGCTGGCGATCATTGGCAGCTGCCGCCTACCGTGAAATCACTGGAAGCAGCCAAAGAAGGGTTGTCAGAAACCGTCTTTGGCAGGAATATCGCCAAATGGGACGCTGATGTGATGCTGGAGACACAGTACAGGATGCATGATGATATCATGCGTTTTTCCAATCAGTATTTTTATGAGGGAAAACTCAAAAGTGGGGACATTATCTCTCAAAGAAGACAGCTCTTTGAAAAGTCCGTTCTTTTCATTGATACCGCGGGATGTGGCTTTGATGAAAAGTTGAACCCGGAGACTTTGTCTACCTACAATGTGGAAGAAGGCCGTTTTGTGCTGGCGCAGCTGGACAGGATTTTGAAGGAACTTCCGGAGGCGGATGCTCACCAACTGAAGATTGGGGTGATAGCCCCCTACAAGGCTCAGTCGGAGCTTCTAAAGGCAAATTTGCCAGACCTGGGGTTGCCTGGTGAAGTACTCAAAAATATCACAATCAACTCCGTAGATGCCTTTCAGGGGCAGGAGCGGGACATCATGATGATCTCACTCACCAGAAGTAATGCTGAGGGGATTATCGGTTTTCTCTCTAACGAGCGTAGGATGAATGTGGCGATGACACGGGCCCGGCATTTGCTGGTGATGGTTGGCGATTCTGCTACCCTCAGCTCAAACGATTTTTTCGATCAGCTCATCCAGGACCTTCAGCAACGCAATCTCTACCACAGTGCGTTTGAATTCATGTATTCCTGATATTTGGAAACACTTACGAATGATCGGTGCGATGGAGGGCTGATTTGATGCTAAATGGTTATTTTGGTGTTAAAGGAATGCCCTATGAAAACTTTTGCACTGGTTTTTTTAATGATTCCCTCACTGGCATTGGCACAGACGGAAAACGAAATACGAGCGGTCCTCTCTGCTCAGGTGGATTGCTGGAATGCCGGAAATATTCCATGTTTTATGGAAGGCTATTGGAAATCCGATCAGCTGGTTTTTGTGGGTAAGGATGGGCTTACTTATGGCTGGCAGACTACTTTGGAGCGCTATCAAAGAAACTATCCTGATCAGGCTACCATGGGCCAACTGGCCTTTGATATCCTGGAAATTTACCCACTGAATACCGATTATTGGTTTGTCATTGGGCAGTGGTCCCTGGAGAGAAGTGCCGGGAATGCCAGTGGACATTTTACGTTACTTTTCAGGCAGATTGATGGCGAATGGGTGATTGTCTCCGATCATTCTTCCTGAAATACCCTCTTACACGGATGATCTTTTATCTTTTTTTCAACAGTTTTAACACCCAAAAGTGATTGGACATGGGCTTATTTTCTAAAATCAAAAATTATATCACCGGAGGGGCGGCAAGTGTCAGTGTGGTGTTTGAGAGTCCGATGGTGGATGGAAGTGCCCCGATTCGGCTGTTTGTGACGGCCATTGCCAAAGACGACTGTAAGATCAAAAAAGTCTACCTGAATATTCGTGCGAGGGAAACTTATATCAAGACGGTGACCTATACCGAAACAGATGGAGATGGAAACTCCCGAACATCCACCCGGGATGAAACCCGGTTTGAGGATCATTTTCAGAAAGAGATGATACTAGCGACCGATCTTGAACTAAAGAAGGGGGCTGAGGATAAGTGGCTGGCGGAGTTTGAACTCCCTGAGGATACAAAGGCTACTTATCATGGTAAGAGTGTCTTTTTTAAATGGGAGTTTCAAGCCGGACTGGATATGCCAGGAAATGACCCGGACAGCGGATGGGTGGAGCTACTGGTGTCCAAGGCCATGAATTATACAATGAACGATCTGTGAAATGAGCATACTGAAAGACCTTAAGAATTTTGTGACAGGAGGGGCGGCCAAGGTAGATCTCGCCTATGACAAGGAGGTATTGAGTCATGGCGAGTCACTTCAGGTCAGCGTCACCGTGAAGCCTGTAGATGAAACCCTCATTTTTGAAAAAATTTACCTGAGGGTGAAAGCCGTCGAAAGCTCTGCGCATAGTACTACGATATATAGCGAGGAGAAGCTCATTGCGGAGAATTTTCAGATTTCTGCGGGTGAGGAGAAGACCTGGAACACGGAGGTGAGTCTGCCGGAGTCCGCCCCAGCCACCTATATAGGTAGGCATAGCAGTCTTCACTGGTCTGCGCAGGCAGGAGTAGAACTACCCGGGGTGAATCCTACAAGCGACGAAAGGAGGTTTGTAGTGAATAAGCGGATGGTTTATCCTGTGCCCGAATAATCATGGCCTATAAAAAGCAGTACATAGTCGTGAGAATGGTGGGATAATTTCCTATCTTTTATCTCAACAACTGAAAAAATACCCAAGGCCATGTGCCGCTTTACTTTCTATCAGGGTAAGCCAATCAGGATTGGCTCCCTCATCACCGAACCCACGCATTCCCTGATTCATCAGAGCTTTAATGCCCTGGAGCGTGACGAACCACTTAATGGCGATGGCTTTGGTCTGGGCTGGTACAATCACTCCATTTCAAATAGTCCGGCTTTCTTTAAGTCAGTTACTCCAGCCTGGAACAACCGTAACCTTATCCAACTGGCTCGCATCACAGAGTCTACCTGCATCATGGCTCATGTACGGGCTGCTACTCAGGGGCTTCAGGTTTCTGAAAATAACTGTCACCCATTTAGCTACCAGCAATATGCCTTTATGCACAATGGAGATATTGGTGGATTTCACAAAATCCGACGGAAGATTGTTCAATTGCTTTCGGATGAGGCTTTTGAGGAATTAAAAGGATCTACTGACTCGGAGCACTTTTTTTGTCTGGTGCAGGATGAACTGAAAAAGCGAGATACCCTGCCTCCACATGATCAGATGAGTTCTTCGCTCATGGCTGCCATTCGCAAAGTGGTAGAACTAGGGCTGGAAATGGGAGTGGATGAGCCCAGTTATATGAACATGGTGCTGACCGATGGTAGTATATCTGTGGCAGTCAGGTTCACTACGGATATACCAGAAAATGCGGATTCGCTTTATCTGAATGTGGGGAAGCGATATGCCTGTGAAGACGGAGTTTGCCACATGATCAGTCCGGGAGAACACGAAAAAGCGGTGATCATCAGTTCTGAGCCTTTGAGTGATGATCCCGGGTGGGAACCAGTGCCGGTAAACTCGATGGTGGTGGTGAAGGAAGGCTATGTGCTCGATCGACTCACCATTGCCATGGGAGATTGATCAGGGTATTAAGATAGTATGGATAAAAAAAAAGGTCTTACCAGCTTGCGCTGATAAGACCTCTTTCCCATTTATTAAACCGTTTTATTTACTATCGCTTGAGGAATTTGGTCTGAAACTTACCTCTTTCAGACTCCACTTCCAGGATATAAAGGCCAGGGTGTAGGTCGGAGACGTTGAGTGCATTCGCGTTTCCGGAAAGTCTCCTCATTTCTTTTCCTCCCAGGTCAATAATTCTCAAGCCTGAAATGACTTTGAAATCTCCTGTATTGAAATTGAGTACAGCTCCTACCGGGTTAGGATACACTCCGAATGAAGCTTCCGAAAGCTCATGATCCAGAGACTCTGCAAATGACGGGCTGCTGGCCGCAGCAATGCCATTGATACTGGTGGCAGAGATGTTGACTGTGTAGTCTTCTACTTCACCGTAAGAGAAGGTTCCACAGCTTGCAGGTGTGGCGTTCCACACCATGGCAACACGCATTCTGGTAGAACCAAGAGCGGCTCCTCCAGGTACTGTAAAGCTGGCCGAGTAGGTATTTCCATTGGAGGAAGTACCGGTGACCACCTGCTCACCACTGTCTGAGAAATCACCATCTTGATTGTAGTCTATCCACACTCTCCAGTTTTCACTGTAAGTAGAGCTGGCAAATCCGGCACTGAAGTAAATCGTGTTGCTGGAGTTGAGTACAAGCGTGGTAGACTGTGAGGTGAAGTTGCCATAGCCACCATTGGCTGCTGAGGAGTTATTGATAGATCCAAGTTGAATCAGGTCAATCCACTCGTAGTTGGTGTTATTTCCCTTAGCCGTGCAGTACGTCACGTTGTTGGCTGCCGTGGTTACATTCAGCGCAGTACTCTGTGCCGAGTTGTTACCTGCGGCATCTTTCGCTCTTACCCTGAATGCATAGGTAGTACTGGCCGTAAGTCCTGTGACGCTGGTGCTGGTGCCAGATACTGAAGTATAAAGACTGCCGTCTCTGTATACGTCGTAACCTGTTACTCCTACATTGTCACTGGAAGCGCTCCAGGATAGCGTAAGTGAAGTCTGGGTCACTCCAGATGCTGCCAGGCCCGTTGGTACAGATGGAGCTGTGGTGTCCGGAGACTGAGTGGTCACATTTACCGTATTGCTGGAAGCAGACTCATTGGCTGCCGCATCCACTGCTGTCACATGAAACGAGTAGCTTGTGCCCGAAGACAAACTAGTGATGTTTGCGGATGTTCCTGTTACCGTACCAATGTTTGTGGAGCCCTGGAATACGTTGTACCCTGTCACACCTACGTTATCAGTTGAGGCAGTCCATGTCAGAGTCAGCGTAGTTTGAGTGACATTGGATGCCGCCAGGCCGGTAGGTGCTGTAGGCGCCTGTGTATCAGCCCCTGATGAGATACAGAAGTTAGTACTCTCAGACGAAGAGAAACTTCCGCCGGTCTTGATGGTGGTAGATCCACTTGAAAGGGTGTAAGACCCACTTCCGTATGAGCAGCAGATACCGTCTCCATAGCTGTCATTGATGGTGAAAGTGTAATCACCTGCGGTCAGGTTGATGTCCAGGTTGAGGGTAGATCCATCAGGTTGTGACCCATAGGTTCCACCGGAAGCTACTGTAGTTCCCCCGCTATTCTTCACTGTCCAGCTGGTTTCCTCCGGATAGTTATCAAATGTGATAGACAGGGATAAAGGTGAAGCTACACATCCTACAGGGGCTGAGTAGGCAGCGCCCACACCCACTGCATACCAGGCGTTGGTGACGGCTATTTCTTCCGGAGAGTCTGCTCCGTAGAGGTCCTTAGCTGATTGGATGGCAAAAGTTCTCCAGTCTGCATAGGTGGAATTAGCACCCAGGTAAACAGACTGTGATCTCCAGGAGATTGCTGCTGCTTTGTCAATACCTATACCTGTGACACTATAGTTACTTCCAATGTCATTGGTGCCGGATTTCCCCACTGTCAGGATGTAGAACCAGTGATTACCCACTCCACTGTTGGTGTGTACACCACAGTAGTCATTGCTGCTGTTTGGGCTACAGCTGGTTACGCTTACCCAGTAAGTACCACCATAAGTATCAGGCTGGCTATGGGCGTTAGGGTTGGACATGGATCGGAAAGTTTGTCCAATCTCCGTACCCAGGTTCCATAGGTCCTTGTTGGTGCCGTAGTTTACGTTGGTGTAGTTTTCCACACAGGTACCCCAGATGTCACTAAAGGACTCATTCATGGCACCTGATTCTTTCTGATAGATCATGCCGGCTGTGTACTCCATGAAAGCATGACCAATTTCGTGGCCGGTGATGTCCACAGTGGTCAGGGGATCCAGTGAGTTACCTTTTCCATACACCATGACGTTGCCATTCCAGAAGGCATTGTCGTTGTAGCCTGAAGGGTAGCCATATACATCTTCAATGTCTGTATTCACATGGCTATTGATGGTAGCGCCTGAGCCATTGTAGCTATTTCGGCCAAAAGTGGTGCTAAAGAAGTCATAAGTGGCTGCAGCACCGAAATGAGCTTCGAGTCCGGCATCATCCTTATCGGCATTGTCAAACTCTGCGGCAGTCCAGCTATTGTTGTTATCCGTGTAATCCGAAGACCCAATAGGAACCCCGGTTGAGTTATTCACGCCAGTAGCAGTGGTAGCATCCCAGGTCACCACGCCATTTCCACGTGAATAGTCCCTTAGTCTGTAGCTACCGGAGTAGCTATCGGTATGGACGGTTTGTGTGCCACTGTAACGGGTCGCTGCAGAACCCACAGCATCCGCAAAATGGATTTTGCTGTACATCATGAGCGTCTCTCCGCTTTTGGCATCCACAAAGACATCATACCGCTGGTACGGTCTTAGTGAGATGATTTCAAACTTGTACGTCAGGCGGGCTTCGTCTTTGCCCGTCGTGGCAGCATCAAGTATGACCAACTCAGCTTTTGGCTTCTTTGAGAAGTCTTCATCCCAAATGAATTTTTCAGCCGTAATCTTAGAAGAAGCTTTGTCCAACGCAGCTTGCTCAGAAAGAGTAGGCTTCACGTCTACATTTTCCACTTTGGCAAGTTTCCCCGAAAGATGTGAAATCTTGCCTGATTTGGAATGTACGGTGTATTCTGATCCGAATACTTTGACTCCCTCATAATAGTGCTGATACTTCTCATGCTTCATTCCAATCTGATCCATTTCAGATTTCATGAGCTGCATGTCATCAGCATTCTGTAGCTGAAGTTTTTCTCGTAGTAGAGTTTTTGCGTTTTGATTAGGAACTTCCTGCACAGAAATCAATTGAGGAGATTTGAAATCTTTTGCAGGCTTACGCTCACTTTGGGCATAGGTCAGCAATGATGCCCCCATAAGGGTCATTGCAAGTAATTGTTTTCTCATGTGTGTTTTGAATTAGGTTTTGAACTTACGTTTTGAATTAGGTTGAATTTAACGGTTTAATTAGTGTTACATAGTCGTATTGTCTTTTGTGTGGTTCTCAAAATTTTTCAACAGCGGGAAGTTGTTTGAGTTGACTTTTTAGTCGGTAATCTTACTGGTAGCCAGTCAAATGTATAAAAAACTTTTAACACAAATCAAGAGACCTAATGATGTTTTGTGAAAGTGATGTGTGGCTGGTTTTTATTCCGAAATATGTCCGATTGTGAAATTTAATTCGTGAATTTCTAACGATTTTCAGGAAATAGCGAAGCATGTAGGTACATGTAGGGCCGAGGGCTATCGATATATTTACCTATCCTATCAGTTCTTCCATCAAGCATGGGGAAATGACTCAAGCCAGCTGAAATAGAATTGATTGACCATTGGTTTTCTGTGCCAGTTGGTCAATGCTTTCCTTGGTAAGTTGGAGAACCCGAGGGTACCCACCTGTCACCTGGGCATCTCTCATAAGAACGATGAGCTGTCCAGAAGGGGTAAACTGTACTGTGCCCGGGATAACCGGAGCCGTGACCATCTCCATCTGATGAGGAGGCATGTCGGGATGTTTGAGTTGATAGCCCATTCTATCATTCCCCTGGATAAGGAAACTACTGGTAAGGAGCATCTGTTGGGTGGAGTTCTCCAGTAGGTCAAATTCCGGGCCCGGAGATGCTTTCAGTATTTTGTTCGTAAAGTGCTGCGGATCTGTATGGATCAGGGCATGATTTCTACCTGATACTGTCTGTGACTTGTACGCCAATCTATCCCCTTGCTGGAGGCTTCCTGATGGAGTGACCATGGGATATTGTGAATAGCTCCCCAGCACTTTTGGACAATCGAACCCGCCTTTGATGGAAAGATAGGTGCGGATGCCTTGTATGGGCTTGCCAAAGGAGAGCGTTTGACCACCCTTCACCTGTACGCTTTGATTCATTCCGATCGCACTTCCGTCCAAATTTGGGCTCAGGTTTGCTCCGGTGAGGACGATGATGGCTGATTCCGTAAATTGGAGTTGAGGTCCCATCATGGTGATTTCGATTACCGGAGTATCCTCTTCGTTATTGGTCAGGAGATTGGCCAGTTGTGCACTTCTTTGATCCATGGCTCCGCTCAGCGGCACACCAAAGTGCCTCCAGTGCCCTCGCCCAAGGTCTTGGATGGAGGTGTGTAAACCGGTTTTTTTGACGATTATTTCACCCATCGAGCGCGGTGGTTTTAGGGTTGTATTTGCCTTGTGCTATCAGCTCTTTGATGGACAGATATTCATCCACCTCCACTGCGTTGAATTTCACTTCGTCTCCCATGCGAATAAAGCATGGAGGGTTTTTGGAGGGGTCAAACATTGGTACGGGGCAATTGCCAATGACGTGCCATCCTCCTGGTGATGAGGAGGGATAGATGCCAGTCTGGCTTCCGCCAATGGCCACGGAACCTTGCTGAATTTTACGTGTGGGGGTTTGTTTTCGAGGGTGATGTAATGCTGTGGGCAGGCCACCCAGGTACATGAATCCCGGGAGAAACCCAAAGAAGTGTACAGAATGGCTCGTTTGGGTATGGAGGAGGATGATTTCTTCAGGATCGATTTTTTTGACCTCAGCCATTCTCGGAAGATCAACGCCATATACTTCAGCGTAACACACGGGCAGTTCCCAGCATGGTCTTTCTGATTTTTGCCCTTCCTTCAGATCCAGCTGGCGGATACTTTCCTGAAGTTTGGCTGCCGAAATCCGATCTGAATCAAAATGGATGGCGATACTGCAATAGGCTGGATAGCAGGTGATGATTTGTTCTGCCAGTTCATTTGAAATGGCTTTGAAATAGTCAGTAACTGAGGTGAGCGTCTCCTTATTGATCACCTCTGGCCACTCCATCAATAACGTTTCCGGACCAAGCGTACGGAAAACTATTTTTGGACTCATGACACTTTCAGGTGATGGAGGGCTTGCAGGATTTTCAGGGCATCTGGGTTATCACCATGTACACAGAAGGTTTCGGCCACAAATTCTATTTCATCTCCCTCTATAGAGATGAAGATGCCTCTGTCGGAGATGGATTTCACCTGTTCCACGGCATCATTGGCTTTAGAGATCACACCGGCAGGGTTTTTTCGCGAAACCAGGGCCATGTTGCTGTGATATCTTCTGTCTCCATAGCCCTCAAAGCGTACTTTGATCCCTTGTTCTTCGGCCATTTGAGCGATGGTAGACTTCCATGGAGCCATCAGCATGGTGCCCGGGTAATCTTTAATGACTTCCAGAACGGTCCAGGCGATTTCAGGATCTACTGCTGCCATGTTATACAATGCCCCGTGAGGTTTAATGTGTTCGATATCGGGGTAGATTTTTCTCAGGGCATCGATCTGTGTGCGCAGTGTGTCAGATAACGCATTTTTCTCCATTCGCATCGGGATCCGGCCAAAATTGACCTGATCCGGAAATGATGGGTGAGCTCCTATAGAAACGCCATGTTTTAATGCCAGATCCACCGTCTTTTGCATGGAACTTTCATCCCCTACATGCCCCCCGCAGGCTATGCAGCACTCATTGAGGAAAGGCATCAGAAGATGGTCATTCCCTATGTTTTCACCCATGTCACTGTTGATGGTCCAGGTTTTCATTGTCTCTAGTTATGAATCTGTATCAGAAATTAGTTGTATTTTAAAGAGAAAAACAAACATCAACAATGAAAAGTCTATTTGCATTTATTCTCATCACCTTCTGTGGGGTAGTTTCGGCACAGCAAAAGCTCATTTATGCGGGGAGATTAATTGATGGTGTGGGAGACAAGATACAGACGCAGAAGACGATCATTGTAGAGGATAAAAAGATCGTCGCAGTAGTGAATGGGTATCAGGCTCCTGAGGCTGGTGATGTGGTGATTGATTTGAAAAACATGACCGTGATGCCGGGGCTCATAGATATGCATGTGCATTTGGAGCATGAGACCAGTACTGATGGATACCTCAAAAAATTTACGATGAATGAAGCGGATGTAGCTTTTGAGGCAGCGGCCTTTGCCGAGGTGACCTTAATGGCCGGATTCACCACGGTGAGAGATTTAGGAGGAACGGGTGTGAATATTTCTTTGCGAAATGCGATTAATAAAGGAGTGATAGTGGGGCCCAGGATTTTTACTGCAGGGAAGTCCCTGGCTATTACCGGAGGGCATGCAGACCCTACCAATGGATACAGAAATGACTTGATGGGTGATCCCGGTCCGCGAGAAGGCGTGGTGAATGGTGCTGCTGATGCCATGAAAGCGGTGCGTCAGAGGTATAAGGATGGTGCCGACCTGATTAAAATTACGGCGACAGGGGGGGTGCTTTCGGTAGCCAAAGATGGAAGTGGCCCGCATTTTAGTGAAGGTGAAATAGAAGTGATCGTGAAGACTGCTAATGATCTGGGTTTCCAGGTGGCGGCTCATGCCCATGGTGACGAGGGCATGCAGCGAGCTGTCAGGGCGGGAGTGAAAACGATAGAGCATGGAACTTATATGTCTGAAGTGACCATGAAGCTCATGAGGGAAAAAAATGCCTATTATATCCCTACCATTACTGCTGGGATGTCTGTGGCTGAGCTCTCCCGGGTGGCAGGTTATTACCCCGACATGGTGGCAAAAAAGGCTGCTGTCATTGGCCCACAGATCAGCGAAACATTTACCCGAGCCTATAAAATGGGTGTGCCCATAGGCTTCGGTACGGATGCCGGGGTTTTCCCGCATGGGGAAAACTATAAAGAATTTATCTACATGGTGGAAGGAGGGATGCCTGCCATGGAGGCGATTAAATGTGCTACTTCGGTGAATGCCTCTATTTTGGGCGTTTCAGACCAGTTGGGGAGTATTCGTGTCGGTCTTTATGCAGACATTGTAGCTGTGGATGGCAACCCTCTTGATGATATTGATAACATGGGTAAGGTCAACTTTGTGATGAAAGAAGGTGTGGTTTATAAAGACTGAATATTATTGAGTCAGTTGTTGCAATAGCACCCGAAGATCTCCATTGAGGTTGCCCCAGGCGTGTACTTCCAGGGCATTGATCATATACTGAGGGATCTTTTCACCTGCATCTTTTTTGCTTTGGATATCCCTGAGTAGTTGCTGTAGTTCGGTGACCTGATCCAGAAGACCACTTATTTCTTTGACTCCTTCAGTCACATTGGACTTGGCTTCAGTATTGAGGCATTGGGTATTGTAGTCATTTACCAGCGACGAAAGATCCGAGATTTTATATGCTTTGTTTTTGATGGCTTGTACGATAGACGGGCACTCGCTCAGGAAGTCGGCAGCCACTGATCGAAACCCGAAGGTGGGTATTTCCTGACCTTCGCCTGTGACTTTATATAAAAATTTGGGATCAAAATCATAATTGTCCTCAAATCGGAATGAATACAAACCCAGGTATCCCGGTGTGATTTCTTTCATCATCCGGTACTTGTCGCCATGTTTTATGCTTTTGTATAGGTCTTCATTGATACGCACCGCGATGATCTGGCCTGAATGGAATGTTCTTGTTTCGTTCTCAGTGGTTACGGTGACTTTTTCTGTCAGCTTTTCCTGTAGCAATAGGGATACTTTGCCTCGGAGAGTGTCCTTTGATGATGTGATCAGGTAGTCGGTTTGCGCCTGAGTATAAAGTGAGGAGGTGATTAGAAAGCTTAACACAAGAAGTATTCGCATGGGGTATTTGATTTTTGAGATTTCGAAAATATATCAATTTTCGTTCTCCAGACCCTTATCTTACTTCTGAGAGGAAAAAAAACGCTCCTCAAAACTTTGAGGAGCGTGCATGATTCTTTTATTTCTTATTTCTGATTGTGCATGTGTACATCCAGTTGTGGAAAAGGGATGTTGAGGCCTTCTTTCGCAAATTCCTTGTATACTTTTTCGTTCATATCGAAATATACCGGCCAGAGGTCTCCCGCCTTAGACCAGGTACGTACCACAAGATTTACAGAGCTATCGCCCAGAGAATGCACCGCAATAAAAGGTTCGGGCTCTTTGAGGATGCGCTCATCTTCATCAATAAATTTTCTCAGGAGCGTTTTGGCTTTGTCTACATCATCTCCGTAGGCAATCCCAAACTTCCATTCATTTCGCCGATCTTCTTCCTGTGAGAGATTGGTCATGTCCGAGTTGGCAAGTGTGCCATTGGGGATATAGACCACTTTCTTATCGAAGGTGTTGATGATGGTATAGAAAATATGGATTTCTTTCACGGTACCCGTGTAGCCTTTGGCATCAATGACGTCACCAACCTTGAAAGGTCTGAGGAGGAGGATGATCACCCCACCGGCAAAATTTTGCAATGTGCCCTGCAAGGCCAAACCTACAGCCAGACCAGCGGCACCTAGTATGGCGATAAAACTCGTGACTTCAATACCTACCATCCCAATGACAGAGATAAAGAGCATCACTTTTAGCAATGCGCTAAGGAGTGTTTTCAGGAATGGTGTTAGGGACCGGTCAAAATTTCTTTTCTCCATGACACGGCCAAATCCGCGTGTGAGCACACTTATGATCCAGAGACCAATGATAAGCGTGATGATGGCCAGGACCACTTTGGGACCATATTCCCATGCATACTCCATGGCGATGGCTGATAGGTCTGTGATTTGATTTACTTGTTCTTCCATACAGGTAGTAATGTTTTATTCGGTGATTTTGTTATAAAAAATGTCAATCTTCGGGAAACGGTATGAATAAGAAGTTGGTGAATTCTCTGTCTACGATGAACAGACAACAGTACTCATCGGGGTCTTTGTATGCTTCTTTGAATTTTGCTTCCTCAGCAATGAGTTGCCGCTGGGCAAACTCCTCCATGAAAGAGGCGTAGTAATTCCATTCATTTTCCAGTTTGCCTTTTTCGTAGAGCAACTGACCAATGGGGACATCTTCTTTGGATACCGGGAATACCGGGTATTCAGAAAAACCCTTCTTCCTGATGAGGTAGGATGCCTCTTTGAGGTACTCGGAGACTTTCACAAAATCAGAAGAGATTTTGCCGAGGTATTTCGGGTCTAAAGTAGGATCGTTTTGCATTTTATTTTGCTTTTAATAGCATCACATTCTCCACATGATGGGTTTGAGGAAACATATCCACAGGCTGCACTGCCACCACTTCAAAAACGGGAGAGAGTAGCTCCAGGTCTCGCGCCTGTGTGGCAGGATTGCAGCTTACATACACCAGTTTTTTCGGTTTTATCTCGTTGATCATCTCCACCACCTTTTGATGCATACCAGCCCTTGGCGGGTCAGTGATGATCACATCCGGGTGTCCGTGCTTCTTCACAAAGTCGGCATTGATCATATCTTTCATGTCTCCTGCCAGGAAGGTAGTGTTGGTGATCTGATTCAGCTCAGAGTTGATACGTGCGTCAACAATGGCCTCCTCCACAGATTCCACCCCGATGACCTTTTGAGCTTTCTTCGCTACAAAGTTGGCAATGGTGCCTGTGCCGGTGTAGAGGTCGTAGACTACCTCATCGCCTGTCAGACCTGCAAATTCTCTGGCTACTTTGTATAGTTCATAGGCCTGAATGCTATTGGTCTGATAGAATGATTTGGGCCCGATACGAAACCTGAGCCCTTCCATCTCCTCATGTATGAAACCTTCTCCATGAAATGTATGAACAGGCAGGTCGTAGAACGTTTCGTTTTGTTTGGGGTTGATGATGTAAAGCAAGGAGGTGATTTCCGGAAAGCTATCTTTCAAGTGATTTAGAAGTGCCGTTATGGCGGACTGATCCTCATAAAACACTTGCAGAATCACCATCAGGTCGCCGGTGGTGGAAGTACGGATGATCAGGTTTCGCAGTAGTCCCTCTTGTTTTTTCAGATCGAAAAACGTGAGTTCGTTTTTCTCTGCGTACGCCTTTACGGCAAGTCGAATCTGGTTGGACGGATCACCCTGCAGCCAGCAGTGGTTGATGTCGAGTATTTTGTCAAACCTTCTGGGAATATGAAAGCCGAGTGCATTGCGGCTAAGCTCGTCATTGTCTTCTATCTCCTCACGTGTGAGCCATCGCATGTTGGAGAAGGTGTACTCCAGCTTATTTCTATAATACGTGGTGTTGGCAGATCCTTTGATAGGGAGTAGCTCAGGGAGAGCCGTCTTGCCAATTTTGGCCAGGTTGTGCGCTACATGGTCTTGTTTGTGCTTCAACTGGGCATTATACTGTATATGCTGCCATTTACAGCCGCCACAGGTGCCAAAGTGCTCACAGAAGGGGTCTGTTCGGTCTGCGGACTTTTCATGAAAGTGGATGATCTCGCCCAGAAGAAATTTCTTTTGTTTTCCAACGATTCGCACATCCACTATGTCACCTGGCGCACCATTGGCTACAAAAATGACTCTGTTCTCATGACGTCCCACACTCTTTCCGTCAGATGATACACCGGTAATCTCCAGCTTTTCGATAACTTTACTTGCCTTCATTGGGCGCAAAGCTACTAAGAGTTTCTGAGGCGTTCTATTGGGGTATGGGGCAAAAACAATGTTCTATGGGATTAAGACTTGGTATGAAAAAGTTTTCTCTTTTCATCTGTGCGTTGATGTTCTTTTTCGGTCTGGAGGCTTTCCATATCGTAGGGGGGGAGATTGAGTTCATTACCATTGAGCCTGGCGTCTATAGGATCAACCTCATACAATACCGCGACGAAGCCCAGCAGCAGAATACCGAACCAGACCCCTCCGTGACGGTGTATATCTATTCTAACAAGGATAACCGACTCGTTTCCACTCACTTGCTTCCTCTCTCTTCGGTGAGTGAGGTGTTTTATACCAACCCGGAGTGCTCTATAGAAGAATTGCAGACCTCCAGAGTGGTATATACCAGTGTGGTGGAGCTGGAGCCCTCGGGGTATGCCGACACTAAAGGGTATTATGTGGAATGGGAGCGCTGTTGTCGAAACCTGGACATTGTGAATGTGGAGAACCCTGGGCAGACCGGAATGAAATATGTGGTAGAGATACCCCCACTCTGGAAAAATGGTAAGCCTTTTATCAATTCTTCTCCGGTCTTGTTGAAGCCGTTGAGTGATTATGCCTGCATTAATCAGTTGTATTATACCAATTTCACAGGCACCGATCCTGATGGTGATTCGCTGGTTTATCGCCTGGTGACACCTCTCAATAGTTCTTCTGCTGACGCTTTGCCGATCCCTCAGTCAAAACCGCATATTCCCGTTTACTGGGCTGAGGGATTTTCTCTTGAAAATACTGTGCCAGGCAGCCCACCACTGCGCATTACGAGTAAAGGCTTGCTGACAGTTAATCCTAAAACCAAAGGGCTGTATGTGTTTTCTGTTTTGGTGGAAGAGTGGCGGGATCAGGTGAAAATAGGGGAGGTGCAGCGGGATTTTCAAATGCTGGTGAGAGAAGAAGGTTGTGATCCTCCAGATCCGCCGGAAGTGGGTATCCAAATTCCAGGCAACGATAGCTTCGATCCGGAGGTGGACGTGCTTACTTATGCGCTGGAGGACGACAAATGTTTTGACTTTATCATTACCAATATATCTGCAGGAGAGCAAATCACGCTAAGGGCTGTTCCGGTTAATTTTGATGAAGAGCTGGATGATCTATTTAGTATCACTCAGTCCTTTATAAATCCAGGTCAGGATACCTTGGTCGTGCAGGTGTGTGCACCCGGCTGTCCGCCCATAAGAGATGGTCCTTTTATTATTGATCTGATCGCCAGCGATGATGCCTGCCCACTCCCGCAAATGGATACGGCAAGGCTCACCATTAATGTAGAGCCCCCTCCCAACCAGTTTCCGGATTTCACCTCCTTTGGCCCAGGCTATACGATCAATGAAAATGAGGTGCTCACACTCGGTTTTACCGCGACTGATGCTAATAATGACAGCCTGGAAATGATTATGTATGTGCCAGGGATAGAAGACCCGGCCGAAATGGGGTTATTTATAGAAGTGACCAAGTCTGAAAATGGGCTGATGGAGGGCACCCTTACCTGGGACACCAATTGCCAGATATATGACTTCTCCAGCTTGAAGAACTTTCAGTTGGCGCTCCTTCCTGAGGATTTTGATATATGTGAGGTGGAAAACCCCAATGTGGTATGGCTGAGTATGGGGGTGATTTTGCCTCCGAATACCAGTCCTGAGGTTACCTTGGGGTCTGATCATGTGATTACTGCCAGGGATGGTGATGTGATTAGTTTTGATGTGCTCGCAACGGATTTGGATCAGGACACTGTCAATCTGAGTTTGCAACCCCTGGGATTTCAGGGGTCGGGGATAGGAGTGAGTTTCGCGGAAGCGAGTGGCGTGGGTAGTGTCAATTCGCTTTTTCAGTGGAAGGTGGACTGCAGCCTGCTGGACCTGGCGGAGAAACGAACTTACGAGTTTTTATTTATAGCGGAGGATGAGGATCGATGCGACGAGGTAAATCAGGACACTGTGGTGTTTACAGTGAACCTGGACATTCCTGAAAACAACCGCCCTGAGATGCGGGAGTATGCAGATACCGTCTTGAAGATCAATGTGCCTTTTGAAATGGATATTTCTGCATTCGATTTTGATGCCGGAGATTCAGTGACCATTGAGTTTTTGAATCCCTCCAGACTGCCCAGATCAGAGTCCCTTTTCTTTGAGCGCAAGACCGGTCTTGGGGAGGTTACTTCTACTCTTTACTGGACACCCGAGTGCTCCCTGTTAGATTTGGGTGAGGAGTCTGGCTTCTTCGAAATCTCCTTTCTGGCCTACGATGATGCTTGCCCTGTACAGAAGCAGTACACCATGAGTATCACTTTTGAGGTTAGGGAGACCCAGGAGTTGTTTTTGGGGTTTGAACCTCCTAATGTTTTTACCCCCAATGGAGACGGGCACAATGATACCTATACGCTGACCAACCTGACGCAGCCACGGCAAAATCTGCCCCCCGATAACTGTGATGATGCTTTTCAGTACATCAGCATTCACGACCGGAGTGGCACCAGCGTTTTTCGTAGCGAGCAAAGGGATTTTGTATGGGATGGCAAGAATGTACCGTCAGGCGTGTACTATTATGTGATCAAATATGATCGGACTCAATACAAGGGATTCCTGCAGGTTCTTAAGTAGCTCAGAATCCAGCCCCAAACCTTATTCCGGCTCTGGAATGCCGCCCGTTGGTCACGCTGGTATAAAAATCTACCCTAAAGAACTTCAGGATGTGTTCTATTCCCGCACCGAATTCAAAGTAGTGCCCTAAAACAGGCGTAGTGAGGTAATTTACCGACCCTACCGCTTGCAGGTTTAAGCGCCGCACCCCCGGAATTTTATTAAAGATAAATTCATTGAAATGGTGCTCATAATGGGCCTGAAGAAAACGATCCTGTGTACTGTAAGGATAGTAGTCCAATAATTGGAACTGATTTTCGCCTTCTGCTTGCCGGATGTAGGTGAGGTTGCCATTGAAGTGGTGAAAATCAGGGAAGTACATTCGGCGTGTATTGAGAAATAATCCTGTCTGAGCACTTATTTTACTTGTGCCTACCTGGCCCACCCGAAGACTATATTCTGATCCTACCTTCACCAGGTCGTAGTTCGTGTCTCCTCCGAGGAGGTTGATTCCTTTTTTGTAGAAAACATATACATCAGGGTATTCAGAGCTAAGGATGATTTTACGGTCAGGGCGTTCTATGTATTGCTGAGCAAACCGGATACGCAACCGAAAAGCGGTAGTGAGGGTCTGGTGTTTTGGGAAATCCGTAGCTGTCATTTCCCGATTAACAGGGGTATTCGAATGGAATGTTTTGTCAAACAGGTTGTAGGAGGCCGTGTTTTCGAGTGTCTCGCGTTGCTCATAGCTCAGTTTGCCATTGAGGAGGACTCCATTCATGAGTTCTTTCTGATAGCCAAAATAGGTGAAATATTTTTGAAACAGGCGCATGTAGTTTTCTCCTCTGACCAGCGTGAAGAAGCTGTTGCTGAAAGGGGTGATGGGCTCCTGCTCGTTCACCTGAAAGACATAACGCCCGAGGCCTCCGGTGAGGATCAGCCTTTTTTTGAGGTTGATCATTTTGGTCACTTCCACTTTCGCCTGCAGCTTTTTATTTGAAAACCCATATCGCAGGCCAGGTTTGATGGTGTAGTCAAAAGACTGCTCAGTTCTTTTCTGAAATGAAAACTCCAGGTTAGTGACCAGTCCTTCCACGGAATTGTACTGAAGTCCCTCCACAAGAGTAGGAAAGCTAAAATACCTTCGGTTGTAGCTGTTGAAGTGGGTATAGCCATTGAAGAATAAATTGCCTGGTTTGAATTTGTTTCTTACCTGATCTATGGAATCCTTGTAGGGCTTGGATTTCCTGATCACACCGATGGAATCCTTTATTTGGTAGTCGCGCACCTCTATTTCGGTCAGAGGAATGGGCCGGACACTTGCCCAGTAAATAGAGTCCTTTTCATTGGCTCCGTCCACCACGGTCACTACGGCGTTGGAAAAATCTTCTTTGGAGAGGAGGGTTTCTTTGGTAGGTTCTTTTGGGGACTTTTTGGCCACTTTTTTAGGGATTTCCGTTACCGGGTTTGGGTCCGTAGCACGTGGTTGCCAGTAGTTGGGTTCCACCTGATAGTTTCTGTAGATGGCTGTAAAATGCCCACTGCCTTTGAAGCCAAAAGCCCTGAACTTAAAGGTAAAGCGCTGCGAAATGGGCATCCAGATATCATAATCTACAGGAGCGAATACCTGATTGAAAGAAAGTGAATCCAAAAACTCGATGCCATTGTCTTTGGTGAGCTTCACATCCACACTATGGATACGCCAGGAGTCTTCTATGATGTATAGGTAGCCGCTGAACACCGGGTCTGTTTTACGTTTGGGGATGATCTTGATTTTGTTGATGAAAAGTCCGTTTTCTACTATGGTACCAGCCATTTGGTAATCGTAGTACAGAAATGCATTGTTGGCAATGGGTGAGATAAAGGAACGCTCGCTCAGGCCTTCTATGAAAAAACTGTTTTCATAAAGGTTGATCCTCATCTCGGAGGCCTGGTTATAGCTGAAGGCGTTGTTGTTTCCGCTCACCTTAGAAGAGATCATGGTCTCATTCACTTTGTCCGGGTGCAGGTACTTGAGTTTGGAGATAGACTCAGAGAGGTAGACAATGCCCGTATCGATGGTGACCGTCATACCCAAAAGGCTATTGGGTTTTTTATCCAGCCGCTGCAGTCCTTTGATGTACACTTCGCAGGTGTATGCACTTACCTCATCAGCATAATACTTGCGTTTTCTGATGGCATTGCGGATCACCTGGCGTGCAGGATCTTTTTCGCTTGCTGAGATGACCACTTCTTTGAGTACCAGTGTTTCCGGTGCCAGTTCAAAGTTGATTGTGGCATGCTCCCCGGGGGGCAGGTCTATCGTTTGTGTCTGCCGTGCATAGCCGATGTATTGTGCCACAATGGTGGCAGGTCTGGCTCCAATGGTAAGCTGATAGCGTCCGTCTGCATTGCTGGTGGTGCCATTGGTACTTCCCTCCACATATACAGTAGCAAACGGCAAGGCCTCTCCTGATTCACTCAAGATCATGCCCGAAATGGTATTTTGCCCCTGGAGGAGCATAGGACAAAGCCAGAGTGTGAAGAGACTAATCGATAATTTCCAATGCATTGGTGAGATCGTCTATTAAGAGCCCGGAATCCTCCAAACCTACATAAAGTCTTATTCTGTTGATGGCGGTATCAGGTTTATTGTAGTTGAGCGAGCTCATTGTGGTGATGGCTGGAAAAGCCAGGGATTCAAAACCACCCCAGGAGCATCCGAGTTTGAAACGCTTCAATGTGTTGCAGAATTGTTCCACCTGATGAGCATTGTTCGTTTTGAGGTCGATCGTCATAAGTCCGCCATTTCCTGAAAGGTATTTCTCTACCAGCTCAGGTTGAGCAAAGGATTCTGAATGGGTGTAAAACAGTTGGGCAATTTTTGGATGCTTTTCGAGAAACCGGGCTACCTCCAGTGCGTTTTTGCTCACTTTTTCCATGCGGAGTTCCAGTGATCTGAGTGATCGGATCATCAGCCAGGCTTCAAGCGGGGAGATGATGGCCCCGAAAGTCATGTATTCGTTTTTGAAAATGGATAGGTAAATATCCGAAGAGGTGCACAAGACTCCAGAGACCACATCGGCATGTCCCGACAGGTATTTGGTGGAGGAGTGAACGATGATGTCGACACCATACCGAGCGGGTTTCTGATACAAAGGTGAAGCGCAACTATTATCCAGGATGGTACGGATGCCTTGCTGTTTGGCAAAAGTGGTAATCACTTCAATGTCCTGCATCTCGTAGGTCCACGAGTTGGGGCTTTCCAGGTAGATCAGTCGGGTGTTCTCTCTTACATGCGCCAGAATGGCCTCAGTGTCTGAAGCCTCTACAAAATCACTGGCCACAGAAAATTTGGCTAAAATACCTTCGATCAGCTTTTTGGTCCAGCTGTATGGATTGGAGACACAGACGATGTGGTCACCGGCTTTTACCTGTGAGATGATGGCTGCGGTGATGGCTGCACTGCCGCTGGCAAAGATCAGTGAATGCTCGGTTTCTTCCAGTGCGGCTATTTTCTCCTGAAGTACCTGCACCGTAGGGTTGGCCCCACGGGTATAAAACGGAATGTGATCCTCGTGCTGCAGAGCCGTTTTCATATGATCCAGGGTGGGAAAAATGAAGTTGCTGGTTTGGTAGATCGGAGGGCTGGCTGACGTCCCGCCAAAGGGGGTACTTTCACCCAGGTGAAAGAGGATATCATCTATGTTCATGGGCTAAAAATAGAGCATATCGGTCACATCCTGTTTTGTGCATGAATTATGAAACCATACAGGATTATGGAGGGTCTTTGATATTTCCATATATTATTTGGAGAAATAATAGGAATATTTAAAAAATTGAAATCAAAATTGTGAAAAAAAGCAAATTATTTTGTGAAAACGCATTTTTACAATATGAATAAGATGCCTGCCGTCAAATAAGGATCAATTATATAATTATTAATATTTTGCTTCTTTTATAATGAAAATTTAAAAATTGACCCTTCTAAACTTAAAATAAGGTGATAAAAATGTGTAAGTATTAAAATTTCGTTTTTGATAATTCGTGATTATGTCCTTTTATTTGGAGTGTGGACAGAGGCTAATTGCCCGGTTTGTGCTAACCGGAAGCCGAATCTTCGCAACGAATTTTTAATCTTAAAAACTTATGAACATGATCACCAACCTATTGATGATTGTACAAGATTCGGTAGCCGTGGCAGACACCATTGCGGCGGTAGTTCCGGAGGTTGTAGAGACTGTTGCGGTGGCGACAGATTACAGTGCGGACATTACGGCCAACCTACTAACGGCCAATAACATTTGGATGATGATGGCCACGGCGCTGGTTTTCATTATGCACTTGGGTTTCGCGGGTGTGGAAGCAGGATTCGGCCAGTCTAAGAACACGGTTAATATCCTTTTCAAAAACACACTGACTCCTATTATAGGTATTCTTACCTATGCGCTTGTGGGTTTCAACCTGATGTATCCTGGCTTTGACGTTCCTGGCTGGTTCGGCTTTGCAGGTTTCGGCCTTGAGACTTCTGCCACTGCGGACATCTCCGCAGAGTATGCCGGTGCCGGATACACTTACTGGACAGACTTCCTGTTCCAGGCGATGTTTGCTGCTACAGCTGCCACTATTGTTTCTGGTGCGGTTGCTGAGCGGGTAAAACTAGGTGCTTACCTTATTTTCACGCTGATCTTCGTGGGTGTTGTATACCCGATCATCGGTAGCTGGAAATGGGGTGGTGGAGCACTTGATGCAATGGGCTTCTACGATTTCGCAGGATCCACGCTCGTACACTCAGTAGGTGGATGGGGTGCACTTGCCGGGATCATGATTGTAGGTCCAAGACTTGGGAAATATGTAGATGGCAAAGTTATCGACAAGCCAGGTTCTAGTGTGCCTTTGGCTGTGATCGGTGTGTTCTTGCTTTGGTTAGGCTGGTTCGGTTTCAATGGCGGATCTGTTCTTTCTGCTGATCCAGGGTTGGTATCTTTCGTATTGGTGACGACCTCTCTTGCTGCCTGTGCTGGTGGTCTTGGTGGATTCGTTACCGGATACCTTGTGTTCAAGAGACTCGATTTGGGTATGGTATTGAATGGTATCCTTGCAGGACTTGTAGGTATTACTGCAGGAGCTGATGTGATCGAGCCAGGTAATGCCATCATAGTAGGAGTCGTTGCCGGTATCCTTGTAGTGATCTCTGCGATCACATTGGACAAATTCAAATTGGATGACGTGGTAGGTGCAGTTTCAGTTCACCTTACCTGCGGTATTTGGGGAACACTCGCTGTGGGTATCTTCTCTATCAATGCGGATCATACTTTCATGGCACAGCTCAAAGGAGTGCTGATCTGCGGAGCAGCAGCCTTCATCTGCGCTTTCATTATCTTCTATGTACTGAAATTGACTATCGGTATCAGGGTATCTGAAGAGCACGAAAAAGAAGGTCTTGATAGCCACGAGCACGGCATCAGAGGATACACCATCATTCAGGAGTAATCTTCCTTCTCTACAAAAAACACTTCTAAAATAAATAGGCCTCTGAGCTCTAAAGGCGGGAACCATTAAAGTACTCAGAGGCCTGTTTCAAAACTTTCCAAACTCATTTATTTAAAAAGCTTATGAACACTTTTACAAAACTATCAAAAAGATTTCTGATTGCTGCAATGTTGTTGTTGGCAGTTGTGACCGTGAAAGCACAAGAGGAAGAGTCTTCTTTCTCACTGAGTGGATCTGTGGATACTTATTTCAGAACTAACCTGAATGCTGCAAATTATACTGATTTTGACGATGATGGCGTGAAGGAAATTCAGGCTCCAGGATCATCTTTTGCCAACCTTCCAGGGTTTTCTTTGGGTATGGTTAATCTGATTGCTGCTTACGAGGGAGAAAAAGTAGGTTTCGTTGGAGATTTGGTATTTGGACCCAGAGGAGCGGATGCCGTATTCGGTTCTGCCCCTGCCTTGAACATCGTGAACCAGTTGTATGTATACTGGAATGTAAGCGATGCATTAACAATTACAGCGGGTAACTTCAATACCTTCCTTGGTTATGAGGTGATCTCACCTTCTGCCAACTTCAACTACTCTACCTCATACATGTTCTCATACGGACCATTCTCTCACTCAGGAGTGAAAGCGGATATCTCTGCTGGTGATGTGAGCTTCATGGTGGGTGTGTTTAACCCAACTGACGCTACAGATTTTAACCCATCAGGCGAGTACCTTGGTGGAGCGCAGATTGGTTATGGTGGAGCTTACCTGAACTTCTTGTTTGATGATGAGTTTTTCCAGGCTGATTTGACTGCTGGATGGGATTTGTCTGAATCTTTCTACCTGGGTGTGAATGCAACCAGTGCTTCTGACAACTTCTTCGGTGCAGCGCTTTATCTGCAAAATTCTTTCTCTGATGCTTTCTCTATGGGATTGAGAGGTGAGTATTTCAGTGACAAAGGAGTGGGTGTTTTGACTACTGACGAAAGTATAATTGACCTGACTTTGTCAGCCAACTATACCGTAGGAAGTCTGACATTGATTCCTGAGGTAAGATTGGATTCTTTCTCTGAAGATGATGTAGTGGTTACGGAATTCAACAGTCCTACTGACTTCAAAACCGGTAGTTCTTTGTCTTCATTCGTGATTGCTGCAGTGTACTCTTTCTAAGAGTCCACAGCTAAGACATCATAGATCCCATTTCCGACCAGATCTCAGGTCTTTCGGAAATGGGATTTTGTATTGAATATTTATGGAATTATTGGTTTATTAACAATATTTCATAAATAATGATGAAAAATGTTTAATAATTCAGTTATTTTTTTAAAATTTGAAGTATCGACATTTTGGTAATTAAATCGTAATTTTTTTAGTTAAACAAGTTAAAATATAAACCAGAATTAACATGGCTAAGTCAAAATTGGAGTACATCTGGCTTGATGGTTACAAGCCTACCCAATCATTAAGAAGTAAAACTAAAGTGGTGAGTAATTTCAGTGGAAAGCTCGAAGACCTGGATGATTGGTCTTTCGACGGTAGTTCTACTGAGCAGGCAGAAGGAGGTTCTTCTGATTGTATTTTGAGACCTGTATTTGTTTGTCCGGACCCGGTGCATGAAAATGGCTACCTGGTCATGACTGAGGTAATGAATGCTGATGGTACTGCTCACGAGTCTAATGGCAGAGCGACCATCGATGATGAGGATGATGATTTTTGGTTTGGCTTTGAGCAAGAGTACTTCATTTGGGACCCTGCTACAGATAAGCCTTTGGGTTTTCCAGCTAATGGATATCCGGCACCACAGGGACCATACTACTGTGGAGTAGGTGGACAAAATGTCTTTGGAAGAGAAATTAAGGACGAGCACCTGGATCTTTGCATTGCAGCTGGTCTGAATGTAGAAGGTACAAATGGTGAAGTAGCTGCTGGTCAGTGGGAGTTTCAGATTTTCGCTAAAGGAGCTAAGCAGGCAGGTGATGAAATCTGGATCGGTAGATTCTTGCTGGAGAGACTGGTAGAGAAATACGGTCTTTTTATCGAATATCACCCTAAGCCACTTGGTCAGACTGACTGGAATGGATCAGGTATGCACGCCAACTTCTCCAATTCTTTCTTAAGAACAGCTGCTTCTAAAGAGAAAGTAGAGAAGGTTTGTGAGGCATTCAGACCTTTGGTGAAAGAACACATTGCGGTTTACGGAGCTTACAACGATCAGCGACTGACTGGTAAGCACGAGACTGCCTCTATCAATGACTTCTCTTATGGAGTATCTGACAGAGGAGCTTCTATCCGTATCCCACTTTATACCAAGACACACGGATGGAGTGGCTACCTGGAAGACAGAAGACCTGCATCTAACGCAGATCCGTACAAAGTAGCTGCAAGGATCATCAAAACGGTGAAGCCGGTAAAATAAATAATTGCAATTAAGCAGAAATGAAACAGGCGCCCGATTACATCGGGCGCCTGTTTTTTTATAGGGTCTTGAGGTTTTTGGTACGGATGTAGGCCACTTCTTCCTGCCAGCGAATTTTGGTCCACAGGGCATCAGATTGAAGCACCGTCACCTTATTGCCTTTCTCTATGTAGCTGATAGGCTCAGCCCCGGCAGAGGGTCCGGTCATGAGCAGCGAATGGTCCTGGCTCACGATACCCGTATCAGCAAGAAAAAGTTGATTGCTCAATAAACCAATGAGCACGAGCGTCAGGGCTTGCAGGAAAAGAGATACTCTGGGTAGCTCATCTTTCTTGCGCTTGCTATAACCGTAGATGAGTAAGAACAGAGAAAAGGCGAGCAAAACGATAAGGATCTCCACTTCATAGTTTCTAACGAAATTAGCCATGAACTTAAAGTCTGAATACTCAAAGCCCGACAGGTGATGTTCTTCTGCAAGTTCACGCATTTTGGTGAGTGCGGCCTTGTCTGAGGTCTTTAGGTAGTAAAGGTTGAGGTAGAAGAGGGCGTCGGCATAGTTGCCCAGACCTTCCTGTATGAAAGCCATCTTAGTAAGCATGGCAGGAGAAGCTTTATCCTGATTAAAAATATTCTCATACTTCTTCAGTGCTTCTGTGTATTTTTGATTGGCAAAAAGGGAATCTGCAGTCGACAATTCGGCATTTTGAGCGTAAATCGGAAGGCCGATGACCAAGATTAGAAACATTGTCTGAATTATTCTGATAAAAAAGTATTTCATTGTTGTATTTTGAAAACAAGCTTCCTATTTTTGCAACCGCAATTTAAGGAAACGGCCTTAAAAAAAAGCAAAATAATCACACGATTCGCTAGCTCAGCTGGTAGAGCAACGCCCTTTTAAGGCGTGGGTCCTGGGTTCGAGCCCCAGGCGGATCACCATCGAAAACCCTACCACATCGGTAGGGTTTTTTTGTTGTTATACGTGGGAGTGAGGGATTGGATTTGAGGGATGATAAAAGTGACGAGCCGAAGTAAAGATTAAATCCAAAACCTTGTATCCATCCCTTTAGATATAATGCAATCAGTTTTTTATAAGTTTTACTAGGAAGGTTTTTTATTTTTTTACATTTTAGCGGTGTCTAACCAACCGTTACCAATTATGACCTTTCCAACCGCTACAATGATTTGGATGCATCATCCAATCTGATGACTAACCGGAAGATGTGCATTCCTGATCCAGGAACCCCTTCTAAGCAGTACGCTACAGCCTCTATTTTTTAATTGTCAAATTAGTCTCAAAGAATTTGACAGGAGTTTTGTGGCTACACTATCTATTTAATAAACAGAACCATAGAACCAAGCGCCAACCATAATGAAAACCAGACTAACCCTATTCATAGCACTTGTTTTAATCAATACTTTACTCCAGGCCCAACCATGGGATTACGAAGGTCAGTCTGTGATTTACTCGTTAGTTGACAAGGTTGGTGTTGGATTGAAAACCCCTTCAGGTAAGTTTCATATCCTGCATTCGGGTACTTTGGGAGGTAAAGCAGATGCTTCCAAGTCATACTTAACCCTTTCTGATGGTACCAATCAGATGTTTTTTGATGTGAATGAAATCACCGGTACGGATCAGATGATTATTGGGGCGCAAGGAGGTATACGCTTCAGGTATGTCAACAGCAGTGGTTTTACGGAGCGCATGTCGATTCTTCCAAGCGGGGAGGTGGGCATTGGCACGATTGCTCCGGCAGGCAAGTTTCATGTTCAGTCTCAAAATATTGGAAGTCAGCATTATCTGACTCTGGCTAATATATTTGAAGCTACTGAAGCGAGGGTGCAGATTATCGCTCTGGATAAGGACAATGCCGCCTCTATGATTCATCTGACCAATGTCCCCGAAGGGGGAGGGAATAACAAACACTGGGGCATCCATCATACTGGTGCATTGCGAAATGATCGCCTCGAATTTGGGTTTGGCACCACTACTACCAGCGGTGACGGAAATGCCTGGGACTTACCTGCCAAGATGGTGATCGAAACTGATGGGGATGTGGGAATAGGTACAGCCACTCCAGGATCTCGCCTGGACATTCGTGGCGGAGATCTGATGGTCTACAAAAATGACATTCGCTTGCTGGATGTGAACAACGGGGCCAGTGACGGAATGGGGATAGGCCATATGAGCATGTCACAAATGAGCATTTTTGCTGATGCAGAGATCCATTTCAAAGAAAGTGATGAAATGGCCACTAAGGTATGGATAGACTTGAATGATGGTCAGATGGGTATCAGAACCACTTCTGTACCTGCAGACTACGCTTTTGCTGTAGATGGAAAAGCCATTATGGAGGAGGTGAAAGTAGAAATGTCTGGCTCGTGGCCCGATTACGTGTTTGATCCAGATTACACGCTGCCTACGCTCGAAGAAACTTCAGCATACGTTAAAGCCAATCAACACCTGCCAGGAATGCCTTCTGCCAAAGAAGTGGCGGCAAACGGCATCTCCCTTGGAGAAATGAATGCCAAACTACTGGAGAAAATAGAGGAATTGACCTTGCATACCATTCGTCAGCAGGAGATGATTGACGCCCTGAATCGTCAAAATCAATATATATTAAAGGAATTAGCCCATATCAAAGACCAAGATTGATGTCTCTATCCGATCTTGATTATTCAATTTTCTCAAACCAATTTATCCAGCCAATCATGAAACGACCCCTTCTATTACTCCTCTTCAGTGTGAGTGTATACGTGCTTCATGCACAAGATAACTATTCCAATGAACCGACCTTTCATGACCCCAATGCTGCCTCATTAGGTAAGTATGTAGATATCCCAGTGAGCTACCATACGGGTGTGCCTAATATTTCCATACCAATTTATACCGTCAAAGAGGGTGAATTAGTCCTTCCAGTTTCACTTTCTTATCATGCATCTGGTATAAAGGTCAACGAAGTGGCTAGTTCGGTTGGCTTGGGGTGGAGCTTGTCTGCAGGTGGGGTGATATCAAGGTCTGTAAATGGAGCGCCTGATGAGGGTATACAAAGGACAGGAGGTAAAACCAACCGAAATGGTTGGGGGTATTATACAGATGGTGGATTACCCCCTGAAATAGAAGATCCGGCAAACAATTGTGGATCTCAATGGGTGAATGCATGCAAAGAGAGTTGCAATGTGGGATGCAATTGCTTTGAATACTTTTATGATGCGGCAAAAGGCCGGGCTGATTCGGAGCCTGACCTATTCTCTTATAATTTTAATGGAAAATCTGGGAAGTTCTACTTTGACCAAAGTGGTGGTGTGGTTCTCCTGCCCAGAAGTGATATCAAAATTGAAGTTATATCCTTTCCTCATTCATGGAAAATAGTTGATACAGATGGAACTAAATATTACTTTGGGACTACAGCTGCGACATCCAAAGTCTATACATACAACCCTTCAGGTTCTGGCTCTATCGGTAATGATACCTACTCTACCAGCTCATGGTATCTGTATAAAATTGAGTCAAGAAATAGTGATGATAATATCTATTTGACCTATGAGGCAGATGATCATGGATACGGTAATCGTCAGTCACAGTCCATCAGTATGTATCATGCTCAGGCATCCCTTAGTGGAGATGTCGCTGGTGTTTCGCATCTGCTAAATTATACCTGGGTTGACGGGGTTCGACTTTCCTCAATTATTAGCTCCAAAACCACCATTTCGCTTATTCCTGGTTCAGTACGTCAGGACGTTACACAATACGGAAGCCCCAATGGAGCTGCTAATACTGTGGCAAAGTCCATTCAGGAAATTCAAATTTCTTCACTTGGTATCTGTAAATCCTTTGAGTTAAATACTTCTTATTTTTCTTCAGCAACCGGTTCATCAGATTATTCCTTTTCGGACATTTCCGATACCAAACGATTAAAACTCAATTGGATACAAGAGAAATCTTGCGATGGAACATTAGTAAATCCGAAACATGAGTTTACATATTATGAATCCACTCCTTTGCCCAGAAGATACTCACTAGGACAAGATCATTGGGGGTATGCAAATGGTGAATCCCAACAGAATCACCTAATCCCAAGAGGTTTGCAACTTTTCTATTCTCCTACACCGGAAACCTATGCGAACAGAGCGCCGAATTTTACCAATGGTCAGGCCTACACGCTAAAATCCATTAAGTATCCAACAGGGGGTACTTCGGAGTTTATTTTTGAAGCTCATAAGGATGCGTCTAATAACGTGATAGGAGGGCTGAGAATTAAAACCGTGCAGAGTAAGGACGCTTCTGGTACGGTGGTTTTGAGTAAATCTTTTACCTATGATCTCCCCAACCTATACGATGGTGATCCCATGGGAGACTACGTGGATGATTTAGAGAATAATTTGGAATGGGCTCAATGGAATTTGATGCTGAACTCAGAGGTTAGGCTAGGTAAACGTATCACCTCGTCACCCAAATCGATATTATCCAGTACTCAGGGCTACCATATCGGGTATTCTAAAGTGACAGTCACCAATAGTGATGGATCTGACGAAATCTACAATTACACCAATCAAAACCCCATTCCTGTCACTTTTGAATACCCAAGTCCACCACCGTTTCAGGTCATTGGTATTGGGCGACTAGCAGGGAGTGAATATCGTGATGCAGATGATAACCTTGTCTCCTCAGAGGTAAATTATCATGGTACAGCTTTGGGCGCGGCATTTGATGGTATTCGGATATCCGTTGAGACTAGTCCGGATGGGACAAGCGGATGTGCCCTAGGTTACTCCTATATTGTAAAAAAAGCCTATAGCTATACTTCCAAATACTCACGTCTGGAGCAGAGCACTGTCACAAAGGATGGTGTGACGAGTATTACGAATTATGAATATGGTAATAATCACAACTTCCCCACAGCCATTATTTCCACGAACTCCAATGGGACAGTAGAGAGAAAAGAGATATCATATGCTCCTGATTTGTCTGGCTCTACCTACACTACCCTTGTCACACGCAACGTGATAGAGACCCCGATCATTGAGATGCAAAAGGTAGATGGTTTTCCTGTTTCTAAAGTGGAGCGAAGCTTTTCAGTTGCCGGGTATGATATATATCCTGAGACCACGGAATATTACCCTACCGGACAGAATGAATCAAGTATATACCATTATGTCTATAATTCAAACGGTCTGATAGAGACTCATAAGGAAGACGATAAGCGGGTAGCGTTCTGGTGGGAAGGCCCCAAACAGATTTCGGTAGCACGCTTTGAAGGTGCACCAATCGCTTCCGTGTATTACAATAGCTTTGAAGAGGTAGCGGGAACCACCGGAACGGCCAAAACGGGCACGAAGTATTACAATAGTGGTTCGTATGTTATCCCCACTGCTTACCGACCCTCGGGTGCAGGACTCAAAATGACCTTTTGGTATTATGATGGTACCTGGAAGTTCCAAAGTGAAACGGCATACTCCAGCACGGTCACCAAGTCCGGAGCTACCAGATTGGATGAAATTCGAGTGTACCCCGCTGGTACAACGGTGACTTCATATGTGCTGGGATACAATGCTCAGCCGATAACCGTAAATGATCCTAATAATGTGGTAACGACTTTCGAATACGACAAATTGGGAAGGCTGAAGCAAAAAAAGGATGAAGCCGGCAATATTTTACAAGCATACGATTACAACTTCAAATAATCCCGTCCAGCCATGTATAAGTATATAACAAGCCTTTTCATACTCACCCTGTTTTTTTCCTCAGTGCTAAAGGCACAGACTTATGATGATTATCATCAGGAGTATTCCCTTAGTACCTTTCTTAATACTGTTCCTGCTGGGTATACTGGGGGGCTTACCATCGATATATCAGATAATTATCTTACTGTTTCTATCGTGGCACAGCCAGCCAGCACTCCCAAGGCCTTGAGTGTCAAGCAAGGCCAAATTGTATTGATCAATTCTGTACCTGCTGTCACCCTTAAGGGGTTGGGGGCATTTGGTGATTACTTCGTAGATATAGATGCTTCAGGTTACCTGACCATTGATACAGAAGTCATGGGCACCATTGCCAAAGTATTTTCTATCAATGAGACCTATGGCCTGGAGCTGGGTTTTTCGGCATATCCTGTTTTCACCTCCACAGAAAACTATGTGGCTACCAGCACGATGATCAATGCGGTTACTACTTCCAATGTGAAGTCCAATGACAGGATGATTGGAGTAACCTATTTCGATGGACTGGGAAGGCCCGTTCAAACTTCCTCACTGTTTGCGTCTAATGATGGATATGATCTGATTACCCCCATCACATATGACGCAAAAGGGCGACAGGATACAGAGTATATGCCATACCCGGATAATTTGTTTGGTGCATACTCCAATGCCCGTGTCGCAGATCAGCTATCATATTACGGCAGCCCCAGTGAAGGTGTACAGTCCACCGGAGCGCCTTTTGCCAAAACGATATTTGAAGATTCCCCGCTGGATCGGCCCAGAAAACAGGGGAGTCCGGGTGCCCCCTGGCAACCCACCACTAACCCGGATGACCTTTCAGATCATTCCCGTAAAATGAGCTACAGAAGCAATGTTGCAGCAGATAATGTGCGGAAATATTTGTGGTCAGATATTGCCGGTGAAATGGACGACGCTGGCTTCTATGGAGACAATACCTTGTTTGTGAGCGTGATTTACGATGAAGACAATCATTTAGTCCATCAGTTTACAGATAGAAAAGGACAGGTGATTCTAAAACGTGTTTTTGATGGTGCTTCCGGGCTGGATACCTACTACATCTTTGATAATCGGGGCAATCTGAGACGTGTATTGCCACCCATGGCATCTGCCGGGTTGCTTTCACCTACTCCACCAGCCACAACCTACACCAATTTTTCGGCCACCTGGAATTATACTTCGTTTGTTCAAAACTCAGGATCAGGGGGTGGGGCAGTGGATGTAGCCATCACTAACAATATTCTTACCATGGACTTTAGTGCAGGGTTTAGCTCCAATACGCTGAAGTCTGGAAATACGGTACACCTGAATACAAAACGCATCCCTGACATGACATTGGGAACCATCTGTGATGGCAAGTATACGGTGAAAGTCACCAACAATTATATAGTAATAGACCATACCCCAGGGGGGAGTGTCACTGGTTTCGATGCTAGCTTCAGTGTGGACATAGCCGAGCTCTCCCGCCAGTACGTTTATAACGAAGACCTTGCTGTAAACTCCTATGATGGCAGATCCTATGAAATCGTGAAGGGCTCGGTCACACTGCTTCCGGGTTTTAACTTCACAGCCACTACTGATGAAACTTTCAGTGTAGGCCTCTCTGATGGTACCAGCGCCGGAGCTCTCAACTATCTGTATGGTTTTGAGTATAACTATGACCAGAGAAACAGACTCATTGGGAAGAAAGTGCCTGGGGCTGATTGGGTACATATGGTGTACGACAAGCGCGATCGGTTAATTCTTACTCAGGATGGAAACCAGCGATTGTCTAACCAATGGACATTTACCAAATATGACCATCTCAACAGACCGGTGCTCTCAGGCGTGACTACAATATCCGGGGGTAGGCAATCGGTACAGGATGCGGTCGATACCTTCTATCAGGGTAGTGCGCCACTTTATGAGTCGCGAGGGTCCACCATTCATGGGTATACCAATAGTTCATACCCGGTTGATTCGGATCCTTTTCATTATTACTCCGTCACCTATTATGATGATTATGCCTTTGGTATCCCCTCAGGCTACGAGTATGCCAAGCCTGCGGATTTTAACATTACCAAAACAGATCGGGTGAAGGGCCAGGTGACGGCTACCAAAACAAAAGTTTTGGGTGTGACGGCCTATCACTGGTCGCTGAACTACTATGATGCGAAGTACAGAGTAATCCAGAGTGTTTCTGCCAACTACGTGGGTGGCCAGGACCGGATCACCACTCAGTACAAACACATTGGGTGGGTGGAGAAAACACGGCGCGTTCATACAGGAGGCGAATCCGTGACTATTGATGACAGATTTGCATATGACAGTCAGGGTCGGTTGCTCAAGCAATACCAGACCATCAACTCCGACCCAGAGGTGCTCCTTGCCCAAAACCGGTACAATGACCTGGGGCAAGTCATTGAAAAGAATATTGGCCAGGAAGGTACTGGAGCTCCTGCACAGAGTGTGGATTATCGCTATAATACGCGTGGGTGGCTCACCACTGTAAACGGAGGCACTACCTTTGATGATGCGAATGACAGATTTGGGATGGAGCTGAAGTACGACGGGGCCCCTACAGGCTATAAGCAGTACAATGGAAATATTGGGCAGATGCTTTGGAAGACAACCGGCGGGGGGCAAAATGCCAACAGTCAGAACTACAAATTTGGCTACGATGACCTGAGTCGACTGACCGCCGCCACTTATAACAGTTCGTCCAAAACTAACTACTACAATGTGAGCGGTATTAGCTATGACCTCAATGGCAACATACAGACCCTGGTGAGGAAGTTCAATAACAGCAACGCCGACAACCTGGACTATGACTATTACGGCAATCAGCTCACCTCAGTGGGAGACACCTCTGACAATAGCCTTTTTGATGAAGAGTTCAGTGAGGGAAATCAGCCAAATGAGTATCTTTATGACCAAAGCGGCAATATGATTTCTGACGCGAATAAGGCAATAAGCAACATCAGCTATAACTACCTGAATCTACCTGAGCAGGTGGTGGTTCCTGAGGGTACCATCTACTATACCTACAATGCCCAGGGTGTGAAGCTGCGCAAGTTCTTTGACAAAACCAGTGGTATTGATGAGACGACTGACTATGTGGGCGGCATACAGTACAAAAATGGAGCCCTCGATTTTATCCAGCATGGGGAAGGTCGTGCAGTGAAGAATGGTGCGGGTTTTGACTATAAGTACAACCTCACGGACCACCTGGGCAATGTACGGGTGACCGTAGACGCTGCGGGAGTGGTGATCCAGCGCGACGATTATTATCCCTTTGGGCTTACTTTTAACTCCTTTAAAGACGGGTCAGATAATAAGTATCTCTACAACCAGGGAACAGGAGAAAAGACTTTTGCTACAGAAAGGCAACCAGAGCTTGGCTTAGATATGACGAAGTTTAGAATGTATGATTATGCTTTAGGTCGCTTTACCAGTATTGACCCTAAAGCAGAACAGGCTGGGCAAGAGAGCTGGACACCTTACCATTTTGGTTTTAATAATCCTATTCTACAAAATGACCCTTATGGGGATTGCCCAGTTTGTGTTAATTATTTCATTTCGTCAGCCTCTGCACTTTATGTTAAATATTCTGGAATTGTTTCTAATGTGAGAGCGCCTGTACAAAGGTCAATAAATGGTACATCAGGAGTACCTTCACATGTTAATATGGATGATAGAAGTCGTTTTGTTACTAATACAGCAAGTACATGGAGCGATGCAAATCAGGTTGCAACTAACGCTAAAAAACTTGGAGTAGAAGTTACAAAAGATTGGGGGGAAGCATTAGACAAAACAGGAGATGCAATATCCAATGCAGGATTGGCATCAACTCCTGTAACAGGCCCGGTTGGATTAAGTGTTATGAAAGTAGGAGACGCTATTTCTGCAACGGGGAAAGTCACTAAGGCTGTTGCAAATGCAGTAGATGGTGATTATGAGCAAGCGGGAGTTGAACTTACTAAGGCTGGCATTTCTGCTGTTAGTGGTTCACTAGTTGGTAACATGGTAGATGCTTCTAAACTTGTGGGAAATGCAGCTAAGAATGATATAGTTCAGGAGACTATTTTGCAAACGGTTAATAAAGTTGGTAATACTGCTTCAAATGCGGTAATAGATGAACAAGTGAAAAAACAAGAAGATGAAAGAGAATGATGAAATAAAGGAATCCGAATCCACACAGTCGGGACGAATTCAGTTGATAATAGTATTAGTTGGATTAATACTTGTCTTGCTAGTTTACTTAATTAAAGGTTGATATGAATGTACTCGTTGTAATAATTGCATTGTTTATTCCTAATAATGCCGATTTTGAAAGCAAAATAACCTACCAGAATACTTACAAGAGCCATATTCCGAATATGACATCAGAGCAGTTTAACCAGATGATGGGGACGGTTCAGGAATATTATATCAAGGGGATAAATATAAATCTGAGATGAATGGATCATTTTCTCAGTGGCAGCTATATGTTCCTTCTGAGAATCGGCTATATAGTATGCTAGCAGTATCAAATACCCCACGCTGGCGCACGCGTGTCGCGTGTGCCTTGAGCTCCCTTGAGCAATATCTGTTCTATTCATGTGATTTTCTATTTTTTGAGTATTTTTCCGTTGTGAGTAGAAAGTACAAGTTTCACAATCCTGAAGGACTATATTTCGTGAGCTTTGCCACGGTCTATTGGTTGGATCCGCAGTGGAACTGGTTTTTGTTAGAGACCTCTATAGTTCGATTATGTCGAGCGTCTTGACCATTGTCGCAAGCACAAAGGAATGGAAGTGTTTTGTTGGTGTATTATGCCGAGTCATTTGCATCTTATCTTTTCCGCGAAAGAAAACAACCCGGAAGCTCTTTTGGGGAGATTTAAAGAATATACCTCTAAGAAGCTTCAAAAGGAAATTGAGGACAATCCTCGAGAAAGCAAGAAAGAATGACTTTTGTGGATGTTTGAGCGAGCTGCTCTAAGTCCAGCAATGTGAAAGGAAAACAACTGTGGCAGCATACAATAAACCAATGGAGTTGTGGAGCAGTCACGTTATTGATCAGAAGGTGGCCTACATGAAAATCCCATTGAAGCGGGTTTTGTAAGTGAGGCCGAACATTGGAAATACAGCAGTGCCATCGGCTACAGTGGTGGAAAGGGATTGTTGGAGATGGATTTTATAAAATAGGAAAGGAAAAAAGTAAAGCACACGCGACACGCGTGCGCCAACGATGGGGGTTGGCGAACATGTCAGATCGTGTTATTTACTTTTTAAGACAGAGAGCTCATTTTGAAGCGCCTCTATTTTCTTGTTCTGTTCGATAAGATAGAGCGTTAACTCTTCGATTTTCTGGAGTAATAGGGCATCCATTTCACCCAGGTTGATTCCGCTCTCGGTTACCTGTGCCTCATTTGGGACATCCGGAAGATGACCATTCCTGGCGATGTGTTCTTCTACTTCTTCAAGTGTTCGCAAGCTATAGCCCTGCTCAAAAACGAAATCAGACCAGGTACCCGCCTCCACTTTAACTTCCCTTGCTCCAATAGAGCCATTCACAGCGAGTTTGTGTGAGCCAGTTGAGGCGGTTCCTATTCCGACCTTCCCATCATTTCTAATGGTAAATACTTCTCCTGCTGTGGGGCTTTCGAAGTAGAGTTTGTTGTCTCCCCCTGTGAAATTGTCTCCGTTATAATTGATGGAAAAGCCCAATGGTGCAGTATCGTCTGAGCCTTCAGAAAATATAAGTTTTGAAATACCCGTCCCGCCAGTTGACACATCATTTGATATTAATAAATCTTTATTTTGAACATGCAGGCCGGCATTTGGCTGGATAGTTCCAATACCAACGTCTCCACCTCTCATTAACCAAAGCACGGGATCACCCCAGATAACATCGTCCCCTGCGGCGGTTGAGGCCGGACTAATAAAAAAGCCAATACTCGAATGGTTGGTATAGATCATTTTGGCGCCATGCGATGTTGATCCAAAAACAGATGGATTGAATTTGTATTTTGTGTTGCCCGTCGTGGATAGCCCGCCATTCACATAGGTGTCTGACGCATATGCACTGAAAAGAATCCCGGCACTTCCACTCCATGTCCTTTGGGCCAGTTCCGTATAGGTTCCCCCGGATTGTGATATTCGGTTGCTGGTTTGGTCTCCGTGCACGTGTAGTTCGGTCACTTGGGCGTATCCCATGAGTGCAAGAATTGACAAGCAAATTGTGAGTGTTAATTTTTTCATTTCCTTATGTTCAGATTTGTGGTTTTGGACCTGGTTATGAATCCAGGCGATCGGCTACCACGAAATTGGTAGGTACCGATAGATAAAGCTAGTGAAATCTAGCATTTTCGGCAAGGGAAGCTCACAACGGTTCTCAGTAGAGATGAAGTAGTCAGTTTAGGAGCTGCGCGATGCTGTTTCAGATAATAGTCGGGTGGCTTACTGCGTTGGTCCTTACCACCAACGCTCGTACCTTTCTGAGCATTCTGAGTTTGAATCACACTGCCCTGCGTTATTCACAAATAAGTCTTTGATTCTAAGGGGGAATTTTCTTTTTTTGTTGGGTTTATATTGTCACCAAATAAGCCAGAAACTTATCTACCACCAAATAATCCTAACCTATGAAAGTTCTTTTCTATTCGATCTTGCTCGCGTGTTCCACCTCAAGTGTCATTGCACAACAGGTAGATGTTCAATACCTTAATCCAAAGCATTACAGTACCGGGGTATATAAGTTTATTCGCATAGGTACTTCTTCCGATTACGGAGCGGGGCTTATGCTGAACGAATCAAGTGCAGATTACGGCGATGGAAATGATTTCTCTCTGTTCACGTACAATGATCGTGACCTGACCATTAAGACAGGTTTGGGGAATTTTATTGTGTTCCCAAGTAGTGGAGGTAACATGGGGGTGGGGATGACAAACCCAATATCCAAATTGGACGTGCTGGAAAATTCAGGGTCTGATGTGGTGGCGAGATTTAGGACAGGTGAAGGCCGTATTTCTATCGGTGCTGCCGGACCCTCTACCGCCAATTATACTTATGGAAATTATATTTCGTCACATAACTTTGACGGAACATCTTACAAGGATTTGGGCCTGAAAACCGCTGCAGGGCCTCCTCAATTTGTATTTACCACATCAGGTAATATGGCTGTGGGCATATCCAGTCCCGGAACCTACAGGCTTGCTATTAAGCAATCATCCTCCAATTCCGGCTATGGGTTGAGAATCTTGAATGCTGCTCAGAATAGAAGTGCTCAGCTCTGGGTAGGGACTGGAGGTGCGGTTTTGGATGCAGAAGGAGGGGCTAATTTACACTTACGAACAGCTGGGATCGATAGGATATATATAAAAAATAATGGTCAGATTGGAATGGGGACGTCAGCAACGGGTTCTCACAAACTGGCCGTTGAAGGTTCTATTGGGGCAAGAGAGATCAAAGTAGAATCAAGTGGCTGGTCTGACTTTGTGTTTGAAAAAGACTATAAGCTAAGGCCCCTGGAGGAATTGGAAAGTTATGTCAGTGAGCATCAACATCTACCCGAAATTCCCAGTGAAGCTGAGGTAACAGCACATGGTATCAACTTGGGAGAGATGAACGCAAAATTGCTGCAGAAGATCGAGGAATTGACGCTTTATCTCATTGAGCAGAATAAAGAAATAAGGGCTCACCACGAACAAAATAAATCCCTGGAGATGAGAATCAAGGAACTTGAGAAGCAAGTTTCACAGATCGGAAGTCATTGAAATAAAACAAATTAAATCTAAGAAAAGATGAGAAAAGCACTGATATTGTTGCCTGCCATACTTCTGTCAACCACCCTTTGGGCCCAATGGAATGGTAATTCTACGACCGATCCGATTTGGCGAAGCGGGGCTGTAGGGGTTGGTGTTTCTAGTCCAACGGAGAAATTAGATATTGAGGGCACCATTAAAATAAGAAACAATTCTGACTCATGGAGATTAGTGACCAACTCAGGAGGAAGTTTTTCTATCAAACAAACGGGATTTTCCGGAGCGCTGAACATCTATAAAAGTGGTGCTTCGAATAATGATCTTCTAAATCTATATAACGGAATGGTTGGGATAGGCACCACTACTCCGGATTTTCCCCTTCAGGTGCGTACCCCGCTAGAAACAACTGATCCAATCAGTTATGGCTTTGATGTGACAAGAGTAGATAATGAAGCAAGAGGGCTTTCGATCGGAATGGCTACAGATAACTCTTATTCAGTAATTGGTGCACACAACGCAGATTTGAAGTTGGGGCATACGTTTGGGGTAGGGGCCGGAGGACAGCCTGTCTTCTTTGCGGATATTACTATCAAACACACTGATCAAAGCATTGGTAAGGTTGGTATTGGAACATCTACTCCATCGCAGAGATTAGATGTAAATGGGAACATAGCGCTCAACAACTATCAAATTTTATCACAAGGAGGATCGTCAATTGGATTCGGAACTGGTGGAATTGGAAATGAGGACGATGATATCACCATTGATATTGTCAACGATGGTGAACTGGAACTGCACAGAGCTGGTATCAACTTGTTAAGCATAGGTAATAGCATTCTATTGGACAGAACCAATTCTGTAAATGTTGGCATTGGCATTGAAGATCCTAAGTCAAAGTTGGCAGTGAATGGACAGATTAGAGCAACTGAAGTCAAGGTGCTTGCAAATATTGATGTGCCGGATTATGTCTTTGAATCCGATTACCAACTCCTATCGCTAAAGGAAACTAAAGCATACATTACCGAAAATAAGCACCTTCCTGAAATTCCTTCTGCTACTGAGATTGGTGAAAATGGAATTGATCTTGGAGATATGAACATGCGGCTATTGAAAAAAATAGAGGAACTAACGCTCTATCAGATCGAGCTTTTAGAACGATTGGAGCAATTGGAGTCTAAAAGCATCGAGTTTGACAAACTCATGGGAAGAATTCAAGCACTTGAAAATAAGTAAAAAATTATGAGAAGGAATATCTGTATGCTCTTACAGCCTTCCTGACAGGTCAGTGTTATATGCTCTTGTGGCGTTCACAAGAGTATCAAAGCATGAAGTTGCGTTATTCACAAATTAGCCTTTGATCCTATGTGTTAATTTCTTTTTTTTGTTTTGGGCTATTGTCATTTTAATTAAATAGAGAAATGTAAGCCCGTTGGTGATCACCGCTTATGTCAACCTCTTCGATGAAACACATACTATTCTTCCTGCTCGTCACGATCATGGCTAGTCAGTGGGCTGTTGGTCAGCCCTATACCAACTCCGTACCGAGCGGAGATACGTGGTATCAGATCGGAACTCGGGGTAATCGTTTGGTGAAAATTTACGCCACAGGCGATTTCGCAGTACACGAAATGGTGGTTTATATTGTTTCCGGGAACTACAATACGGCTGAGTTTACCATTGTTAGTGAATATAATTACAATCACAAGCAGATCAAGCTTGAGTGGGGTTATGTTGGATCAGGAGCTAACCGTTATCTTGTTTTGAAGAGTACTCCCACTCCCAATGCTACATATGCTAATGGGTTTACCATTACTGATGTGTCAGATCCTACCACTGATTTTAACCTCACTCCTGTTTCAGATGTATCGAGTATTGTGCCCATTAGCCCATCTAATGTCGTGTATAATTCTGAACACCTCCAAAGAGTGGGAATTGGGACACTTGAGCCAATGTCCAAACTGCATGTGAAGGGCGCCACCATCTTCGAGGATCCCATTCGGTTTCATAATGGCACTGCCAACAAAGGATTGGTGTGGGGGAATGATTCATGGGCTAATTATTACAGCCGAATTGATGATTATGGAGGTCAACTTAGGATAATGACTGACGATAAGTTGCTATTCACCGATATTAACTCAGGGGATGGAGCTCCCACGAGTACTGCGGTGTTTATCAATACGAATGATAAAACCCTCGGAGTAAATACAGACTTGATTCCATCAGGTTATAGGCTTGCCGTGGCTGGCAAAGCCATCATGGAAGAGATAAAAGTAGAAGCGGCGCCATGGCCAGATTACGTCTTTTCTGAGGGGTACGAGCTTCCGGATTTGGGAGCTACAGCGGACTTCATAAAAGAAAATAAGCACCTACCTGGTATCCCGTCAGCCACAGAGGTGGCGGAGCAGGGGATTTTGCTGGGTGAGATGAATGCGAAGCTGCTGGAGAAGATTGAGGAGCTTACCCTTCATTTGATCGAGCTGGAGCGGCAAAACAAAAAGCTTAATGAGAGACTAACCAACCTTGAGAATAAGAAACAATGAAGGACTTACTATTTTATTTAATGATCACATTGCTGGTGCATTCTGCCTATGCCCAGGAGTCATCATATACTGTGAATAAAGGCAGTGGCTATGCCAGGTTAAGAATTGAATCGGACGGAGATGGCACCCATAACAATGTCACCAATGTCATTGAGTCCTACGGTTATGGAGGGGCCTCCGATCTTAACTTCATGATTTCAAATTGGAATGGCCACTATCATTTTGCCTATCAGACCACTGCGGGAAGTTTTAATGCAGTCAGATTAACCAAAGGAGGAGGTGGGAGCAATGGGCCAAATGATGGTTACGGATTGATTGATGTTTATGGTAGGGACCAGTCCAACTATATTCGTTTGGCCGGATATGGAGATTCTTTTTTCAAAGGAAGCCTGGTATTAGGGGGAACTTCCACATATGCAAGATTGGAATTGTTGTCATTGGCCTCTCAGCCCACCATGCTAGTGGGTCGGGCAAATGGGTATCCGAATATTATGGCCAGTACTGATGGCACTGGTCACTTGATCATGGATTCCCGGTCAAATGCTTACGCCAGTTTAAATCATTATTCATCTGCAGATGTGACCTTGGCTTATGGTGGTGGCAATGTCGGTGTTGGTGTCGTTCACCCCACTGAAAAGCTGGAAGTAAAGGGCACCATTCGGAGTAAGGAAGTAAAAGTAGAAGCCTCTCCCTGGCCAGATTACGTTTTCTCTGAGGGGTACGAGCTTCCAGATTTGGGGGCAACAGCGGACTTCATAAAAGCAAATAAGCATCTACCTGGTATCCCATCAGCTGCAGAGGTGGCGGATCAAGGAATTTTGCTGGGGGAGATGAATGCCAAACTGCTGGAGAAAATAGAGGAACTGACGCTCCACCTTATTGAAAAGGATAAACAAATAGACCTCATCCTTGAAAGACTAGAGGCGCAAGAAGGAGAGATAGACCAACTTAAAAAGCAATAAGCCATGAAAATTTTAGTCAGTATTTTATTGGGCCTTCTAGCCATAGGAGCCGTTGCTCAGGGCAACGATGATCTTACAATGAACAACAACAGGTTTGTTAAATTTTTAGCGAGCGGAAATGTAGATGATGGAGTTAAGATTGGAAGATTTTCGGGCAATGCCCTGAGGGTATCTTATCAAGGCAATGTCATTGCTTTTGATGCCTTGGATAATCGAGCCATAATTTTTAATAACGCTGGCAATCAAACTAAAATACAACTTCATCCAGCAGGGAAATCATTTATTAAGGGCGGTGATTTTGGTGTGGGATTATCCAACCCGGATGCAAAATTCCATGTTTTGTCAGATGCTGTGGATATCAATTCAACAGATGAAAAGGCAGCTAATTTGATTATTGAAGCCTCTTCTGGTACTCGAAGCATGAATGAGGGTGCTACATTAGGCTTTGTGATTCCTGCCAATACCAATGGAGGTAACGCCTGGCAGCAGGGAAGGATTATGGTCACACCGAATAATGAAAGTAATGCCAATGCCAGTGGAAGAATGTTGCTTCAAACAAGATACTACAACTCGGGATCATGGGAATGGCAAAACAATTTGACATTAACCGCAGGTGGTAGCGTGGGAGTTGATGTGATCAACCCCACTGAAAAACTGGAAGTAAATGGCACCATTCGGAGTAAGGAAGTAAAAGTAGAAGCGGCACCATGGCCAGATTACGTTTTTTCTGAGGGGTACGAGCTTCCAGATTTGGGAGCAACAGCGGACTTCATAAAAGCAAACAAGCACCTACCCGGTATCCCATCAGCCACAGAGGTGGCGGAGCAGGGGATTTTGCTGGGGGAGATGAATGCGAAGCTGCTGGAGAAAATAGAGGAGCTCACTTTGTATGTCATTGAACTAAAAAATGACAATCAAAACCTTTCCGAGAGAGTCATCGAACTTGAATCTAAAATAAAATGAAAGGAAGTTTATTAACATTTGCGTTGGTTTGTTTGTCCAATCTGGGGTTTGCTCAGTGGAATGGTAACACTTTCAGTGGTGGTCTGGTCAACTTTAAGTCTCCTAGTAGTGGTGGGAGTTTTCTTATGAACTTTCACTCAAACGTAAACTATGGGTCAGATAGAGCTTTTATTCTTGTTCAAGATGAAAGTTCTGATAGTCCTGGCTCCGGATCAGAAGACTTGAGAATGACGATTGGTGTTTACAATGATTTCAGGCACAGTATTTCGCATTCTGATGAGTTGTGGTTTCAGGGCGGAGGTAGGTTGGTTTGGAATGTGGGTACCTGGGATTCGCAGCTTTCCTCGCTCATCGGGTCTTCTACCTCGGGAACCACAGGTGGTTTTGAATGGCGTATCAATAATTCAGTTAAGTTGAAACTTGATCATTCTGGTTACTTAACGCTGGGTAAGAATGGCACAACGAGCAGGTTACTTTTCAGTGCTCAGACCAATGACCCAGCTGAAATTCGACACATTGAGAGCAACAATTCAGCTCAATTCTGGATTAACCCTTCTGATGATTTCGATGTTGGTTCGACAGCCGATTATTTCATAGTTGGGGATCCTGATATTAATGTTAAGCGGTTTTATGTGCGTGGTGATGGACTTACACATGTTTCATCTGCTCTTACAGTAGGTACTACAGCGCTTCCTGCCGGATACGAGCTTGCCATAGCAGGTAAAGCCATCATGGAAGAGGTAAAAGTAGAAGCGGCACCCTGGCCAGATTACGTTTTTTCTGAGGGGTACGAGCTTCCAGAGTTGGGAGCAACAGCGGACTTCATAAAAGCAAACAAGCACCTACCCGGCATCCCATCGGCCACAGAGGTGGCGGAGCAGGGGATTTTGCTGGGGGAGATGAATGCCAAACTGCTGGAGAAAATAGAGGAACTGACGCTTTATTTGATTGAGCAAAATGAGCGGGTTGAAAAACTTGAAAAAGAAATAGAGACCATGAAAAACAAATAGACTCATGTGGGCTGAAGGACCTCTACCAGCTTAGGATTGGCATAACTTAAAATCTAGGACAATGGTCAGTTTATATCTGACTGAATCGAATATAAAAAGTCAGAGGCTAACTGAAACGGGTACATGGTCTCACCAGTACCTGAGATCATCCACAGAGTAAATGTGGTAAGGATACATCATCTTCACCAAATTGGAGTTCCTCAATTGATTAAACCAATGAGATTTTCCTAAATTTGAGAAAAAGTCCAAAGGAACCTTATGAGTAATCTGAATAAAAAGCGGCTGGCTGCCTTTACCTTATCCGAACTGCTGGTAGTGTTGGTGATCATCGGGATACTGGTGTTATTGGCATTGCCCTCTCTGATGCCACTCATTACCCGCACTAGATCCATAGAAGCCAAGCAGGCACTGAAGCATGTTCATACCCTGCAAAAGACCTATTACTATGAGTACTCCAGGTTTAGTGACAACCTGGACCAGATTGGATTTGAACAGGAGGGGTTAGTCAGTGAGGAAGCTGGGAATGCCAACTACTTAATCGAAATCTTGGAGGCAACGCCCACTACCTATGTGGCTCGGGCCACAGCTCAGGTTGATTTTGATGGCGATGGGGTGATGAATATCTGGGAGATCGATCAGGATGGAAACATGATAGAGACCCAAAAGGATTGATGTATGTGATTTTTCTCCTGCTTTTCAGCTTCTGCTCATTCCTGATTTTTTGGCAGGATTTTAAAAGCAGAAGTATACATGTGTACCTAATCCTTTTTTTTGCAGTACTGCCCGTATTGTTTCATTTTTTTGTGCAGCCCATCTCGCTCTGGGGCCTCGCATTTAATTGGGGGTTCCTTGCTGTTATTATTGGTCTTTCTATGCTGCTGATTCGCTGGCGCAATCAGCTCAGTTTTTCAGGTATGTTCGGTCTGGGGGATGTATTCTACCTAATGATTGTATCGGTTTACTTCGATTTTCCAGATTTTGTGATCTGGCTCAATGCCGGGCTGATTTCAGCACTTAGCATGCATTTGATGGCCAATCGTCTATCTGAAAGGTATAAAAAGCAGCACTTGATTCCGCTTGCAGGGTTTTTGGCCCCTATATTTACTGTCGCCTTATTTATTCACATTTATGTTGGACCAGTCAGCGCCTATTTCTTCTAATCTGATCAAAGAGTTATCCACTTCCATTGCCTGGAAATATCGGGTTTTCCCGAAGATGGCTGAAGGGAGGCGCTTGGTGCTGTACGCTGATGCTCAAGAACCTGAAATGCTGGCAAGGCAACTTTCCGTCATCACGGGTAAGGAGATACACATAGAGGTTGCGGATAGTGAGTGGATAGGTAGTCAACTCACCAGGTATTACATCAGATCTGGGGGAGACACGGTGCGCTCGCTCAATGTAAACTCTGATGAGTTTATCGGCGAGATGATTTCGGAAGCCAATGAGCTTGGCTGTAGTGACATCCACATAGAAAAGTATCAGGATCGGTCCAGGATCAGGATGAGGTTGGATGGTAAGCTGATCGAGCGGTATGAACTCAAAAAGGAGAAGTATCATGAGTATGTCAACAAGATCAAGATCATCAGCAACCTGGATATTGCTGAGAAGCGCCTGCCTCAGGATGGTCGCATCCTGATTAAAAATGCAAAGGGGCAATATGATATTAGGGTTTCAGTGCTGCCCACTTTGTTTGGTGAGAAGGTGGTTCTCAGGTTGTTATCCAGTGATGCATCCAATCTGGATATTCGGCAGCTTGGACTAAATGCGGGTCAAATAAAGCTATTTCTGGAATCCATTTCCAGGCCCCAGGGCATGGTGCTCATCAGTGGACCTACCGGTTCTGGGAAGACCACCACACTATACGGGGCATTGAAATACCTCAATGTGCCCACTACTAATATCCTCACTATTGAAGACCCCATAGAATACACGCTTGACGGGATCAACCAGGTACAGTTAAATGAAAAAGTAGGACTGGATTTCGCTACCACCCTGCGCACTTTTTTGAGGCAGGATCCGGACATTATCATGGTGGGTGAAATTCGGGATGTGGATACGGCCAGGATAGCGATCAGAGCAGCCATGACGGGTCATTTGGTGATGTCTACCTTGCACACCAACTCTGCCATTGGCATTATCTCCAGGCTTATGGAGATGGGTATTCCGGAGTATCTGATAGCGGATACCCTGAATGTAGCGGTGGCCCAGCGATTGCTCAGGAGGTTATGTCCAGCATGCAAGCACAGGCAATCAGATTTGTCACAGCTACCAGAAATTTTGAAGAATTCCCAAATAGATTGTTATTTTACCCCCGTTGGTTGCAGTGAATGCCATGGGACAGGCTACAAGGGGCGAATGGCTATTTACGAAATGGTCAACATCACGGAGACCAACAAGGAGTTGATTTTTTCAAAACCTGATCAGTACAGCTCCGAAAATGGTAGTCTGATGACGAGTGCAATAGAACAGTTTGAGCAGGGAGAGACCTCTCTGGAGGAAATTTATACGTATTTACTTTGAGCAAATCATTCATTTTTGTTATTCTCTTCTTTCTTATTGCCCGTGGGGTAGTGGCACAAGATCCGTCTGGCCTGAGTCAGCGGCTGGATACACTCAGTAAGGAAATTGCCGGTCTTAATGAGCCTGTGGACTTTACCCTGGTGGATGCTCCACTGTCCGAATTACTGAGAGCGGTGGCCGAAACTCATCATTTAAATGTGAACCTGGGCAACATCCCTCAGATAGCAATTACCAATAACTTCAATAATGTGCTGGTGAAGGATTTGTTGCTGTTTATCTGCGACGAATATGACCTGCAAATAAAATTCACCAATAATATTTTTTCTTTCTATCATCAAGGTATTGTAGAGCCCGAAAGAGCGATTGCTACATATGATCAGGAGCATCAATTACTGACCATCAATGCTCAGAACAATTTGCTTGCAGAAGTAGCTGCGGACATCACCCGAAAGTCCGGGTATAATGTGATCGTCAATCAGGCGGTAGCGGGTCAGATGGTCAATGCATTTATCAGAGCCCTCCCCATAGAGGTGGCTATCGAAAACTTCGCGGAAGCCAATAACCTTAAACTTGAAAAAAAATCCGAAAACGTCTATCAGGTCTCGGGTCAGATTGCACCTCAAATTGAAAATAACCGGCCCAGCAGGCGGTCAGCGGGTTATACGCATTCCGGAGGTCATGATTTGAAGACTTTTTATATGGATGGACTTCCCTACCTATCCATAAATTGCTACCAAACTCCAGCTGTTGAGTTGATCCGACAGGTGGGAGAACAATTGAATATTGGTTATGTCCTTTTGGGTGATCCTCAGGGGATGCTCAATTGTAGACTGGACTCCGTATCATTTGAGGATTTTTTGAATATAGCCCTGGAATCTTCTAATCAGACCTACTCAGTGACCAATAAGGGTATTTATCTAATCGGAGAAATGCAGAAGGGTACAATCAACGAGGCCCGTGTGTATTCCTTCAAAAACAGATCTGTAGAAGGTGTGGAGGCGGTGATTCCACAGTCTTTGATCCAGCAAGTGCAGGTGAAACCATTTAATGACCTGAACGCACTGATTCTTACGGGGAGTGAGCAAGCGATCAATAGGTTAACCAGCTTTTTGAACGATATAGACCGGGCTGTTCCCAATGTGCTGATAGAAGTGATGGTGGTAGAAATGAGAAAGGGTAGTTCGTTGAGGACAGGGGTCAAGGCGTTTTTGGGAGATTCTGTCCCTACTACACAAGGACAAATATTTTCGGGCGTAGACGTGACCCTTAGTTCACAGACATTCAACAGGATTCTGAATAATCTGGATAGCCGGGGAATCATGAACCTTGGCCGGGTTACCCCCAGTTTCTATGCCACTATCCAGGCCATGGAAGAGAACAATAATTTGAATATCAGGTCTACCCCCAAGCTATCTACACTGAATGGACATGAAGCTACGCTGACCATTGGTCAGTCGGTCTATTACCTGATCGAAACTCAAAATGTAACAGGAGGAGTCAACCCAATTGTGACGGTGACCCCCAGGTATGAGAAAGTGGAAGCAAATCTGGATTTGAAGATCAGTCCTTTCGTGAGTGACATGGAGGATGTTACCCTGTCCATAGAGGCAGAGTTTAGTGATTTCATTCCTCCGGAGATCACCGGAGCTCCTCCGGGCAATGCCAGTAGGAAGTTCATCTCTAAAATCAGGGTGAAGAATGAGGAAATGGTGGTGATAGGAGGCCTGGAAGAAGTGAGCAAGGCCGAAGGAGGGAGTGGAATTCCGCTGCTTTCCAGAATTCCGATCCTCAAATGGCTCTTTAGTTCTAAGACCAAGGATAACTCTGAGACAAAGCTGTTGATTTTCATTAAGCCTACAATCGTCTATTAACCAGCACCATGAAAGTATTGGAGCGATACTTAAGGAAGGAATGTTTAGGGCTGAGCATCGAAGACTCACCTGACGGGTTAGAGGTCAAAGGTGCGCTGGTGTGGATCGACGCTGAGGGAGAGATTTGTATGGGAGAAGCCTTGGAGGGCACCGAAAGCATTTTGCAGTATATACTACAGCGACCGGTACTTCCGATATCCCTGGGAGTGTATTCTGAGCAAATTTTGAGTGCATTTACCGAAGATGAGTTAACTCCTGAGGGTATTGAAAAGGTTTTCAGTGAAGAAGTGACCAACGAGGATCAAGGTGAATTTCTGATCAACTTTATGGGCAGCGCCTACGCTTTTGCAAGAAAGGATTCCTTACTAAAATTGTTGTATCCCCTGGAGCCTTACAAGGATCAGCTTGTCGGGGTTCATCTCGGTTTACTCAATGAGTACCCCTTGGCCCGGTCAATCCATAGCCGAACCACCAATTCAAGGGTGGCTATTGGGCGTTTCGAATTTGATTTTTCCGGTAACCGACCTGCTGGTCAGAAAGAGGTTCCGTCAGATTTGCAGTTTGGCGACACATTGATTGATCAAAATCTGGTGCCTCCCTTTTGTGCGGCCCTTAATGCGTTAAATGGACTTGGTGAAACCACAGGCTATCCCGAGCTCCAGCATAACCAGAAAGATCTGAAGTTCAAGAAGGTCTACCTGAGCTTAAGGTATCCGGTATTGGGAGTGTTGCTGGCATTGTTCCTGATCAATGCCACACTTTTTGTTTTTCTTAATGACACCAACAAGGAGCTGAGGGGTAAATCTTCGATGATTGAGCGGCTGGGAGCGAAACAGAAGCAGTTGCAAGCCTATCTCTTGAGTAATAAGGACCTGCTTTCAGATATGGAAGGCAAGCCTGAGATTGCTCAAATCTGTGACATGGTTGGAAAATCTATTCCTAAAGCCCTCGTTCTCGAGCAGCTCTTGATCAACCCCCCGTCTGATAGACCGGGGAAGAAAACTCAGCCCCCAAATCCGCGGGTAGTCATCAGCGGAAAAGCTGATGATCCCATTGATTTTACCCATTGGGTGCATCAGGTGGAGCAAATGGATTGGGTAGAGGATGTGATCTTTCAGCGTTTTCAGGGGCCTGATCTGAGCAATGAACAGGGTAGGTTTAATTTAATCCTTTCGAGAAATGTGGAGTAATTTATCATATCAGCAAAAAACCTTGATGATGGTGAGTGCTGCCGTGTTACTCCTTGTGGTGGGTTATTTTGCAGCCTTCCAAAAGACCATTCGTATTCATCAGGAAAATGAATACCTGAGTGCTCTTACACAAAAAGGAGAGCGGCAATTGATTGCTGAAATTGCCCAACTCTCCACTCAAAAGAGGCAAATAGACTCCCTGAAAGCCGTGGTAACCAGAGCCTCTTCAAAGGCTGAAATATTCGCCGTTTTGGTGAGCAGATCAGAGCAGTCCAATTTGCAGATTGTTGAGATCAATGAAACTTCAAAGGAGGGGGCCGAGAGGTATGAGTGCACATTTAGTGGTCTATATGTCAACATGGTAAAATTTATCCGCTTTGTGGAAAGTGATTTCAAATCAGTTACCTTAGAGTCTCTTGATTTTCACAAAGAATTTGAAAGAAAGACCGGAGTAACTCACCTGCGTGTTAAAATGATTTTAAGAAAAAATGAATATGGTTCGTAGCTACACCCTGGCTTTGGTTTTAGGATTGACATTCTCTATGTGTGGCGATGTGATTGAAGAAGATATTTCCGGCAGGGAGGTTGTTCTATTGTCACCAGCAGATAGTGCGGTATTGACCATGGATACAGTTTCTTTTTGGTGGGAACCGGTGGATGGTGCCCGCTCCTACGAGTTTCATTTGGTCAGCCCGGGTTTTGAGACCGCCAGCAGGGTATGGATGGACTCAGTGACCACCAGTAACCTGATCACCATGGTACTCCCAACGGGAGCTTACGAATGGGAGGTAAGCGGCTTCAATGCTGGTTATGCCACGCAGTTTTTTTACCGAAGTTTCCGAATAGACACCACAGCCAGTGGAAGTGAGATAGCACTTCAGGGTCAACCCGAAATCATTAGCCCAACCAACGGCAGTTTGATCATAGGAAAGACCGCCAAGCTCTGGTGGGAAAAAATGCCCGGGGCAACCCACTATGAAGTTCGGCTGGTAAGCCCTTCGTTTTCAGATCTTCAAGAACTTTTGTTAGATACACTTACCGCCAGTAATAAGATGTCAGTATCCCTTCCTGAGGGCAGTTATGAATGGGAGCTTAGGGGCACCAACGCCTCCTACGCTTCTGACTGGGTACGTCAGTCCTTTGCCGTAGACTCTGTGCAAGTGTTGGATATCTCGCAGGAGACCATTGGTCAACTCTCACCAAGCCAGGATGTACTGATCATTGGTGCCGGGGTGGATTTGTGGTGGGAGCAGGTGACTGGCGCCACGGCGTATCATGTAAAAATAGCCAGTCCCAACCTGGCGAACCCACAGCGGGTGCTTCTGGACACCAGTATCTCTCAGAACCAACTCCATAAAGCGCTTCCTCCCGGCACCTATGAGTGGCAGGTGCGTGGTGCAAATGCCAGGTATCAAACGGGTACGGCCTCCGGCACTTTCAGGATGGATGTGGCGGTGGACATCTCCGGATCAACAGTGAAGCTCTCAGCGCCAGGAGATAGCTTGGTCACCAGTATGCATGACCTTACCTTCTGGTGGGAAGAGCTGGCGGGTGCGGAGACCTATGATTTCATTCTGGTTTCGCCCTCATTTGATCATATTGAGCTCCTGGTCAATGAGCAGGAGCTTGTGAGTAACAAGCTGCAGTTGAATCTGGATAGTGGTAGTTACCAATGGGGTGTACGCGCCAAAAATGAGGCATATGTTACCCCACTTTCCATTCGCAACCTCTATATCAATAGCAAGTGAGTGGCAAGACCAAACAATGGTTGCTATTGGGGCTTGTGGCCCTCATCTGGGGGTTGATAATGGTGAGGCTCTTTGACCTGACCTCTCAGCCAGAAGAGACCCTTTCTCCCATTCGCTTATCGGCTAAAGATCTGGCGAAAACCACCGATGAGACTTATCGGTTTTACCTCAATTATCCTGACCCTTTTTTGAAAGATCTATCCACTCCAGCAGTGAAGGAGTTGGCACCTGTTGAAAATACAGAGAGGCCAATGAGCAAGGCGATCCCGCAGGTGGTTTTTAGAGGGACAGTGTCTGGCACTCGTGTGACCACCGGTATGCTCATGCTTAACATGATGCCGCGGATGGTCAAAAAGGGCGATTCTTTTGAGGAGTTCAAGGTGCTGGAGGTAAATGATGGTGAAATTAAACTATACTATCAGCCGTTGGATAGTGTGTTGGTGGTCAGCAAAGCTGATCAATCAGAGATTTTCAAAAGGAGGGATTAGACCATTTTGAGCGATGGACATATCCCATGAGAAGAATGTCTCCATTTTTTTGGTTTAATGTAAATAGCGGTTTATTATTGAATGTTGAACCGCATTGTATAATGAGGAGCCAATCGTAATTACCAGTTTAGGGAGGGGATTGTTGAGGCATTTTTTAACCTTACCCAACTTGACATCTGGGAACTCTGAAATGGGGCAAATCCAACGACTAAAATTGGGTAGGATGCTATAGATTAGATTGATAATCAGGCAGGATTAGGAGAAGATCATTTCAAAGAAAATGAGTCCATTTGATAACTAATTAGGTTGAATAATGAAAAGAAACAGACCTTACCTGGCAGTACAAAACAATTACTTTTTTGTTTGTCTGGGAGCTTTTATAATAGGGGTCTTTATGTCCTCAGGGTTATTAGCCCAACAGTATAATCTACCAACAGTCCCAACGCCCACGGCCTACTCTTTTGTAAGGTTCAACGACATTTCAATAAGTCATCATTCTGGGACACCAAACATTGAGGTGCCGCTATATACGATAGACGATGGAGATGTGAAAATTCCAATTTCCTTACGTTACGCAGGTGGTGGCATAAGGGTAAACGAAGAAGCGAGTTGGGTTGGTCTAGGGTGGAACTTAAATGTAGGTGGGGTAATCGTTAGGAGCGTTAAAGGACAAATTGATGAAACATGCACCATAGGCACTATTCCAGGAAGCTATGATCCAGATGCACTATTTACTGAGCCCTACACAGAAAATCAAGCTTGGGTTGGTAAAACCTCTACAGAGTTATATAACGAACAAGGATTTAATCCTTATGATAGCTACTGTTCCTCAGAGTATCAAAACCTGCTTTACCTAGGCTATTTTGAACCGGATGTATTTACATTCCAATTTATGGGATATTCAGGTTCCTTCATTTACGATGAAAGCGCACAGGACTTTGTTATACTTAACAGTAATGAACCATTAAAGATAGAAATGATAAGTGGTTCATACGGTTACTATGATATTGGTGCTGGTTATAAAATAACTACTAGTGAAGGGGTGGTATATGAGTTTGATAGGAGAGAGATTAAGTATCCAGTTGATGATTTTTCTAGGATTGTTTCCGAATCATTTTATTTGACCAAGATATTATATACCGATGGGAGTTATGCGAAGTTTGATTATGAAACTCTTGGAAATGCCGTATCCAACTTTCAGTCACTTGATCAATATAGGGGCTATACAGTCGGATTAGGTTCAAGTAACCCCGAGTGGAGGAATAAGTCATCATATGATTCTTATCAACCTGTTTATCTCACTGAAATCGAAACGAATAACTTTATAGCAGATTTTAGTAATAGGTCTTCAAGGATAGATATTTATGGTGAGGAAAAACTGGATCGATTCACTATTACAGACAAGGTGACCAATCTTGTTAGAGGCTTCAACTTTCAATATTCCAATAGCTTGGCAACCAATTTTGGAGTAAAGTTTGGTTCGTCCTGGCATGCAAATTTCAATGAAAATCACATCAAGTACCGCCTGATTCTAAATCAGGTTTGGCAAGATGGTTTGAGTCCGTATGAATTCATTTACAACACTAAAAAGTTGCCGTATAAAACCTCATATGCTGTTGACCACTGGGGGTTTTATAATGAGGTTAATAATTCATATTTTTTCCCAAATCTCTCTGCTATAGTGAATTCCGAGTTCCGGTATAATGAGGATCCTTCTCTTCAAGATCCATTTAATGATAACCCACCCATTGGAATGAAATTTAGGGGTTTTGCGAATAGAGGGTCAAACGAAGAGGCCATGAAGGCTGAAATTCTTGAAAAAATAATTTATCCAACTAAGGGTCATGCAGAGTATGAATGGGGTTCACATGAATTCACCAATCACTCAATCCCAGATTCGGATTATCAGGGAACTGAGGTTCTTGGCAATTTTGGAGTCAAAGACTCAAATGGGGCAGATGGTGATGATGTTACAGCTAGAAATAATTTTCCAGCGGGAGGAAATAAGGCTCAAATAACAATAACATTTTCTGTTGGTCAGGTTGATTGTGGGGCTGGTCAGAACTACACCTTGGCGAGAAATACGCATATTGATGTTTTGGATAATGCCCATATTCAATTGAGAAGTGGCACCTATGGTACTACACTTGAGAAAACATGGACAATCCCAGATGAGGTATTCTATGGGGGATATGATGATTTCCCATGGACATATACGATTCAGGAGGAAATTTCCTTAAATCCGTCCGTTGCAACGTACTTTTTATCACCTAATCTCCCTTCACTCACGTCACAACAAATAACAGATAACTGCGGAAAATCGAAAAATTATGGATTTCACGTCCGTGCAACTTTGACTCTTTTGGACGATAAGGGAGAATTTTTGGCAAGTTCGTCAAATCCGTCTAGGGGAGGAGGGCTTAGAATTAACGGTATAGGTATTTATAATCCCGCTGATCCTACTCCAAGGATTCAAAGAACGTATACTTACAATGAGGGCAAGCTGAACTTACCACTTTCTTATTTTACACACGAATTTAACAATCATCTCACATACACAAATGGTCAGATTAACTCAATGCCATCTGCAGAGTGGTGGTTCAACACAAAGTCCAACGCCAATTTCTATGCTGGAAGTCAGCCTTTAGTAAGCTATGGTTACGTGGAGGAAAATCAATTGCCTAGCAATGGTTCAATTATTTATGAATTCAAAAATGTTGATCCAAAGTTTGGGCCAAATAATAATCTTCATCCCTTTCATGCATCCTATGAAAGCGGATTGATAGAGCGGAAGACTTTTCGTAATGCCGCAGGTGAAGATGTAAAGATTATTAGTTACACATACGATGATCTTCTTTCGGATGGAGCTTACGGAGCGATGGGCATTTTTGAGTATCAGGCATTATCAGGTCAACAACCAAATATTGAAGTACGCCGATGGTACACTTATAAATTCTTCTTTGATCACTGGGTGAACACAAAAACTGTGGTTATCGATTTGAACCCGACAAATACATTCACAAATACCATAATAAATAAGCATAATTCTCTAGGGCAGGTGATACGCACAGTATCGTTTGGTACAGATTCCTTGGTAGACAAGCAAGTGTCAATCTTTAAGTATCCCAATGAACTGAAAGGAGGCTCTTCATTTTATCAGACGATGTTCGATCGTAACTTTCATCCCGTAGTAGAGCAAGAAAATTATCATAATCAGACGCTGAGCCTTAAAGTAAAAACCAATTTCGAGAGTGAATCATTTACTCAAAATGGTGAAAATTATTTTGGCTATTACCCTACCAATCGGTTGACTTACCCCACAGGAGGTGCTGAGGTATCCACCACTACCATTAACTATGATCACGGTAAGATGATAGAGTTAACCGGTCCAGATCAGGTTTTGAATGTGTTTTTGTGGGACGGAAACCAACTGGTAGCTCGGGGGATTAACACAACATTCAATGAATTTTGGGACGCTTACTTTATCGATTGTGGTTATGGGGATTATAGTTGTCTTAAGTCCCAGCAACCTAATGCACGTTTTTCTCTATATGAATATGAACCTATCAATGGACCAACTAAAATAACAGATGAAAATGGTCTTTATACGGAGTATGTATATGACACTTTTGGTCGATTACTGCGGATCAAGGACCATGATGGAAATGTCCTGGAGGAGTACACCTACAATTACAAAAACTAACCGCCTGATCTGATGAACCTAAGAACCATACTACTAACGCTCACGGGTATCGTACTATCCCACTTTAGTTACTCACAGACCTCAGATGAGAATTATGTGACCACCCACAGGGCGCGGATTAGTGGTTATACCGGAAGTATCGCTGGGGTTACTGATCAGACAAAGGTTATGCGCTCTACCCAATACTATGATGGTTTGGGTCGGCCCATGCAGCAGGTCATACGAAAAGGATCCCCCAATAGCAAAGATTTGGTGACCCCAATAGCCTATGACACCTACGGAAGACAGGATAAAGGCTACCTGATGTATGAAAATGCGCATGCCACCCCAGGGAACTATCATAGTAGCTGGAGTACGGAGATTGCTTCTTTTTACTCCTCCACTACCAATAAGGTGGCCGATGAATCCACGTACTATTATAGTGAAACGAAGTTTGAAGCATCACCGCTTAACAGACCGTCAAAGCAATACGGCGCGGGTGACGGCTGGAGAAGCCCAGACAAATTCGTTGCTATGAACTATTCTCCTAACACGCCTGGCACAGACACCAGGCATATTCTACAGCGTTTTAGTGTTGCTAATAATAGCAATCAGACAATTACCCATGAGAGCGCCTATAGTGCCGGGGACCTGTGGGTGACAGAGACGACTGATGAAAATGGAAACATTAGCCTTGAGTTCAGAGATAAGCTGGGGCAGACGGTGGCCAAGAAAAGCCAGGTATCAGGTAACACCTATGCGACTACTTATTATCTGTACGATGTGTATGGCCAGCTCACTTTTGTGCTTCAACCGGAGGGAACGGTGCAGATGGGAACAACCTACAGTCTACTCAATGATACCGCTTTTCGTAAGAAATGGATGTTTCGTTACCAGTATGATGGCAGAAGGCGCATGATCGAAAAACAGGTGCCGGGAGCTGAGCCGGTTTATATGGTATATGATGCCAGAGATCGGCTGGTACTGACCCAGGATGGCAACCAGCGTGTGCAGCTGGTCAATAGCAATATTTCTTTGGATAAGTACTCAGGGCAATCGTACCAACTCAATGGAGGTACCGTTACCCTCACTCCTGGATTTCATGCCGGCGGAAGTAGTACCAACACCTTTTCCATCTCAACCACAGCATATAATCAATACACCTTTACTAAATATGATGTGCTGAACAGGCCAATTATGACAGGTATCTGTACCATCACAGATGATCTTGTGGATATAAGGGCGGATGCCCAGGCCATGAGCGGAGGTGAGACCATCACTACGACAGGTCACGGCTACAGCACGAGCACTACCTATCCCAATGAAAGCAGAAGTAGCATCACGTTTGATCAGGTACTATCGGTGACTTATTATGATGACTATCGGTTCAAGGGACAGGGTTATTTTGGAAACCATACGCACAACTACATAGACAAAGGGGCTGATTTTGAAAACACGGCAATGAGTGCTGTGAGCGGACAAGTGACAGGGAATAAGGTCAAAGTACTGGGTACAGACGACTACCTTTATGCGACCTCCTACTATGATGACAGGTATCGGATGATCCAGAGTATAAGTACCAACATCCATGGGGGCACAGACAGGGTGAGCAATGCCTACTCCTTTACAGGCACCGTGAAGAAGAGCATCCGCAACCATGATGGGGAGGAGAGCGTGGATACTGAGGAGACTTATACCTACGACCATATGGACCGGTTGATCACTGCTACCCATAAGATAGACCAACAGGGAGCTGTGACCATGCAAAGCAATAGCTACAATGAGATCGGGGAGCTGGTGGAGAAAAACATTGGCAATGCTGTGCAGAGTATAGATTATCGGTACAATATTCGTGGTTGGCTGACAACCATTAACGGTGGTACAACTTTGGATGACGGGAATGATAGGCTGGGTTTGGAGTTGCAGTATGATCTGGCTGGTCAATTCAATGGAAATATTGGTAAGATGAAGTGGAAAACGGCTGGCTTGGGAAACGCCTATCCAAAAACCTATGATTTTACCTACGATTTACAGAATAGGCTGAAGACTGCAACGTATTCACAATTGGGAGCTAATAATTTCTTCAATGTTACCGGTGATGATAATGGAATACGGTATGATGCCAATGGAAACATTAAGGATTTGATACGTACCATGGCGGGGCAGGTGGCTGATGACCTTGCATATGCGTATAATGGGAATCAACTGGTATCTGTAAAAGACTATGGAACCTCGGGTTTGTTTACCGATGGCAATACAACCAACACTGATTACAAATACGACCAAAACGGCAACATGATCAGTGATGCCAACAAAGCGATAGGCAGTATTACTTACAACTACCTGAATCTCCCTGAGCGCGTGAGCTATACTGATGGGAATGGTGTGCAGGAGGTACAATATACCTATGATGCTTCAGGAGTAAAGCTGAAAAAAGAGACTACTTCGGGAGCGGATATAGACTATCTCGGGGGGATACAGTACCGTGATGGGCTACTTGATTTCATCCAGCACAGTGAGGGTCGGGCGCGCAAGAGTGGCGCCAGCTTTCTGTATGAGTACAACCTCACTGACCACCTGGGCAATGTGCGAGTGACCGTAGACGCAGGTGGAAATGTGATCCAGCGGGATGATTACTATCCTTTTGGTTTGACCTTCAATAGCTATACAAGCGGTACTGAAAACTTGTATAAATACAATGGGAAGGAAGAACAGAAAGAGACTGGGTGGTTGGACTATGGAGCGAGGATGTATCAGCCTGATTTGGGTAGGTGGTTTAATATCGATCCTTTAGCCGAAGAAACGTACGATTTAACTCCTTACCACTATGTTTACAACAACCCACTTCTTTTCATTGATCCAGATGGCATGTTCGGTGATTATTTTGACGAGGACGGAAAACATCTTGGCAATGATGGAAAGGATGATGACAAAGTTTATGAGGTTAAAGGAAACACCGATTTAGATCAGTGGGGTCCAGATGGTCCGGTAGTAAATGAAAGTGAAACCACCATAACCGAAATAGGGACACGAGATGATTTTGTGGATATGAATGGAAAGGAGATTTCTTCAGATGAGACCAAAAATGCATTGGTTGGCTTATCCATCAATATGAAAAATAATGGGATTACCGAAGATTATGCTAAGATTACGGTGACAGGGGGAGATAGATCTGAGACCAAAAATAAATCCGTAAGTGGTGCAAAAAAGAGTAGGCATATACAAGGAGATGCAGCAGATATAAAAGTAAAAGGAATGTCAAATAAGGATTTGGCAAAGGCTGCTGGTAATTCAGGATTGTTTAGCGCATCTATCTATTATCCGAATATGGGAGATACTCAAGGGTTTGGCAGGCACTCTCATACAATTAGCATTGGTGTTTTTAACATCAGGACGAGCCGAAGAAACATTCAAAAGAATGCGCCTCATGTTCATGTTGATAATAGGCCGGGGAAGCCGCAAAAAGCTATTGAATATACAGGCCATAATCCTAAAAATCCGACATTTAAAATATTGAAGTAATGAAAAGCTGGATGATTATGTTATGTTTTTTTATAACTACTTGTTCGTTCTCTCAAACATCCCTTGAGTATACAATTGATAAAGGAGTTGTAGGTGAATTGAGAATTGACGATACAGTAGATAATATCTACACTATTTTCGATAAGGAAAAAGAAATAAAACTAGTTGACCGGTACATTGAAGCTAGTTTTAGTCCAGCTATTGAAGTGAGTAAGAATGGAGAGTCACTTTTTATGGTAAACCTTGACTGTGACAAGATTTACTCTTTTGAGATTTTTAGCCCTAAGTATGAGACAACAAGGGGAATAACTACAGCTTCAAACTTTGGCCAATTGAAGAAAGCCTATAAAATTTCTTCGATTGAAAACCATGAAGGAGCATTGTATGCATTTGTTGATTCATTGGATATCTCTTTTTCATTGGAAACCATGGAGGTTATGAAGGCCGGAATAGATATTAATGAGATAAAAGTTGGTGATATCCCCGACGACATTGGAATAATCTCAATCATAGTATTATAGACTAAAAGCCCCGCTTCGGCGGGGTTTTTTATTGTGCTAGCTTCTGCACCTGTCTTTTAGTTAGAAAGGCATCAATGAACGTTTTAACCAGGTGCTTATCCTCGGCATCCAATTGCTCCACCGCTTTGAATTGTTTCAATAGTTCCTTATCTGTAAGCTGAGCGGAAACCACTTCATCTTGGCTACCATTCATTAGGAAATCCGCAGTTGTATCAAGCGCATTAGCCAGCTTCTGTAAAACCTCAGAAGAAGGGTTAGACTTTTGGGTCTCATATCGTCCTCCGCTGGCGCACGAGTGTCGCGTGTGCCTAGTCAGGGGCTTTTTTATTGTGCCAGTTGCTGTTGAAAGAAATCCCCTCCCTGGCTTAAGTTTAGTGCAGCGTAACTTAAGTCTAACATAAGTGGTCAGTAAGTAACTGACTAAATAAGAAGGATAAAGTAAGCCTCATTTCCAAACAGAAGCCAGTGGAGGGAGCATCAGCAGCCAGGACTGAAGCCCGCTGAGGGAGTCACTTTAAGGGCATTGACCACTCCAAACCACTGCCTATTATATTGATTTTCACATCCCCGAGATTTTAATATTGCACATCCGGGATTATTTCTTATTTTGGTTCCGCAAAAACCAACCATTTTTTTATTTCCAACCCTGTTGACCAATGAAACGCCTCTCCTTATTGATAAAAACTGCCTTTTTACCTGTCTTCATGCTTATGCTTGGATGGGGAGAACTCAAAGCTCAATCTGCAAATGTTACGCTCAATCATGGAGATGGTTGGTACCGCCTCATTCTGGGAGGGCATCCGCGAGCTGGTGGAGAGATCAGCATTTACGGTGGCTTGGGTAATAACAAACTCACCCTTATTAAGCTCCATGCCACCTTCATGGGGTATAGTCAATATGGATCCATAGAAATCGTAGAAAACCTGTTTTATAATGGAAACCATGTGGATGCCATACGCTCGGGGACTATTGGCGGAGGGTTGAGTGCTCTGGACTTTCATTTCGTCGGGATCACAGGCACTCCCACAGTAGTTGTAGAGGTGGATGGTATTAATATGACCATTGCCGACCCGCCAGAGTACGAGCCTGTCGCACCTACGGGAGTCACAAATATATCGGGTCGTGTTCTTGGTATATCGAGTGTGCAATGGCCGGTCTATTTTGGGAACAAGGTGGGGATTGGTACTTCCACACCATCAGAGGAACTAGAGGTGAATGGCACCATTCGCTCCAAAGAAGTAAAAGTAGAAGCCGCCCCCTGGCCGGATTATGTTTTTTCCGCTGACTACTCCCTCAAATCCCTGGAGGAAACAGAAGTCTTCATCAAAGAAAACAACCGACTGCCCGACATGCCTTCAGCCAAAGAAGTGGCCGAAAACGGAATCGCGCTCGGTGAAATGAACGCCAAACTGCTGGAGAAGATCGAAGAGTTGACATTGCATCTGATCGAAAAAAATCACGAGATCAAAGAACTCAAAAGTCAGATGTCAGAGGTTTTAAAGGAGCTGAAGGTGAAATAACTCCTGATTTTTTTAGCACGAACTGTCATTGGCCATGCCATCAATGATTTGCAGTTGTGGTATATTCAAAATTTTCAGATAATGTGGCCCGTTCTGTTGAAATTTTACTTGCACCATTTAATAAAAAAATAGATTTTAGTGAATTAAAATCAATTATCACCTAACCTAATTGATCATGAATGCAAAGAGTTCAATGTTCCTAATGGCACTGCTATGTACTCACCTGTCATTTTCTCAGGAACAATCCTCTGCTGGTAAAATCGTTGATACCAATACCTTTTCCGTGGGTGGAGTAGACGCAGGGTCTCTCCAAAACAGCGTTAATTTATTCAGTGGAGAAGTTAATCTACCCGTAAGTTTAATAAGTGCTCCAGGAAAGCAGGGTTTGGGAATTAATGTTGCGATCAGCTATAATTCTAATGTTCAGCATCAGGCACAAACCATCAATGAGGAGTCTGCGACTGGAGTGTTAGGGCTCGGCTGGACCCTCAGCTACCCCGAGATCGTCGTGGATCATAAAAACACCGGAAATGTGGAGGATGATCAGTATTATTTGAAGGACGGGTCGCTTACAGAATTAATTTATACAGGTACCGAGTCCTATTACTCAAAAGATAGAAACACTACCTATACAGCGGAGGTTTTTAAATCAAAGAATTATACCAATTGGAAGATCCGATACATTACTTCCAGAGAAAGATGGGAGATCACAAAGGAAGATGGGACGGTTTATATATATGGAGATCAATATACTTTTCCGTCCTCTATTCCTTGGGTGGTCAAATGGGGCAATTGGATTGGGAATAGCAATGTGACCAGTGGACAGAGTCAGATGCCAAGGGCATGGAATCTGTCTAAGATCATTAATAGATTAGAAACAGATTATGTGATATATGGCTATGATAAAGTTGAGAGCAAGGTTGGTGGTTCATCTGGCCTGCTACATACTGAAGCCTGCTACTTATCAACTATAGAAAATGGGTTGGGATATGATGTATCACTTACTTATTCTTCCAAGAATTCTTATGAGTATTATGAGCCACACAGGGAGAATCCAACTGAGCCGGATGCATATCAGGAAATCTATGAAAAGAAATATTTAGTTGATGTCAGGTTAAACCTGAATGGTGACTTAATCCAGACAGTTACCTTGAACTATCATCCATTGACTGAGCTCAGTTCTGACGATCGGTATAAAAAAAGATTGTTATCTGAAATTCGCTCATCAGATCGATTTGGTAGCTATACCACCCAAGCGTCTTTTGAGTACTACACATCGGGAACCTACATAGGAGCATTACAAACGGTTTTGACTGCATCTGGGGCATCCATTTCATATACTTATCAGACCAAATCTGTGGGAGATTTGGATTTGCCAATTTATGCCCCCGCGGGCTACTCCGAGCCCCAAATCTGGCAAGGACCCGGTTATGTGGTGGTCTGCTGGAGAGAATTGAACGGTGTAAATCATGATAACTCTGATAGGCCTGTCAAGGTGTATGTGTATGAGTGGGATGGCAAATGGAAGGAGAATTTCATTACCACCATCCAGGGGGTTGACCGGGATGCACTGGGAGGAGACAGATATCAGGAGTTTTTCGTACAAACACAAAAGGATTTTTTCGGGATAGCTACTCCGGGGACAGGAGGATATTGTGAGCTTTTCCTCGTGAGTAAAAATGACCTGACTGGTGGGTGGAGCCTCTATAGTCCACAGGTCAATATTGGCAGTTCGAAACCCTCCTTTGTGTCAGGAGATAATTTTGTAGGAGTTGGCCAAAGAGCAGAAGGAAGTAGCACCAGTTCCAAATTGACTGTTTACATCAAGAATAATAATATGAACTCCTGGCGCAGTGCCGTAATTAATAATTATAGTGGAACCCGTGATCCATATCATATTGGACAGTCAAATTATATATTCACAACTTACGAAATAGGAGATTATAATTACCGGGACATTCATTACCTGAAGAGGGATAAAACCTTTGCCAATAAGCAGACTTACGACGGTAATGATTCATGGAATGCACAAATGGGGATTGCATCAAACAATTTTGTAGCACTTAAATATTCAAATGGGAAAGCCGTAATTTATCAATGGGATCAATACTTCAATCAGACTATGACCCAGCTTGGCACAGGGTTTAGTAATTTGATGCGGATGCAATCAGTCAATAATTCCATCGTCCAGGCCAGTGATTATTATCAAAGTAAAATTGATTTGGGGAGATTTAACGGCCAAAGTTGGATTACTTATAGTGAGGCTACTCATAACGACGTATGGAGGAGTTCTTTAAATGATGACTTCTTCGTTTGGTCTGACAACAGTGGTGGGTATGACGGATTCAGAATGGAGTTTAACCCCAATACCAATTCGTGGAAAACGAGAACCCAGCTTCCAGAACACCCGTCTTACCCAAATGATGGCTTGACGGTTGGTTCATTTTGGGGGAACTACTCTTATTACTGGCCCTACTTGCATAAACGTAGCAATACGGGTATTTGGAACAATACGTTTTACACTTCTGAGCTGTCTGATACACAGGGTGAATCGAGCTACGTGTATGGTAGCCCGAACTTCTTTTTTCACGAGCAAAGTGATGGAACAGGTCTTTATAAGTACACCTTGCATAATGGAGAGGTAGAGAAAACCTACATAGACGGTACTTACCATTCCGGTTTTTTTGCCAATGAGGCAGGTGGGTTGGGTGTTTTTGTTACCTATGGTTCGTCAGATGAGTGGAGTGCTACATCCCTGAAATTACATAAAGTGATTCGCCACTCTGTGGGTGGAGCATTGAGTTTTTATCCTGTGAAGTACATTTCTGTTAATGACGGGTTTAGTACGATTTCTACTGCTTATAATTTCACCACCTCCACAGCCACAATAACACCAGACGGAAGGTCTCCTCAGTTTAATGAAGCCACTACGCTACTTGGCACGACATCTACTACTACTTCACTTAATGGTAAAGTGATTTCTTACTTCTACAATGGAGAGGTGTTGGCTGATGAGCATTTGACCAATGTCAATAGTAAGTCGCCATTTGTAAGGGGAATGAGCTACAAAACGATAGCATTAGACGCTGGTAATGCAGAAGTATCTAAAACTGAGAGCTATTTCACTAGAAAATCTCTTAGTATCACCAACGCCTTAGGGCAAATGATTCAGACGGCCGAGCTGATACTCCCGACACAAACGAAATCTACTGTTGAGGGAATAACGTCTATCGTAACCTACGATTATAATGTACTCAACCAACCGGAGGCTACCACTTCTGTCAATTATGATGCAGATGGTAATAGTGATGTATATAAGCAAACGCAGAAGTATTATTGGCAGGTTTATAGTACAACAGGGCTATCTGATAATCTCTTGAGTCCTGTGATTCAACAAACTAGTTTGGTAAACGGAGTAATTCAGGGATCCTCTGTAACCACCTGGTCTGGAGGTCTACCATTCAGAAGTTATTCTCAGGTGGCTTCGGGTAGTGCTTTTAATGATTGGACCAATTCGGGCACTATTCCCTCCAATTGGCAACTTGTGGGGGAGATGGTTTGTGATTCAGACGGACGAGTGATTGAAGCCAAAGATGCATTGGGGGTGTGGTCATCCACTTTATATCGAGATGATATGCCTGTATTGAAGGCTTACAATGCCAGGGAAGATGAAATTTGGTCTGCAGATTTTGATGATGGTACCTTTGGAGGAACTTCTACCTGGTACACCCCGGTATCAGGAGGCAATTGGTCGGTATTGTCAGGAAGCGCAGTTTTTGATCAATCCACCACCACAGGAATGATGTATACTGATCTATCTGGTCAATTCGATGGGGATTACATTTTTGAATTTGATTTGACATTTGAGCACAATGCGACAAATGGTTCTGTGGAGATAAATTGGGATAAAACGTCTAGTGCAGATGGGTATGTATTGACCATTGATTTTGATGGGAAAGTTACCTTATTTGACGGAGCTAGCGAACTAGCGACAAATGTTACAGATTTCAATTTGAGTAAGTGGCAACCGTGTCGTTTGGTGAAAAGTGCTGGGGAGATTCATGTGTATATCGGTAATGAAAAGGTCCTTAGGTCCGCTGTTTCAGAAAGATCCGGATCCAGAGTAGAAGTATGGGCTAATCAGATCGCATGTGCGTTTGACAATTTCCGGGCATATCCGGAAGATGCATATGTTTCTTCATTTTCTTATGACCCTAAAACAAGGTCTGTGATTGCTACTAAAAAGGAAAGTGGTTCAACTAATTATTACGCCCAGGATGAAAATTATGCGACTTACGCGCATATAGATCATAACCTGAATCCGGGAGGAAGTTCTGCTAACTATTTACCTGGTAAATATGGTTTATCAGTCAGTTCTTCCAACCCTATTATCGGATTGCAGAGTGCATCCAGTGGTACAGAGGGTTTTTATGAGGGTTTTGACTTTAATCTGGGTCGGTGGTCGGCCAGTGGTGGTGACTGGACGTTTGAGGAGGGGGGGCTTACGCATTTCAATAATGCCGGTGCCAGCGGGAAGTTCATTTTGGATTTACCGGAGGACGTTACTGGCAAAAGAGTGGCTGTGGAGTTTCTGGTGAAAATGCCATCCTACTATACAGGGGGATCGGGCAAGTTGAATTTTGGTTTTGGGGCCGGTTCCTCCACCTGGGATGGTAATGAAGGAACCTCGGGCAATGCGGTTTTCAACGAATTTATGTATGACGGTAGTGGATTTGATTTTCTCCTATATACTACACCGCGGGATGTCAATATGAAGATGGGCAAGACATATAAGGTGCTCACAATTTTGGATTTCGAAACGCAAAAGGTGGATTGCTACGTAGACGGCAAATACATTATTACGGAGAGTTTTAGATCAGGAGCTTCTAATGTCGGAAAATTTGTCTTCTTCAACCGAGGAGACTACGGCTATTCTACTCCGTGGACCGTTGATAACCTACTGATCTATTCAGATCCAAGTCTCTCGGCCACTTTTGTAGATGCTTCAGGAAAGGTACGTCAGTCACAGAGTGAATTACCAGATACCAAAGTGATGGTTTCGGGCGTATTCTATGACAACCTTTCCCGACCCTATGTGCAGACCAGATCCCTGGCTTTGGCGGGTAGGTTGGGCTATAAGTCTTCCTTTGCCAGCTGGAACTCTTCTACCAAACAGCTTTCCGGTGATATCACGGCAGAGTATGGAGCGTTGGCTTATTCTGCATCAGTATATGAAACATCACCATTAGGGCGTGTTTTAGAGTCGAAAATTCCAGGAAATGATTTCGTGTTAGGGGGGGTGAGGACTACCCGGATGACCTACGGAACCAATGGTGATGCAGGACTGAACTTTGACAATGAAATTGGTTTTGATGTTGACTTACCTGATAATTTTTATCGAGCCAGCAAGGTTGTTAACGCCGATGGCTTGGAATCATTTCAGATTAGTGATCTGTCGGGTAATACGGTGTTGACCAAAGCAGGAAGTGTGAAAGGGATAAAGTACGAGGCCCAGAATTTCCAGCTCAGTTCAAGCCAATCGACGCACTCATTTACTGCCGTTAGAGACCAAACCATTGATTATGGCTATTATGGAACCTCCTTTAAAGTAGGAACTTCAGGGCCAGGATCATCCAATATCGTGAATAATACGGTGGGCTACGGATCATTTACATTTCAGGCTACCCAGGGCGTGACTTATTATGTGACGTATGCCGGATCATATGGCGGATCGATCACCTACGATACCAAGGACCCGAATGCTGACATTTATCTATACAGCAGGTCAACCTACGATGATGTCAGCAATATATCTTATTACTATCCACCTAATTATTTTGACCAGGGTCTGTCGGAGAGTGAAAGAAACTCTTTTGTGGCGACTTCCACTTACAATTTTATTGGGCAGGTGACCGAATCCAAAGATGCTGAGTCGGGGATCACGAAATATAAATACGATGCCTATGGCAGGCTCAGGTTCTTAGAAGATGCCAAGGGGAGGGCTCAAGGTTACTTTCTCTACCGCAAGTATGATGCTTTGGGCAAAGTGATTGAGGAGGGTTATATCAACAGTGGCTTTACCAGTGCTAATCCGGATAACCAGGCATGGCCAGCTACGCCTGCCACCTGGAGAAAGAAGTACACCTATGGTAATCATGAGAATACGACTTACGATAGGGACATGTTGATCCAGGTGGAAGTGAACAATGACGATGATAATGCTGCTGAGGTGACCGAAAGTTATGATGCCCTAGATGGTGAAGGCTATCAGAACGCCGTAAGAACAAAAATACATGGTGAAGGAGTAGCCATGCCGATCATAGTTTATAGCAGGAATAACAGCGGTCAGATAGTACAGGTAGAGTATACGAAGCCCGTAGATCAGTTGATTGGGGAAATTGTCACCGGCACCAGGGAGGTTCAGGCAAAAGAGGTGGTGCTTTCAGGTACTCGTGTTGAGTCTGGTGGAGATTTGTCCGTGATGGCGTCTAATAGTATTGTCCTTAAGCCAGGCTTTTGGGCCAAAACAGGATCATCTTTCATAGCTTCTGCCGGAGTGGCCGCTATTGATGAAGCGGCTATTGTTTATGATTATGACTTGTCCGGGCGATTGATATCAATAGGGAGTGAATCAAATCCGAATGAGTATGCCGTCTATGTATACGGGAACAATGGAGCCCTAAGTCAGGAAATACTGAATAACGAGACTCTTCCAATTAATTATAGTTATTATAGTGACAATGGATGGCTAGCTTCCATTGACGTTCCTTCGAAGTTCACAGAGTCTATCGAGTATACCACCAATGCATATGGCAGCCCCTCTGGTTATTATTCAGGCAATATCTCCAAGGTAACACATACCTACCCCAGCGGTCTCGGCATAGAAAACTATTCCGTCAGATACAAGTATGACAAACTCGGCAGACTACTGGCTGCCGATAACAGCAGATATCATGAAAATGACATTGGAGTGGGTGGAGATATGTTTTATGACCGAAATGGAAACATTCTGACTAAGCGGGTGCAAAGCACGAATTGGAACTATTCGTATATAGCCGGCACCAATAAGGTATCCACTCTGACTGGAAGCGGCACACTGGGGACATACACTTATGACAATGTAGGTAACATTACCTCTAATGTAACCGATGGACTGTCAAATATCACTTATGATAAGGGACTAGGACTCACTACCTCCATTGACTTGTCAGGTGAGATGACCTCCTTTCAATATGGTGCAAATAATCAGCGCCTGCTAAAGAAGGATCAGGAAGGCGCCAATACCTTCAAAACCTATTATGTACATGGAGATGCTGATTATCCACTGGTGGAGATCAAAGATGATGGAGTTACTCAGGATGTCAGCAAGTATATCTACGGACCGGGTGGTATAATCGCCATAGCCAAAGAAGGAAACTGGAGTTTTGTGATCAAAGATCATTTGGGGAGTACCAGAGCGGTGGTGGATGCATCTAATGCCTATACTGCCGGGTACAACTACAGACCATTTGGACGGCCATTCAAAAAAGTGGGCACCGAAGAGGTGGCCTATCAGTTTACCGGGCAGGAGTATGATCAGGAGACAGGCCTGCACAACTACAGAGCTCGCTTATACGATGATGAGTTGGGCAGGTTCTATGCGGTAGACCCCGCAGGGCAGTTCCACTCCCCTTATGTCGGGATAGGGAATGATCCGGTGAATGGAGTGGATCCCGATGGGGAGTTTGTTACATGGAGTATTGGAAATGGAGGGTTTAGTGTTGGCTTTAATCTGACACCTATCGGAATACCATTGGGAGCGGGCTTAAATGTGGGATGGCAGGATGGCTTCTCGGCTGGGCCTTACGGGGAAGTTGGGTACAGGGTTGGTGGTAATGGCTTGGGGGCTGGCGCTGCGGTTCAGCAAGGATTAAATTACAATTTCTCGAATGGAAATTTAAGTACTTCCACTACGGGTCTTGGCTATGGATCATTCGGGCCTTTTACTGCAGGAGGATCGGTCAGCTATAATTATGATATTACTAATAATCAATGGAGCAACAGTTGGGGAGTAAATGCCGGTATTGGGCTTAGTAACTATGACGGTAGTGGTGGTATTGGTATCGGCGTAGGTTACGGTTCTGGAGGGTTTTCATATGGTTTAAGTGGTTATTATGCTCCTGAGAATAGAATAGGTACCCGAGCAAATGCAAAGGCTTTCTGGAGAGAAAATTCTAAGGATTTAATAGCTTATCAGGATCCATGCCCTACTTGTCCTTCCGGAGTAAGCATTAAAGATCTTGATTGGTCGGTACAAATGGCGGTCTCCGCAGGAGGCACGCCAATGTTTGATGATGGTGGGAATTTCATGGGTGTTCAGATGTCTAATGGCAAGTTTATTCCGGTTAATAATAATGTAACTGATTTCGAGAATTTTGCATCGCTGTTTGCATTAGGGGTAACATCTCGAGCTCCATTACTTTCTTTTAGAAAAATAAATAGAGGCTTTATTTTTAACGGTACAAGAGTTCAAGTTCACGAACACAGTTTAAATGCTCTAAAGGGTCAAGGAAGCGGGGTTATTAAAGCTTGGCACATGAATGTAGGAAATACACACATAATATTTAATCCTCAACATTGGGGTACATTAACTCCTTATTGGTGGAGCCCATTTAGATGAGACCTTAAAAAAGAAATGCAATGGAGGGCTATGACTTATACATTAATGACAAATCAGGCACTATATGGGGGTTAGTAAAAGCTTATGCATTGAGAAATGCTGATCATATTGAGTTTAATATTCTATACGAGGGTAGGCAATTAGATGAGTTTATACTAAAAAATAGAGATAGCTTAGTAGAAAGGGGAAAAAAGAAGAATAAATTGTTTCGAAGTGGTGAATACCTTAGGTTTCTATTTTCTGACAATCTGAAATCACTTATTGAAAATATAGATTTTGGATATTTTAAGAATTATTGCGTTGAGGATGTTTCTTTTTATACTGATGAATGTGAAATAATTTCGACTATCACACATGAAGATCAAATCTATTTGAAAAAAGGTAGTGCAATTAATTCGCTAATAAGAACCAAATATCAGTTGTAGTATGGATTCATCATTGGAGCGGAAATGTATCAGCTCCCTCCCTGGCTTAAGTTTAGCGCAACGTAACTTAAGCCTAAAATAAGTGGTCAGTTTGTAACTGACTAAATGAGAAGGATAAGAGTAGGCTTCAGTTTCAAAAGCCAGAGGAAAGGAAATGTTAATCAGGTTTAATAACTTGGTGGATACCTTCAAAGTACACGATATCAGATCATCAGGCACCTCACTTTATCACCTTCGCTACTGTTCAGTGGGTGGTGCTTTATCCAGACCATCGTATAAAGATATAATTGTGGAGTCTTTACGGTATTGTCAAAACGAAAAGGGTTTGATATTGTATGCATGGTGTGTTATGTCCAATCACATTCATCTCGTTGTTGCTGCTCAGGAAGGGTGTAATCTCTCTGATATACTGAGAGATTTTAAGAAATTTACAAGCAAGAAAATGCTGAAGGAAATAGATGAGAACTTGCAGGAGAGCAGAAAAAATTGGATGCTTTGGCTGTTTCGCTCGGCAGGAGAGAAGAATAGCAATAATGTAAAGTATCAATTTTGGCAGCAAGATAACCGGCCGATTGAATTATCAACCAACGCGATGAAAGATCAGCGATTGGACTATTTGCATAATAATCCGATGACAGAGGGTCTGGTATGCGAAGCTGAATATTACCCATACTCCAGTGCCATGGATTATGATGGATCAAAAGGGGTACTCAATGTTGCGTTACTGTAATCAGTAGGCTTCATATACAAAACCTTTGCCCTTGTTGGTCTTGTGACCAACAAGCAAGATGCAGTCCGAGCGGGTGCGAGGTGAAGTTTATGTCAGCCAGTAGCGGGATTGATCGAAATTCAGTCCCCGCAGGGTTGTTTATGCTCTCACTCCCCCAATCAGATTTTGCTCCCAATACCTGAGTGCTCATCCACATCTTTGTTAAATTCACCTCCATGGTCATGAGAATATCAGGTGGGGTATTGTCCTATGTGCTCGCCATCAGCTTGCTGATGAGTGTGGGCTTGTCCATGCTCACCCTATATGTCTATTATGCACGCATGGAGCAGATTCATTACCTCACCAGAATACGACTCCAGAAAAACCTGGCCTCCGGGATACAGATGACGCTTGGGGAATATGACCACTTTGAGTATGACCGTCCCTATGATTTCGACCTGTATGGGGAGGAACAGGATAGTATTTCCATCTTGCGGAGGGCATGGGGGCTTCTGGATCAATACCGGGTTACGGCCTATAAAGGAAATCAGGAAGTAAGTCGCAGCTACACGTTAGCTCATCGTCCTGAGGACAAAGGAAGATCAGCAGTATTTTTGGTGGATGACGGGCGGCCATTGTCGCTGGTGGGAGATACGCGCCTGATCGGTGATTGTTATCTGCCGGTATCGGGTGTACAAAGTGCCTATATCAATAGGGTGGGGTATACCAGTGACTCACTGATTTACGGCACGGAGCTGAAGAGTGAGAAAAAACTTCCCGAAGTGACGCTGAGTGACGCTTTTGGGCGAATGGAGCAATTGGAGGGCGTACAACTGGAGCAGGACAATGACACACTGATCAACTCGTTTGAGGCGGATCTCGTGGAGGTCAAAGCAGGCAATGCTGGAGTTAACAAAGTTTATTCGGGTCATGTGCTGATCACGTCTCAAAGTCGCTTGATCTTTGATACTTTGGCCAGCACCACGGATATTGTGGCCTATGCGCCAGTAATCGAGTTTCTGAGTGGTTTTCAGGGGAATGGTCAATTTTTTGCCACGGATACCATCATTGTCCACGACAATGTGAAGTTGACCTATCCGACGGTGCTGGCCACGTATAACCGGAATGACCTTGCTACCATTCAAACCCGTGGGAAATGTGAAATTACTGGCTGGCTACTAATGGATGGGAGCAAAGATGGCTTCAGAAGACGGGTAATCTATCTGGAGGATGGCACACAATTTCGAGGCATGATTTACTGCAATGGGATGTTGGAAACCTATGGCACAGTGGAGGGACACGTGACAGTGAAGCGTTTCCTGGTAAATGCTCAGACAGGCGTGTATGAAAATTACTTATTCAACGCGACCATTGATGGCACTCAGTTGGACACTGCTTTTTTGGCCCTGTCACAGTGGTTTTATAAGAAGGAAAGTAAAGTATTGAAATACCTAAACTGATGCGGCTAAAAGCGTATACAATTATCGAGGGCATTGTATCGATGGTATTGCTGAGTATTTTGCTCTCCATAGCGGTGATCGTGTCATTTAATCTTTACAGGTCCTTTCCGGCCCGTCGTGAGTTGGCGTTGAAAAACCAGGTTACACAACAGTTGGATTCACTGGTGGCGATCAAACAAACTCGACCTCTTACTTTCTCCAAAGACCATTTATCTTTATCGTATGAGGTGAGGGATTTTCAGGGGTTTGATCTTATCAAGATTGCCTCATGTATGGGGCAGGACAGCACCGGATTGAAGGAGCAAGCATCTACCATTTTTTATGTACCAGAAGAGGATTAGTGGATTTACCATCATAGAGCTACTCGTGAGTATGATCATCGCATCGATCATCATGTCATTGTGCTGGGGGGTGATTTCATTTGTTCAGGGTTACAAAAGTCGGATTGAGACCAAAGCAGAAGAGATCACCCAGGGAGCACGCGTGGAGTACCTGTTGTCGAAAGATTTTCAAGCCTGCGAGGCATATAAACTATCCACAGGACATTTACAGTTGATTTCCGAAGGTCGGGAAATTGATTATGAATTCGGAGCTGAGGTGATGGTAAGGATCCTTAAAGGTACAAGGGATACCTTGGGAGTCTGTATGAACGTATCGATAGAGGAAAATGCTCCTGGCGTACTACGTACCTGTCTTTTTTTTGGTGAAAACAGTCATTGTTTCCAACTATATCAGATAGTTTCGAGTGAAAATCAGATGAATAATACCATTGAAACTTACTGACCTGGACATATCTGGCCCTAAGGTCACTCAAGAGAAAAAGCAGGAGTCATTTCTGACTAAAGAAATTGACCTATTTCCACATAGGGTTTCTGACAAAGAAAAGGAAACCATCTATCGTCAACTGAATGTGCTACAACAGTCAGGGGTAGACATCCGTGCATCTTTTGAGATATTGTTTCAGCAACTCAAACGCAAAAAGACCAGGGAGAAATTGCAAATGGTGCTTGCGGAAATTGTGAAGGGAAAGTCGCTTTCAGAATCACTGGCACAATTCAAGGATTTCACACCCTATGAGGTGTTTTCATTGAAAATTGGGGAGGAGACAGGTCGTTTGACTCTTGTTTTCGAAAAATTAACCACCTATTTCGAAAATCAGATAGCGCAAAGGAGGCAAATCGTGAGCGCCCTTTCTTATCCGATTTTGATTACGCTCACTTCTTTTGGGGCGGTCTCCTTTATGATCTTCTTTATCATTCCAATGTTTGAGGAGGTCTTTCTGCGTTTCAATAGTGACCTCCCGGCTTTAACCAAAACCATCATTGGCCTTTCACGCGGATTCAGATCCAATGCCTTATTGCTCTTCTCATCGGTGGGCATTGTACTTTTTTCGATTTATGCGCTCAGAAAAAACCTTCGATTCAGATGGTTCAAAGAATGGATTTGGCTCAGGGTACCGCTTTGGGGTGAAATATACAGACAGATTTATCTGGCTCGTTTTTGCGACAGCATGGGATTGCTTATTCTATCAGCGGTTCCCATGGTGCATACGCTGGAGATGGTCAGGAAGATGATTGGCTTCCTCCACATTGAGGTGGTTCTTGATCAGATTAAAACGGATCTTGTTCAGGGAAAAACCATTACGGAGGCCTTTGAAAAACATGCTGTTTTTGACAATCAGATGATCGCTTTGATCAAGGTGGGTGAGGAGGTGAATCAGTTAGGCTCGTTTTTTCAGAAATTGTCACTAGATTATACCAATTCTGTCAAACATAAAACGGCCTTGATGGCTACTTTTTTGGAGCCATTCATGATCATATTTTTGGGACTGGTGGTTGGGGTTATCCTGGTGGCGATGTATCTTCCGATGTTTGAACTGTCGTCCAGTATGGATTTTGGAAATTAAAATTTATGGCAATGAACAAGTTTTTATTGGTGCTGGGGTTTCTTCTTGTTTTAGCAGCTTGCGGTCAACGGATATTTCCGTCAGATGATGGAGAACTTCAGAAAGTGACCACCAAAGCAGGTGATGACTTTCTCGAATTTCGGTTAACCAGAACGAAGGTGAACCCTGATCCAAACCGGGAGTATTTTTGGTTTAAAAGTGGGCAGCTCCAATCCACCCGAGGGAGCTTTTCGGGGTACTTGCTGGATGGGGAATTTACCCGAATGAATCAGGAAGGTCAACTGTCAGCCAGGGGCGAATTCAAGGATGGCCTTAAAACGGGTACCTGGTATTCATACCAGCAGGGTGAGCTAGTAACCATAGAAACCTACCGCAAGGGCCAGCTTTCTGGTAAGTCGCAGGATTTTCTAGGCGGAGAGGTTGTGGAAGAACGTATTTATAAATCTGGTGTTTTGAATGGATTCCGAAAGGAGCTGCGGGGAGATTCTGTGAGACAGATCAAATATCGAGGTGGAGTGCCTACCGATACCACCTATCTGAAAAGTGGAGTTTTGTCTTTAGATTTTCTCCATTGAGACAATTTGTTGAACCTTAGTCTCTTTGAATGCGCTGATCCAATAAGGTTTGATTTTCCACTTTGCTGAATCTGTTTGGTATGAGCAAAGTGCTAGCATACTTATTTATTCTGGTTTGTTTCCAGCTTCTCAATACGCTCCAATAGTTCTATTTGGTAAAGCGTAAGCTCCTCAATCTTCTTTAACAGGCGCATGTTCATGTCACCCAGGTCTATGCCATTGGCTTCTATCTCGGCGGCAGAGGGTATTTCCGGGAGGTGTTTGTTTTCCTTTATGTAAGCTTTAGTTGCTTCCAGTGTTCTGAGGTTGTAATCCGCTTCAAATACATAATCCGGGGCTCCTATAACCTCCATCACCTTAATCTCCTTGGCCCGTATGGTACCATCCACGGCCAGCTTGGACTGTGGGTCGCTGGTGCCTATGCCCACCCTTTCATTGGCCGTAATTCTTACGACCTCATTGCCCCCATTCGTGCTGAAGCGTATTGACCCCCAGTTGCTTTTGAGGCCGATGTAATCCGCGGCGGCTGTATTGGAAGAGTAACCCACCAATGCATTTCGGGCAGTATTGTCAGAAGGGCGGAAGGTTAAGCTATACTCCTGATTGGTTGTATTTCCTATGGTGACATTGCCACCAGTTACAGTGAGTCTATCCAAAGGGTTGGTCGTTCCGATTCCGACATTTCCGGTCTCGGTTATAGACATTTGCTCACTGATAGAAGTGACTCCTGTCATGAAACTAAGACGGTTGGGAGTTTGGTGACCCACCCAATGGATTCCTGCCACTCTTGTAGAAGCCTCCAGCCACTCGATCATAGAGTAAGAGCCACTGTTTAGTTCGAATCTCATATAGGGCATAGCAGATTTTAGGTGCAGCAGGTGGACAGGTGTGGTCGTTCCGATTCCGATTTTACCATCATGACTGATGTGCATTTGTGGTACCGGATCTCCGCCCGAAACCGGGGTGGTCAGAAATTGCATGTAGGTATCCCAGCTTCCGCCTCTGTAGGATCTGATCTGCGCTTTTCCAGCTGCAGCAAACTCAAACGACAAATCCCTCTTACCCCCTGAATTTAGCGGCTGGTTGGGACCTTTGATCACCAGCTTGGAGTAAGAATTGGCTGCAATGGAGCCGATGGAGAGGTTGCCGGAGCTGGTGTTGTCGGCACTTTGCTCCCAGTATACGGACTGACCCTGGGTGTGACCAAGGCCTAACAATGTGATGATGATGGTGATTAAAAATGACTTCTTCATAGTAGTTTGAGTTATAACCTTGATCTGGTGGCCTTGATCAATAACGGTCCAGTTATTTAATGAATAAAAATGATTAAAAACAATGGAACTGCAAAGAGCGAGCTGAATTTTGAGATCTCTCATTTTGTTCAGGATTCATAGGCACGAAATTTTTTTTCATGCGCATGAAATTGGAAAAACGTAGGCATGTTTTCCGGACTCTTTTGGTATAGGGACTGCATAGACGGTATGGGGTGAACAAAAAATAAGGCCCCGAACTACGTTCAGGGCCTTATTGCCTTTCGGCGGATCTATGTACTTTTCGACTTAAAAGTCGAATCCAAGGTAAAGTTGCAGGGCAGAGTTTTTAGAGTTTTCGGTGGCCTGTCCGGCTACCCCGCTTTGTCCAATCTCCACAAAGCCGTAGTTATACCTTAGGCCAAGCATGCCATCAGGAAAGTCAAACCCTATACCTCCGGCAATACCGTAATCAAATGTATTGAAGTCATCACGATCCAGAGACTCCACGTCGTTTACACTACCATCATCGTCAATGTCCTTCACTTTGGCACCCACCAGAAATCCCAGATAGGGGCCAGCGTGAATGTTGAAGCTCCCTATCTTGGCCATGGCCAGTACAGGTACTTCCAGGTAGTTGAGGTTGAATCGGTATTTTCCGCTGCCACCAAGAAACCCACTATACTGTATTTCGGATCCCTTCTGAGTAAAAAGAAACTCGGGCTGTATGGCAAAATTGTTGCTGATGTCTGACCGGTGGAATAAACCCACATTGAATCCAACTTTCATGTTTTCATCGTCCACATCGTCCACGTAGAGATTGGTGAAGTTCACACCCCCTTTGAGTCCAGCTCGCTGAGCCTGGGCAGAGGTGAAAAAGATACACATTGTGGCTAGAAATAGTATTTTGAATTTCATGGTCTTAATGTTTTAGTTTGAAAGGTTAAAATTAGGGTCCGGATCTGTTCCGGACCCCATAGCTGATCGAATATTATCCTTTTACGGAAACAACCAGGTACTTGGATATTTTCCAGAATTCTGAAGGGTTCACCACTTCCAGGTATTTCACTTTACCGTCTTCATTCACCAACTTGTAGCTCTCGCTGGGGTGCTCCGTCACGATTTCCAGTTTCTCACTGTCTATGTAAAACCGCTTGGTGTTCTGTATATCCACTTCGGTGAATTTCTGCTGGGCGGCATCCGCTTGCAGCTCGGTGGTTTTTCCTATCCAGAGGAACCCACCTTCTTTGGTCACTAGTCCTTCTTCTTTGAGTTTTTTCTCAGTGTCTACCGCAAAAAAGGCCGTGTTCAGATCGTTTTCACGCTCCACGAGCTCCTGGTTTTGGAGTTCTATGGTTTCCGTTTGCAGCTGCACACGGGTCACCAGTGAGCCCACCTCGGTATCCAATTCGGCGATTCGGTTATCTCTCATCTGAATGTCTTCCTTCAGCTGAGCGATTGATGCTTCTCTGGCTTTCAGGTTTTTCATCATATCCTGTACCCTTCTTTTAAAAGCATTCAGCTCTATGTTTGAGTCTTCCAATTGACTCGATAGGGACTTTACTTTTTCATTGGTACTGGTGATCAGCTCATTGATTTTCTTCAGGTCACCCACCATTTGGTCTTTTTCCATGCTGGAAAAGTCACCTGATGACGAATTGGCAATGAGGTTTTCCTGCGTTTTGATTTGCTCGATCTGAGTTTCCACTTCGGCCATCACGTTCATGATGCTGTTGAAAGCCGAATCACGCTCGTGCAGTTTTTGCTCCAGCTGGTCAGCCTGAGCTTTTAGTTGTTCGCGTTCTTTTTTGTCGCAGGAGGTGAAAGCAAGTGCTCCCACCAGTAATATGGCTGAGATTTTCAGCGTACTTTTTTTTGTTTGAGAATTCATAACAGTATTGATTTTAAGGTTATCATCTTATTTAATGGGTCCGCTTTCGGACTTTATCTTTCTTCAGCAGCAGGATGGTTTTTGCTGTTTTCCGTTCTCAGTGGAAGGTGACGTCTGATTTTTCTGATCCCAAACAACATCACCAGCGCACCTAAGCACAGATATATGATGGCTAGAGTTTCCATGTTTTGTTCTTTTATGATGAATCAAAACACCTGTTTGCTTTAACTTTTTTTTAGAAGGTAAACTTGATGCCCAGTCCGGGGTCCAGTGCGAGGTACGCATCCCCGTTGGTGGTGACCTCCAGAAATGGCTTCACATCCAGACTTACCGCTATTGGCACTTCGTTGATTTTATACTCCAGCCCGAAGATTCCATCTATACCCACTCCAAAGTCACCGTTGGATCTGCGGTACCCACGTACACCATCATAGTATACCCAGTCGGTTTGGGTGGCTATGTGACCGCCGATACCATAGTACCAGTTGAGCCCTGGTTCGTCAAATGCATTGACGTATCGCTCGAAAAGGATGGTGGCGGACAGGGCGCTGGGCCACAGACCGATGATTCCTTCTATTGCTGTGGAGTTGGAGGTGAAATGTTTGATGGTGAGACCTGAGGTACCAAGTCCACGCACACCGAAAGCTGTGTTGTAGCTGGAGGTGTTGATGGCCAGCGATGGCTTCACAGGATAATGAATAGAGGAGGCAGAGAGGTCTGCTTCCGTTTTTTCATCCTTTTGGTTATCGCTGGCAAGTACACCACCAATAGAAAAGGTAAAAAGAATAAATGCTGAAAGTATTTGTTTAGTATTCATGACTATACGTTTTGATTTACGAATAGTCATTATGCCAAACTTGTACCAGATTTATATTTCACTGTAACTAATTGAAAATTAGCTGATTGTGTTTTCGTCTATTCCGTGATTTATCCCAAATTGGCAGGCGCATTCTCAAAAAGAGAAGCCCATCTCAAAATTGTAGTGCTAAATCACTTCTCTTTTTTCAGCATCCGATAGATGGTGGACTGACCAATGTCCAGCAGCTCGGCCACTTTTTTGATGTCATCGTTGTGGTTTTTGAGGTACATTTTCACGATTCTAAGTTCGTAGTCCTTCATGGTGAGCGCTTCATCGAAGAGTTCGGTGATGGGATTAGACTGAGTGAAGGTGATATCTTCGGCAGTAATCTCATGGTCTTCCGCCATCACCACGGATAGCTCCACGATGGATTTGAGCTCCCGGATATTTCCCGGATAGGAGTAGGTCATGAGCTTTTTCAGGGCATCCTTCGTGAAGGTTTTCGGCGGCATATCGTTTTCTTTATAGAAACTCTCCGCGAAGTGTTTGGCCAGGATCACAATGTCATTCTCACGATCGCGTAAGGGGGGCAGCTCTACCGGTAGCCCAAAGAGCCGGTAATAGAGGTCTTCCCTGAAGGCGCCTTTTTTCATCTCGTCCAGCAGGTTTCTATGGGTAGCGGCTATGATCCTGCAGTCCACCTTTACTGGTTCGGTACCCCCTACACGCACGATTTCCTTTTCCTGAAGTGCTCGCAGCAGTTTGGCCTGCAGCTCAGGAGCCATTTCACCTATTTCATCCAGGAACAGGGTGCCGCCGTGTGCCTGCTCAAACTTGCCTGCATGTCTGTTGGCTGCTCCGGTGAAGGCACCTTTTTCATGGCCGAAAAGCTCACTTTCTGCCAACTCCTTGGGGATGGCACTCATATTGACCGCCACAAAGGATTTCTTACTTCTGGGTGAGTTGTAGTGGATGGATTTGGCCACCATTTCCTTACCGGTACCAGTCTCACCGGTGATGATCACCGAGATGTTGTTGGTAGTGGCCTTTTGCATCATCTGAAAGACCTTTTTCATTTCCTTGCTCTGGCCTATGATAGATGTCTCAAACTCATACTTCTGAGCTACCTCCGTCTGGAGATTTTCCAGCTGGGTTTTGAGTGAGCGGTTTTTGTTGATGTGCTGGACCACATTGAGGAGGCGATCGCGAATGTCTTCGGTCTTGGTGATGTAGTCATAAGCCCCGGCTTTCAGCAAGGAAACGGCCGTTTCTATTTCACTTTGCTCCGAGATGATGAGCACTTCGATGCCTGGGTCCGCCGCTTTTATCTTTTTGAGCAGGTCCTCTCCATTATAGTCTGGCAGGCGGTAGTCCAGGGTGACCACATCCGGCTTTTCATTGATCTGCTTCAGAAAAGCTTCTCCATTGGCAAAGGTCTCCACCCGGTATTCAGGGTTCAGGGTGAGGTTGTGATGGAGGAGCTTTCTATACCAGTCATCATCTTCTACTACAAAAATTGTAAATGGCTTTTGACCCATAAGTTTTAATGTTTTCAGTTGAATATCTGCGCCTGAAGGGCTGATCTCAGGGAGGCTATGACTTGATCCAGTTCCTGTCGGATATGGTTCAGATCGGCCTCTGTAATGGTAGAATCCCGGTCATCGGCTCGTTTTTCCAGGTTCTTCAATAAATCTACTAATTGTCCCGCTTTGAAGTGTCTGGCGGGAGCTACTATTCTGTGTGCAACGAGCGAAATGTCTTCGTATGCTTGATTTTTCAAAGCGGTACTGATCTGCTGAAGGCCTTCCTTTGCCCCATTGATAAAGGTCTCTACCATGTCTTCCACAAACTGTTGGTCACCCATTTGCATCAGCGAGGAAAGGTCGGTGACCCTTTTTTGGGAATCTTCTGGTGGGGCGATGTTCAGAGCGTTGGCTATAGAATCAAAAAGTTCGGCTTCTTCAAATGGCTTTCTCATAATGTGATCAAAATGGAAAGTGGTCCCCCGACTTTTGTCCAGGCTGGAGACAGTGGCTGTGAGGGCGATCATTGGAGTGTTTTGATTGGGCCCAGCTGTGGATTTGATCTCTTCGAGTAGCTCCCATCCGGTATGGCCTGGCATCTTAAGATCGAGCAGGAGCATGTGATACGGTTTGGTCATGGCCAACTTCAGAGCGCTGGTGCCATCATGTGCCACATCAAAGGTGATTTGTTTTTTACTGAGAATGGTAGCCAGCAGCTTGGTGTTGAAGGGCTCATCGTCTGCAATCAGTACATGTACTCCCTGAAAATCATGTTTTGTCTCTTTGGTAGATTCTTCCACGGGCTGCTTGTCAGTGAGCGGATAGGCCATTTTCACAAATACTGAGGTGCCTTCTCCTTCCTTGCTGTCAAGACGTATACTTCCATGATGCAGATTGACAAGCCTCTTGGTAATGGCCAGTCCCAGCCCTGTACCCTTAGAGAATGAACTCTGATTGGCCTGCTCAAACTCCTGAAAGAGCCTCAGTTGATGGTTTTTGGAAATCCCTATTCCAGTATCTTTTACCTCCAGGGCCACGTGGAATTTGTTTTGCTTGCGCTCTCCGCTTACCAGTAGCGCCACTTCGCCTTTTTCGGTGTATTTGATGCCGTTGTTCAGCAGGTTGAGTATGATTTGCCTGAGCCGATGCGGATCTCCCAGTACATACTCAGGTACATTATCAAGCTCGCTATAGAGTTTCAATCCTTTGTGCGCGGCGCTGGCTTTTAGTAGCGTAATGCTGTCATCGCAGACCTGACGGATACTGAAGGGTGTTGTCTCCAGTTGGAGTTTTTCCGCCTGTAGCTTTGAGAAGTCCAGGATGTCATTGAGGAGTCTCAGCAGGTGTTCACTGGATTTGTGAATGATTTCTACCTGCTCCTTTTGTTCTTCATTCAGCTCGGTTCTCAGGAGGACTTTGGTGAAACCCGATATGGCGTTCATCGGTGTACGGATTTCATGGCTCATGTTGGCGAAGAACCGCTCTTTGGCTTTGGCCAGGGTTTCGGCCGATTTTTTAGACTCCCGCAGGAGCTCCTGATAGCGGCCGTTGCGCTGCACGTAGGTCACCATTATGATCACCGACGAGAGCAGCAGGAGCGTAGCCAGGCTGAAAAACAGGGTGATCTGCTGACTGGTTTGATTGGCCAGTTCTTTAGCCTTGATGGCCTTGATTTTCACCTTGGTGGTTTCACGGCTTTCCAGAAATGTCACCAGGTCTATTATTTGGTTTTGAATGCCAAAATGAGCCGAAAGGAGGTTCATCTCCTTTTCACGCTGGCGCTGACTGACCAGTCGCTGGCTGGATCTCATTTGATCCACCTTGCTATTAATCTGAGAATGATATTGTTTTTTCTCGGCCAGAATGATACTGTCCTGATTGACCTTCGGGGTGGCCACAGGTTCAGGCTTTTTGGCCAATAGTCGCTTGAAAAACCCTTTTTTCTCTTCTGGTGCTGAGAGCCCGGTGGTATCTTTTTTTGTTTGAGCAGGAGGTTTGGGATTGGCGGATATCGCATCCAAAAAGCCTTCTAGTTCTTTGAAGTCATCCTGCTTCTGATTGGATCGGAAATCAATTAGCTGGTTAAGTGTATAGGTTTTTTCATTGATCAGCGATCTCAGCGAGTCGTTGAAAACGAGCAGCTCTGTGTCAGTTTGGTTGAGCCCATTGATGGAGTCCACACGGGCAAATACCCTCGAAATGCTTCGGTTGTACCTTTCTATATATTTGGGATCACTGGTGAGCTCGTAAGACTCCACCTGGTTTTCCATATCGTGCAGGTTCACCAATATCTCTTTGTATTGGAGAAGGTTCTCATTGGAGCGATCATCTGTCTCCAGCTTGGAGACAATCTCCTCCAGATTCCTATAGGTGATGAACCCTGCACCTGCCAGGGAAATGGTAAGTATAATTAGCAGGATTCCCAGAAAATTGGCAATATGACTTCTCTTCACGCTTATTTGTAATGATCCTACAAATAAACGCTCTTCTCCGCTAAGTGTTATATCAAAAGCCATGAGATCAGGTCATTTCCAGGGCCTTTATCTTTTCACGAAGTGGTGACAGGGTGTTAATGATTTTTTCACTAAAGTCTTTGAGGCCTTCATTGTGTCCTTTAAGGGTGTAGTCCTCTGAAATACTCTGTAGCTCAGCTATTTTTTGAAGCATTATTTTTTGATAGAGACTGTCAAAATCATCCTTCTGCGCGGTTCTCAGCTGCTGGTAGATGAGGTCATTGTCTTTGCTGAGCACACTTGAGAGTTTCACTCGCCTGGCTGCGGCCTCTATTTTAAAGTCTAAGAGGAGGTTTTGGAATTCTGGATAGGCTTCTTCGGCAGTGAGGTACGTGTCTCTGCGATTGGCTTCAGTCATTGCCAGAGTGGAGAGATTTTGAAGCAGGAGGGTGAGGTCATTGGCTTCCATCAGGAAGGTGGCGTTTTCTTCCTGCCATCCGTCAAATCGCTGCAGATTGGTGCTCTGGGCACCGTAGTAAGTTCTACTTTGACAGCCTGCCAGTGCTAATATCGGAAGTAGTATGAGTATGAATTTTTTCATGGTGATTGGTTTTTGAAGGGTGGATAAAAAGAGAAAGCAGGACAGTTATGCCCTGCCTTCTCATTTCAAACAAGTGAATGTTTGAAGGTCTTTTAGAAATCAAGATTGATTAATACATTGATGTTCGCGTTTGCTTCCACTTTGAGTACACTCAACAGTGAGCCAGCTACCATCATGTCCACTTCGGAGGCGCTTCTGAAAGCGTAAGTATCCTCTTCAGGGTTTTCATCATAGGCCACAGCAATCAGGTCGTACTCGCCTTCTTCCATGTAGGCCATTGTGAACTGGCCATTGGCTACCACGGCACTGTTGATGGAGTTTTCAAACCTTGACTCGCCATCTGCTGGCTCAGCGGTTTCAGACTCTTTATAAGTGCCCTTTTCGTAGGCATAAACCACTACTTTATCAGCTGTATTACCAGACACAGTACCGTTGATGACGGCAGATCGGTCTTTGTTTACAATACGCGCGGTGGGTCGTAGTTTATATTCACCAGATCCGGTTTTCACAAAAGCTTTTCTGAGGTCAATGTCAACCACAAGGTTCGTTCTGCTATCACTGTTGATCTCATAATCACCTTTTACTTTATAACCGGAGGTAGTACCACTAGGTACATCCAGGTCAGCGGTAGTTCCATCTTTGAACTTCACATAAGAACCTTCATCCAGTATGAATCTCAGTTCGCTGTAACTACCTGCGTCAATCTGGCCTTCACCAAGATCGTAGGTAGCACCATTCTGATAGTCCATTACATTAAAGGTCTTCGGAGAATCGAAGGCCACTACCGTTTTGGTTTTACCCTGTGCTGTGGCTTGCACTTCATTTACTTTGAGATAGACTCCAGATATATTTTCGGCATCAACGGCCGCATCGGTGACTCCAATGCTTGCGGTACCTTTGGATTCTAACTCACTTTCGCAGGACATCAAAAACCCTGCTGTTCCTACAATAAGAATCGCTGCTAAAATTGATTTAAACGTTTTCATAACTTTCATAATTTTTGGTACGCTCTCTATACGCCAAAGCCCGTTCCAGAATTGGATCATAGCTTTAAGTTCCTGTAATACAGTGTGTTGAGATTAACTTGCAGAGCTGCAAGCAGCCTTTTTATTGTCATTTTGAACAAGACCTTCTCAAAATGACAATAGACTGCACCCTGAAGAACGATCATATTCTTTTGCTCCCGAATCCTGATATTTCGATAAAATCGTATATCTTAAGTGGGATTGAAAACTTCGATTTCGGAGTTTGAGATCACCAGCTCTCACTTCAGACACTATATAGTCAGGAGATTTACTCACTTCTACATCCAGTAATGAGCGTTTATAACGGAGGGTGTGATGGGGTTATCCAGGTTTCTTATCAATGTGCATGATGATCTTTCCGGGTTAGAGAGGCGGAAGTTTGTGGTCTTAAAGAAGGTCAACTTTGTGGCCATAGTGGTGGCTCTGGCGCTCATGTGCATCAATGGTTTCTCTGGGTTGGTCCTTCAGTCCCTTGCTTGTTTACTTGCCATTCTACTTATCTTTTTGCCCGTCATTTTATTGCTGAACCGTGGGAGATATCACTTTGCAGCATCATTGTTCACATTTGGGCTGCTGGCTATGCTATCCGGTGTGGCTTACTCCAACATCCTCATTGATAGAAAAACACACCTCGAGGTGATTATCATTGGTCTATCAGTCATAGCGCCGATTCTCTATGAGGGTTGGTGGAGAAGGTGCGTTTTCGCTTGCATTTTTCTTGCGCTCTGTGGCCTGGAGGCCCTCAAGTATATATCACATGATATTCCCCTTCCCTCCGATTATTGGTTTGCCCTCCTCAACTATTGCGTGGCGTTTCTGCTGATTTATTTTTTTAGCGCAGTTTTCAGAGATGAACTGGCCCGTTCTATAGAGGAGGCTGATCGCCTGAATGAAAAATTAACCTCTAGCGAAGAACAACTGAAGAAGTCCAAGCTAATGATGGATTCATTGTTGAATAACCTGCCCTTGTTTTTGGCTATGCTGGACAGAAAAGGGAATTATTTGATTGTGAATAAGAAATATGAAGATGCTTTCGGGATTCCGATACAAGAAATCATAGGTCATCATTATAGAGATGTACTGCCCGATGAGATTGTGGCTTTTCATGATCCGCTGATAGAGAAGTGTCTGGCAGGAACCCCTCAGGATTTTTATCAGAATATTTCTCAGGAAAACGGAGCTTTCACGCACTCCTACGGCAAGTATTTCCCCATTTTCGGTGAGGATAATCAGGTAGAATATGTGACAGTATTTGTGACTGATGTGACAGAACTAAAGGAGGCTGAGCATAAGCTTAGAGAGCTCAATCGGACAAAAGATAAGCTGTTCTCCATCATAGCCCATGACCTGATGAGCCCTATTGATACCTTGAAAAATACACTTTACCTGCAGGATCATGGCGAGCTGAGCCAGGAAGAGATGAAAAGGTATACTCAGAGCGTGAGGGAGAACCTTTCAGGCCTTTCGCATATGCTGGATAACTTGCTTTCGTGGGCCAAAGCTCAGTTTCATGGAGCACCCTCGCATAAGAGTGCCGTGTGCCTGCATCAGTTAATAGAAGAGAGCGCGGGTCTTTGCGAAGAGATTTTGCGGAAAAAGCAAATATTACTGCGCAACGAGGTGTCTACGGATTTGATTTTGCAGGTGCATGAAAATGACCTTCGTGTGATTATCAGAAACCTGCTGAACAATGCCCTGAAATTTAACCGTGAAGGAGGCAGTATCTATGTGAGTGTGCAGACCGAATCAGAATCAATAGTCTGTACAGTGCGAGATGAGGGGGTGGGGATCTCAGAGTCGCGGTTGGAGCAGATCAGGGGCCGTGTGGTGATGGATTCTGAAATGGGCACTTCAGGTGAGAAAGGGACTGGCATAGGACTTTCGCTCTGCTCAGAGCTTGCCACCAGAAATGGCTGGGGCATCCGGGTATCTAGCAAGAAGGGTGAAGGGGCGGCATTCACTGTAGTGATGCCAGTAAACGGCTTGATTTTAAGATGATCTAAGTTTGGAGTTGACTCAAGTAGAGTATTGGTTTCTTAGGGAAAATATGAGGATAGTACTATATATGCCTGTGAAAATGCTATTTAACCATCGAAAATGATCTCCCATTTCTGATTAAGGGCTGAAAATCCCTATTCACTCCTGATATTTCCTGTTGGCAACTGTTCAGTTTTTAATTGATGAGGTTTTTAGGAGTTTTGATATGTCCTAAAGAAAAAGATTATGATAACCTTCACCAATCAGCCCCAGACTGCCAGTTTTCAAGCCGAATTTGATGCGGAGGAGCAAATGCTCATCGCTTCTTGCGTATCCAAAATAAAGAAGCATTTGGATAGAAATCTTGAGTTGGCGAAGAGCCCTTCTCAGGTGTCCAGACTGCTCACTGCCAAGTGGTACATCAACCAAAATTATTAATCGTAAGACATTGAATTGTAGATAGAAAGGTTTCTCTTAATTGGGAGACCTTTTTTTATGCCAAAGTATATCAAAAGATAGTGCGCAGAGGTTGGATTGCACCTTGAGATCAATCAGTGCTGAACCACAAAATAGAATATTAGTGCCTGGAGGAATCTTTTTTTTCAAAGAATTACAAATGAATAGCTAACCTTTTGCGGATTAAGTTCTTTGAAAAACTATATCATTTGATATATTGGACGATCAAATTATAAACTAATTTTTTAACCGCTAAACCAAGCTAAACAATGGCAACAATTACAATTTATTTGAAGTACTCTGGGGGAGATTTACAGTATTCTACGGACAATGTAACTTATCATGATATGACCGAAACCTCCATAGTGGGAGCGAACCCTGGAGATACAGTGATGTGGACATGCGCAGATGACTCCATTGACAAGATCAATAACATTAATGTGGGCAAAACGAAAACGGCAGGGGGAAATTGGAAAGATATTTGGTCTAGCAAACCTGCTGCCACTGATAATACAAAGAGAACCTATAGTGGGGTGGTGAGTACCGACCCGGAATCTCCAACCAATCCTGCATTGAATGGCTACGACATCAATTATAAGATCAAAAATGGAGGTAATGTGGATAAAGATCCTACCATTCAGGTGCCGCAACCATAAATTTTGTGATTTTTACATATGACTAATAATCAAATCGGAAAGGTGGTGATGTTCACCACCTTTTTTTTTCTGTACTTGGCCAGCTACGCTCAGAATCAGAAAATGGCTGACAGTCTCAAGCTGACCCTTCCAGGAATCATTGAGGATTCTGTTTCGCTGAGTGTGTTAAAGAAAATAACCCTGAGTGAGACTAATCCTGATGAAAAGATTAAGTACAGTCTCATGCTGATTGAGCTATCCGAAAAGAGAAAAGACTATTACCATTTACAGTATGGGTATAGTGCACTTGGTATAGGATACAGGCTCAGAGGGGACCTGGAGAAGTCCTTGGAAAGCCTGTTTGCATCCGCTACCATAGCAGAGAAGTATGATTTGAGAACCAATCTGGGAGAAGTATATGCCGAGATTTCAAATACCTTTCTAAGGAGAGATAATGACATTGTCAATGCGATCAGTTTTAATAACAAAGCCATTGACATTTTTCGTGCCACCGGAGATACTCAACAATTGGCACTGACACTGCTGAATACAGGCTATAACTATTATGAGAATAAGGAATATGATTCCGCGATCATCTATTATGATGAGGCAAAAGCCATTTTCATTGAGATCAAGCTGACCATTGGTATTGCCTATAGTATTGGAAATAAGGCCCTCATCAAGCGGGAGCTAGGCGACTATAAGGGTGCCGAGGCTGATCTCAGGGAGGCTATTGAGATCCTTAAGCCACTTGGAGATACTTACGGAATTTCGGATTACCTTATCCATTTGGGGAAAATTTATGTAGACCAGGGGTTGATCGATAAGGCAATAGCCATCTACAACGAATCGCTGAAAATGGCCCGAGATATTGGCCTGAAGGAGCAAATGAGAGATGCGTATGGCAAACTGGCGGAATTGTATGAGGCAGAAGGAAACTATCAACAAGCGATGGGCTACCTGAGGCAATATTTTCTCTACAAAGACAGTATCTCAGATGCTAGCACCGTGAAAAAGCTGGCGGATATCCGTACGGAATTCGAAGTGGGTCAAAAGCAGGCGGAAGTGGACTTGCTCACCGCAGAAAAGAAGACTCAGCGAGTGGTCATGATTTCGATCGCTGCGTTTGCATTCATTTTGTTTATTCTGGCTATTGTGATTTACCAATATTATCAAACCAAGTCCAGGATCAATAAGGAGCTGGAAGCACTCAACCAGACCAAGGACAAGTTTTTCTCCATTATCTCCCACGATCTGAGGGGGCCGGTTAGTTCGTTTTTTGGGATTAGCCGAATGATCAAATTTCTGGTGCAGTCCAAAGAGACTGAGCAGTTGCTGGAGATAGCCGATGACATAGATGAGTCCGTAGAGCGCCTATCCACGCTGTTGGATAACCTGCTCACCTGGGCGATGCAGCAGCAGGGTCAGTTTCCGAATCATCCAGAAAAACTCCATCTGGCCGATATGGCTGGTGAGCTGGTGAACACACTTGGCACTATGGCCAAAGGCAAGAAAATTGACCTCTCTGCTGACGTGCAGTCAGATCTTGTACTCTGGGCAGACAAGAATACCACCATGACCATCCTGAGAAATCTCGTGAACAATGCACTGAAGTTTACACCTGAGGGCGGGCAGGTGACCATCTCGGCCCAACGAGATAAACAAATGGTGAAAACAGGGGTATCTGATACGGGTGTTGGGATTCCAAAGGAGAAGATGGACAGCCTGTTTAGGCTTCAGGATAAGAAAAGTACCTATGGCACTTCAGGAGAAAAAGGACTTGGACTTGGGTTGCAGTTGGTGCATGAATTTATCGAAATGAACGGTGGTAGCATCGAAGTGGAGAGCGAAACTGGAAAGGGAACCACCTTCATGGTGAGTTTGCCATTATTTGTAGAAAAGTAGGGTTGGCGGGGTTGTGACATTGGTTTTTTGTAACTCAAGTGACGGTTTTTGCGGATGATGTGCCACAGAAAGTGTATCATTTGATATATTGAAGGTAATTACGCTTAACTAATTTTTTCTAACCGCTAACCAACATAACTAATGGCTAAGAAGATTAAAATTTATCTGACCTATCAGAAAAAGGAGCTCTGGTGGAGCACAGACAAGGACAATTGGGGAATTGTCTCAGCCAAATCCCCGCAATCCGTTTTGGGTAAGAATTCGCAGATTACCTGGGTGGCATACGATAGTAGCATCGATGATATTACGGTGGATCTGGACAATGATGAGATCATTGACACTCCCCTCATAGGAGATAAGAAGGAGAAGACGGGTAAAGTAAAATCCAATGCTAACAAAGGAGCGCAGACGAAGTATACGATCAACGTGATCCCGGCCGGAGAGACCGCTGCCATTTCTGTAGATCCTGATCTGAAATACTGTGATCCCGAGTGTCCTCCGGGATAGCAATCAGAACGGGCCTGAACATTTTTTTGGCAGGTGGTTTTTTACCACCTGCTTGTTATCTTTCCAGCTGAATGACAACAAGATACACTTTACTATTGTTATTGACACTCCTTTTGAGTCCGAGTGTGGGGGCTAGTGATAAACTCGATAGCCTGAAGGGAATAAGCCTCCAAAATATGGATTATGAGGAAAAAATCAAGGTGCTCAAGTCCATTTTGCTGCATTCGGTCAATAACGACGATTCTACCATTTTCTATGGCAACAGGCTGCTGCAGGAGGCTCATGAGACTGATCATTCCAATAAGTTTTGGGCCAACGTGTATTTGGGTCAGGCTTATAAATCTCAAGGTAGCTATGAGTCAGCACTGGAATATCTTTTTGAGGCCCTCCGGATTGGTGACCATCTCACCAAAAAGGATGTAGCGATGGTCAACAGCCTTATCGGTACGCTCTACGGTAAAATAGGAGACGTTGAAAAACTTGCCCATTATTTCAGCTTGTGTATCGGGCAATACGAAACCGGAGATTATCAGGACTCCATAAGGCAGGTTATTGCTTATAACAATCTCGCAGAAGGATACTACAACAATGATTATCTCGACTCTTCGCTGAAGTACTACCAAAAAGCGGAATTTTTTGCTCAGGAACTCAAAAGAGAATACCTCACCAAGGTAATTACTGGCAATATTGGTATGGTGAATGCTCGCCTTGGTAACCTCGATTTGGCGGAAGAGCAACTATCTAATGCTTTGGAATACAAATCGTCGATGGGAAATGATGCCGGTACGATTACCACTTATCAGTTTCATCTGGCGGATGTTTATTTTCAAAAGAATCGAATCGATCAGGCGAGGGATCTGGTGGAAGAAGCACTGGCACTGGCACATCAGCGTGGGCTCAAGGAGCAGATTAGCGATGGGAGTTTGAAAATGAGTGAATTTTATACTCATGTAGGTGATTTTGAAAAAGCCCTGCAGTTTTACCAACAGCACATTGTCTATCGAGACAGCATTCGCAATCTGGCCATGATCCAGAACCTGGCGGATATGCGTACCAGGTATGAGGTAGGTCAAAAACAGGCTGAAGTGGATGTACTCACAGCAGAGAAGAGAATCCAACAACTGATCATGCTCGCCATTGGGGCTTTTGCGCTGGTGTTGGTGGTGCTGGCCGGGATTATTTACAAGTATTATCAGACCAAATCCAGGATTAATCGCGAACTGGAATCACTCAACCAGACCAAGGATAAGTTCTTTTCCATTATCTCCCATGACCTCCGGGGCCCTGTCAGTTCATTTTTCGGGATTAGCAGAATGATCAAGTTTTTGGTGCAAACCAAAGAAACTGATCAACTGATGGTGATCGCCGATGACATAGACGAATCCGTGGAGCGCTTATCCAATCTGCTGGACAACCTTCTTACATGGGCCATGCAGCAGCAGGGACATTTTCCAAACAATCCCGAAAGGCTCAGTCTGGGAGAAATGGCTGAAGAGATTGTTAAAACACTTGGCAACATGGCCAAGGCAAAAAATGTGGAGCTTTCAACCAGAGTGGAGGAGAACCTGGAAGTATGGGCAGATAAAAACATGACCATGACCATTCTTCGAAATCTGGTGAACAATGCACTGAAATTCACCCCGGAAAAGGGTCAGGTAAGGATATCCGCCAAGACTGTGAATGGACTCGCGGTGATTCGTATTGCGGACTCCGGGGTGGGGATTCCCAAGAGTAAACTGGATACTTTGTTTAAATTTCACGATAAGAAAAGTACCTATGGGACGGCCGGGGAGAAGGGGCTCGGCCTGGGCTTACAGTTGGTACATGAGTTTGTGGAGATAAATGGGGGAAGTATTGATGTGGAAACGGCAGAGAGCATGGGCACCACCTTTATTGTGAGGCTACCGTTACCGATAAGCTAAAATGGATTGGAGAAAGCCTATTTTGATCGAAAGTAGTTACCTTCATATATGATGAATCGAGAAGGCTATCATATTCTACTAGCAACATTCCTTTCATTATTGCCCTTTTTGGGCATTGGTCAGGATCAGTCGGTGGCTGATAGCCTTATCGAGGTAGCTGATAGATTTCCTCGGCAAGACACTGCTCGTCTGAGAATTCTTACCCTGATCGCCAATAATCAAACAGACCCCCAAAAGAAACTGAAATTTGCTGACCTCCTCATGGAGGAGGCCAGAGAGATACAGGATCTCAAGTTTCTGCATCATGCTTATTTAAATCAGGGCCAGGCCTATCGGCTCATGGGTGACTTTGATGTGGCTATATACTCTCTTTTCAAAGCGTTGGACTATGCAGAGAAGTCGGGGTATATCAAAGGGGAGGCTGGAGCCAACACGGCCTTGGCGGATGTTTATTCCATTTTGGGAAACCATAACAATTCTCTTCTCTATTATAAGGAGGCGCTCGGTCAACTCACCTCTCAGGACAGTGTTTTACTGGCTACCATTTTACTCAATATGGGCGATGAGTATTATATGTCTAATATGTACGACTCGGCATTGGTCTGTTTTCAGGAGTCGAAGCGGATCTATGAGCGAATGGGTGGTGATCGGTCGGGGCTTGCTTATAATTTGGGGAATATTGGTCTGGTACAGGCGCAGCAGGGAGACCTTGAGCAGGCGGAGCGGAATGTGAGAGCCTCAATCCGGGAGCTGGAAAAGCTGGAAGATCACTATGGAAGCGCCATTTTTCTCACTTACATGGCGGAGATTTATCAGCGAAAGGGACTGCTTCGTGACGCTAAGGAATTTGCAGATTCGAGTATGTCTATTTCCAGGCGATATGGACTAAAAGCTGAGATCAGAGACAATAGCTTGAGATTGGCAGATATCTATGCGATGAGCGCTGATTATGAATCCGCTTATAGGTACCATCAGGAGTATGTTGCCCTGAAAGACAGTATCTCCAACGATGAAATCTATAACAGAATCGAGAACTTGGAAGGGGCCTTTGAGCTGGCGAAGAAACAGGCGGAGGTGGACTTACTGAAGGCTGAGCAGAAAAATCATCAGATCATCGTCACCACCGCCACATTGATTGCAATCATCCTGACCATTCTGGCCTATGTCAGCTTCAGTTATTACCGATCGAAGGCGCGAATCAATGTAGTGCTGGAGGAACAAAAACGTGTATTGGAGACACTCAATGAAACCAAGGATAAGTTTTTTTCAATCATTTCTCATGATCTCCGAGGGCCGATCAATTCTTTTCATGGGATCAGTTCGCTGATCAAATACTTTGTGGCCTCCAGAGAGCCGGATCAGCTTCTGGAAGTGGCTGATGACATTGACAAGTCAGTGGACGAGTTATCCAACCTGCTGGATAACCTGCTCAGCTGGGCGATGAAACAACAGGGGCAGTTTTCTTATGCGCCTGAAGCGCTCAACCTCAAAGAGATGGCCGAGGAGCTGGTGGCCACACTGGGTAACATGGCCAGGGGAAAAGGGATCGCTTTGTCTGCGGATATTGATCCGGATATTTCACTTTGGGCGGATCGAAATACCACCATGACTATTTTGAGAAATCTGGTCAATAATGCTTTGAAATTCACTCCCAGAGGTGGCAAGGTGGAGCTTACTGCCAAGGTTAAGGATCAAATGGTGGAGATCCGCGTCGTGGATACAGGTGTGGGTATGACGGAGGAGAAGGTTGAGAATATTTTTATGCTGGAAGATGACAAGAGTACCTATGGTACTGCGGGTGAAAAGGGGCTGGGATTGGGATTGCAGCTTGTTCATGAGTTCATAGAGGTCAATAATGGTCGCATCTATGTACAAAGCCAGGAAAATGTGGGCACCGAATTTGTCGTTGAACTTCCTGCCAGTGTACAGACAGAAAGTGTAATGGTCTAGTCATGCCACTAAACCCTATTCCGCTAAATTTGGTGCACCTATGAAAAAGCCCCTCATTGCCTTCATCTGGTTTTTGGCCTGTGCCTGCACACCCCCGCCCTCTCAGCAGCCTTTGGAGAATTTTGGGCCATTTACCGGGGCTACAGTTTCCTGTGGTCATCTTCAGATTTTTGTGCTCAACCAGTCAGGAACGGGATATCTGAGGGTTTTTGTTGATGATAGGGCGCTTCCCCTTGGGCGGGAAAATACTTTCCGAGTGGGGGAGGATGGTCTGTCGGTGGAGTACAGAGCATTTGATCAGGACATTTCTTCCATGCTTTGCAATGACGTGATGCCCTCCGTGAAACCCAGGGAGCTTCAACGTGTGCCGGCTACTACTGGGGTGGTTTATATTACCCTGAGTCAGGAAGATCTTGATCTATACCTCAAGGGTGTCACCTATCGGGTAAATGTAGTATTAAACGATGTGTCAATAGATGGGCTTGCAGAGCCGCTTTCTTTCCGACTGGAAGGGATGGTGGTAGGCTGGTTGCCAGGTTAGATATGAAAAAAATTCTTTTCTTTTTTGCTTTCACTGCTGCCTGCCAGCTTCATGCCCAGCTACAGCCCTGTGCTACTGTAGTTACCCAGCGACAGCTTGAGCTGCTCAGGGATTTTCATCCGGATGTGAGGTCGGGCGGCCGAATGGCCGATGTGCCTGTGCAAAATGTAGCCATTTCTGCCCACCTGATCAGAAGGACAGACGGTACAGGAGGCATGACCGAACAGGAACTCAATGATGCTATGGACGTGCTGAATGACTATTATAGTCACGCTAATCTGGCATTTTTTTTAGCTGGAATCACCGAGATTCATAATTCCGAATATTTCGATTTCAATACAGATGATGAAGTGGCTATGGGTGCAAAGTACGATGTGGCCAAAACCATCAATATCTATTTTGCCAACTCGGTAGGAGATAGTCAGGGTGGTAGCTATTGCGGATATGCCTATTTCCCCGGTGGGCCAGACCGTGTACTTATGGACAATAGTTGTGCAGTCAATGGGAGTACACTCCCGCATGAAATAGGCCATTATTTTACCCTGTATCATACCCATGGCAGTTCCAATAGCCAACTTACCGATGAGCTGGTGGCACGCGTCAACTGTGAGACTGCCGGAGACGAGCTTTGTGATACACCCGCAGATCCTCAGTTGGGCGGATCCAATGTGAATGCGAGTTGTACCTATACCGGCACGAGCGTGGACGCCAATAACGATCTTTTCACGCCGGATCCCAGAAATATCATGTCTTACTCCCTCAAGTTTTGTCGGGATGTCTTTACGGATGGGCAGTATTCAAGGATGGATCAGGCCTATGATGCCTATCGATCTTACTTGTATAAGAAAATTGTTTCCGCAGACTTCACTCAAAATCTCTCGGAAGCTTGCGCCGGCACATCCATCACTTTTTACGACCGGTCACTCAATGCGACCAGCTGGAGTTGGTATTTTGAAGGAGGGATTCCGGAAACCTCCACGGCTCAAAACCCAGAGGTACTTTACGAAACCGGAGGGGTATTTGACGTACAGCTTATTGTGTCTGGTACAGGGGGAAATAAGGACACACTTCTCATGGAAGATCAGGTGTTGGTGGCCGCTGTTCCTCAGACTATATTGATCTCTAAGGTGGCCAGATTTGAAGGCTCCGGAATTGACCTGGAAGTGATCAATGAAGACGGACAGAAGACCTTTGAACAGATTTCGGGGATTTCGTCAGAGGGCCAAAAGAGTGTTTTTGTGAATTTCTATGAATATGGAGCAGTGGGAGCAGAGGATTATCTGGTTTTGCCGCTGGTTGATAATTCCTTCTCCCGGGATTATCGCCTTACTTTCGACTATGCCTATACCTATTATGATGATACTTATTTCGACCGCATGGCTGTTTTGTATCGGGGTAGCTGTGAGGCCGACTGGGTGAGTCTGTGGGATAAATCGGGCGTCGGACTGGCTACCAAGCCTGCACAGACAGGTTCCTTTTCGCCCACCTCAGGGCAATGGAAGTCCGTATCGCTGGAGTTTACTGTGCCCGAAAATCTGGAAGGTACGGAGGTAGCATTTAGAACGACCAACGGGTACGGAAATAACCTTTATATCGATAATATTCGACTTGAGGCCTTTGTGAAAATGGAAGCCACGCCATACACCTGCCCCAATACCAATGACGGTATGATAACCGTCCAAACCAGTGGTACTCAGAATTATACCTTTAGCCTGGATGGTGAGACGTTTGTGTCTGATGGTGAGTTTGGCGACCTGGCAGCGGGTGCATATACGGTCACTGTCAAAGATGAATTAGACAGGGCTTACAGTGAGTCACTGACTATTGAGAGCAGGGTGCTAAATAAAAGTGTGCAACCTACTTCCTGTCATGCTGCTGCTGATGGTTCAGCCACCTTTACAGTTTCGGGCGGAGGTGCCTACCAGTTTAGTGTGGATGGCCAGTCGTTATCTGGCAACAATGCTTCGGGCTTATCCGCAGGGATACATACGGTTTCGCTGGAGGGCACAGATAATGAATGTATTCTGACAGAAGACTTTGAAGTCCTCTCCCCAGAGCCGCTTGCTGTAGAGGTAGTGGTCACTGACGCTAACTGTTTTGGAGGCGAAGGAACCGTAGATGCAGAGGCCTCGGGTGGGAGTGGAGCGCTCAGTTATCAGATAGACGAAATGGGGTTCACCAATACCTCCACCTTTTCTCTTGGCTCGGGTGATCACCTTCTGACGATCAAAGATGAAAATGAATGCGAGTTGCAATACTTCTTGACGATTGATCAGCCGGACTCGCTGTACTTCACCTATGAGACTACTGGGTTTTTGTGTGCCAAAAATTCCTCAGGTCAGCTGACTATGACAGGAGCTGGCGGGTCAGGGGCTTATACGTTTTGGGCAGGCGAAGAGCAGTTGTCCGGTGAGGTCCTGGAGAAGGATGAAGCTGGTAGCTACGAGGTGAGGGTGTTTGATGGCAATGGCTGTGAGTTTTCTCAGGAAATCACAGTAGGCTATCAATATGAGCTTCCGGAAAAGCCTGTGATCAATTTAGTGGATGGTCACCTGCAAATTGCAGAGACAGATGCAGACATTTGCTGGTACCTCGATGGTGAGCTTATGGCAGGAGAAACCGGCCCCTCTGTGGTGTATGGAGCCGGTACTTATGAGGTAGCGCTCACGGTAGGTGACGCAGGCTGTTCCGTTTGGTCAGATCCGTTTGTGGTCCTGGGCCTAACCGAATGGCCTGAGATTATGATTGTACCAAATCCTGTTATGGATCAGTTCAGCATCAAAATTCCTAATGATTTAAAGGGTGGGTTTAGATCGGTAATGGTCTACGATATGAGCGGTCAGCTTATTTTGAGTAGCCATAAAATGGAAATCCATAACGAGTGGCCCGCCGGGATTTACCTTTTGGAAATCAAAGGAGAATCCTTTCACCTCATACGCAGGATCATCAAAAAGTAGTCTACGGTTTCAATGATTTGAGAATGACTGAAACGATTTCATCCGGATGCTGATCAATGCTGACCTTCAGTGCATCGTCAGGTACTTCGAGGGTCTCAAATTGACTGTCAAGGAGGTTTTCTTTCATGTAATGGCCTGCACGCTTTTTAAGTCTTTCAAAGATCAGTTCCTTGCTACCATCCAGATAAATCCAGGAATAGGCGTGGTTGGGATCCAGAATGAAACGATAGCTGGCCTTCAGGGCTGAGCAAGCCAGCACCACGCCAGGAGTAGATATGAGTTGCTCTTTCAGTGTCTGAAGCCAAGGGAGTCTGTCATCGTCATTGAGAGGTATGCCACTGGCCATTTTGGTTTTGTTCTCTTCCGGATGGAAATCATCTGCATCCAGAAAAGTCTTACCGAGTCGATCAGCGACCATGTGGCCGATGGTCGTCTTGCCGCTGCCGGATACTCCCATGATGATAATTGGGTGCGCCATAATATGCGGAAGTTACCAAAAAGGACAATAAAAAAGCCAGCGCAAACGCTGGCTCTCATGACTAAATTGGAGAAATCTTTTATTTAATAGCTTAAAAGGACTTTTTTAGTGTACATCCCCACAATTTGCTCATCTTCCTTGAGTTGGCCCAATAAGTCTTCAAACTCCGCAGTTTGTTGGTTTCTGATGAAGATGGCTATGTCCAGAATTTGTTGAAACTCGGCAATGGCCATCTCCTCTTTGATATATCCTTTCTTGATTCCTTTTTTGTAGTAGCGCTCCAGTTTCTTCACCGAATTATAGATAGCAGGCTTATCTATATAGGTTTTTGGTGTAGGGTTGGTCGAAGATTCTTCTTCTACCCAGGTGTATCGCTCACGGAGCAAGTAAAGTTTCTTAGCTACTTCCTCTCCCATGAAGTGACCCCTGATGAATGCCAAATCAATGGCAGAATCATCCAGTTTATCTTCCATGGCTCTGAAGTGAAACATCTCTTCATCTCCTGACTGGGCCAGTAGTGCAGTACTTGCAGTAACGGCCAAAAAAAACATTAATATCCTCTTCATATTTTTGCTGTTTTATGGTTCTGTAAATTCCAGTTTTTATATAACAACAGAACAAAATTAATCATTAAAATCAGAATATTATATTTTAAAAGGAAGATATCGCATAATTTTATTTCTTTTTTTAATTCTTGCAAAGATTGAGGAACATCCATATTTCATATTAATGATTTTCCAATGAGAGGTGTCCTTTGATGAGAAATAGGCAAACTTTTCTGCTTGTCAGTGTCTTCGTTTAACTTAGCCGCTAACATTTTTAGAAAGACCGATGTTTTAGGGCTAATGATCACTTTTTTATTCTTTTTGCCGTTTTTATTGGGGTTTGTCGTGGTGGGCGTGTACGGTGAGCGCAAGATCGCTGCGTTCGTACAAAACCGCCTCGGTCCGATGGAGGTGGGCCCAAAGGGCTTGTTTCAAACAGTAGCTGATCTGTTGAAAATGTTGCAGAAGGAAGACATTCGGCCAAAGGCAGCTGACAAAGCATTATTTCTTTTCGCGCCCATCCTCATATTTGCTTCTATTTTTGGAGGTTTTGCGGCACTCCCTTTGACTACTGAGGCCTTTCCTCCCGCCTTTTCGGTAGGGGTGTTTTACCTTCTGGCTATCGTTTCCATAGATGTTCTGGGGATTTTGATGGCTGGCTGGGGTTCTAATAATAAGTATTCCCTATACGGCGCCATGCGCTCAGCAGCACAGATTGTTTCCTATGAGATACCACTCGGACTGTCGGTGCTGGCTGTGGTGATGTATGCGCAGACCATGGACCTCCAAAGCATTACACAGCAGCAGGGTATTTTGGGAGAAGCTCCGCGTTACTTCCTGGGCATATCATCTTTGGAGGTGACCGGTATTGGTGGCTTTCTTAGCTGGAACGTCTTCACCATGCCTTTTATGTGGGTAGTGTTTTTGATCTTTTTCATTTCAGGATTAGCGGAGTCCAATAGGGTGCCTTTTGACCTGCCGGAGGCAGAGTCTGAGCTGATCGGGGGCTATCACACTGAGTATAGTGGCTTTCGCTGGGGTATATTCATGCTATCCGAATATGCCATGATGCTATTGGTATCTTTTCTGGCGGCCATTCTTTTTTTTGGTGGCTGGAACACACCTTTGCCCAATATGGGTGTCCTAAAGCTGGCCGACTGGACTACAGGCCCTGTATGGGGTGCATTTTGGCTGGTAAGTAAGGGTACTTTCTTCATTTTTCTGCAGATGATGATTCGATGGACTTATCCCAGACTAAGGGTAGATCAGTTGATGTCATTATCTTGGAAATATTTAACTCCGGCAGCTATTCTGTTGTTGTTTGTGGTTGGCATTTGGAAACTGTGGATGTTATGAGTGGATACTTTAAAAATATCAAAGAGGCATTTAGCACCATGAGTGAGGGCTTAAAGCTCACTTTTGGCTATTTGGCGGATGCCAGAAAATCAAGAACCCCCATAGGGGTAGCCGATGAAAAGTATTTTGATGCGGACAAAGGGATCGTGACACTGGAGTATCCTTATGAGTCTTTACCTGTGCCCGACAATGCCCGCTATCGGCTGCATAATGAGATCGATGACTGTATTGTATGTGATAAGTGTGCCAAAGTATGCCCGGTAGATTGTATCGAGATAGACCCCATATTGGCTCCTGAGACTTTTGGGATGACCTCAGATGGTACACCCAAACGGATTCACGCCGCGAAATTTGACATAGACATGTCCAAATGCTGCTTTTGCGGCCTATGCACGACTGTATGTCCTACGGAGTGTCTCACCATGACCAAGGTTTATGATTTCAGTGAGTTTGATGTGAATGATCATGTGTACTCATTTGCTGAGATGAGTCTGGCGGAGATCGCGCAGAAGCGAAAAGAACTGGCAGAGTTTGAGGAGAAAAAGGCGGCAGCCAAGGCTGCTGCGAAAGGGGACTCTGAGCGTGAGCCTGTGAAAGCCAAAGCTGTGATGCGCCCTAAACCTATGGCACCTAAACCAGCTGGCGCAAAGCCGGTCATGAAGCCAAAACCTGCCGCTAATGAGGAGCAGTCCACTAAGCCAGCGGAGACAGAAAAGCCTCGGCCGGTCATGAAAAAACCTGCGATGAAGCCAGTATTGAAACCCAAAGCCGCCGGTGGCGAGACTGACAAGCCAGAGAACAAGCCCAAGTTTAAGCCCAGGCCGATGATTCCTAAGAAACCAAAAGATGACGATGGGGATAAGTGATGTATTTACAGCGTTTTTCGGACTAATGATTGTAGTGCCCGTCCTGTACCTCCTGTTTACCAAAAACATCATTCGGGCGGCGTTTGCTTTCGTGATTTCATTGTTGGGACTGGCGGCTACTTATGTGCTGCTTCATGCGGAATTGATGGCGGTGGTGCAGATCATGATTTATGCCGGGGGGGTCATTGTACTGCTTATTTTCGGAATTATGCTCACCAAGCGAGTAAGTGATGAGGGTGTGTTTACCCAACACCGAAGTGTGGTGCTGGGCGGTACTGTATGCGCCGTTTTCTTTTTGTTGTTGACCAAATGGACATTGAGCTCTGGGCTGACATGGCCGAATGCTGAAGTTTCGGATATGGATCAGGTAAGGAAAATCGGTGTTCTCTTCCTCACAGATCATTTGATTGCCTTTGAGGTGATCGCATTCTTGCTTTTGGGAGCACTGGTGGGGGCGGCATTTCTGGCTAAAAAATCAGGAAACGCATGACTCAGATTCCTTTAACCTATTATTTGATCCTATCGGCTTTCTTACTGTGCAGTGGGCTGCTCATTGTGTTGATCAAAAAGAATGCTGTTTTCGTGTTGATCGGAATAGAGCTGATGCTGAATGCAGCCAACCTGAATCTGGTGGCCTTCTCAAAGTTTGACCCAGACCTGAACGGGCAGGTTTTTGCCATCTTTTCCGTGGTGATTGCTGCCGCAGAGGCAGCCATTGCCCTGGCTATCCTGCTCAATATCTACAAAACCTATGATTCGTCTGATCTGGATGATCTAAATACGCTGGAGAACTAATGACAACCTCAGCCATCTACATAGCGCTTGTTCTTATTTTTCCCCTCTTGGGTGGAATCATTACTTACCTTTCAGGCTCAAAGAATGCTGGCAGACTTTCTCTGATAGGCATGCTGCCTGGAGCGGTAATGGCTGGTTTTTTAATTTATCAGAGTTATGAAGCCAGCGTTATGGTTCGGTGGGAGTGGCTTCCCGGATATGAACTTGGGTGGGCCATAGACAGGATCAGTGCGGTGCTGATTGGGTTGGTCTACCTGGTGTCCCTGCTGGTGCATCTTTTCTCTGCGCATTATCTCAGTCATGACCGGGCCATTCATCGGTATTTTGGCAAACTCGGCTTTTTCACTTCTTCGATGATTGGGCTGCTGGCAGCAGATCATTTTCTTGTCATTTTCATCTTTTGGGAACTGGTTGGTTTTTCCTCTTACCTGCTGATTGGGTTCTGGTTTGAGGATAAAGAGAAAGCCGTTGCAGCCAGGAAAGCTTTTATGATCAACCGGGTGGCCGATGCAGGCCTGCTGATCGGTGTGATTTTAATGATTACGGAACTCAATCAGCCATTTTTGTCTTCTCTGACCGGAGGAAATTCCTCGTTGCTGGTAAATCTGGCAGGCTTTGGTCTGATGATTGGTGCGCTGGGTAAATCTGCGCAGTTTCCATTTTCGGGGTGGTTGCCAAAAGCGATGGCCGGCCCAACGCCAGTGTCGGCGCTGATCCATGCTGCCACTATGGTGGCGGCTGGTGTTTATCTGCTGATTCGTGTGGTGCCGTTTTTGTCTCCAATGGTGCTGAATGCTACGGCTGTCATTGGTGCAGTGACGGCATTTATGGCGGCAGTTTCCGCACTCACCCAGCATGATATCAAGAAAGTATTGGCTTATTCTACCATCTCACAGCTTGGCTATATGGTGATGGGCATTGGAGCAGGAGCTCATGAGTCATCTCTTTTTCACCTCTGGACCCATGCTTTTTTTAAGGCGGGGCTGTTTCTGGCGGCTGGTGCGGTTATTCATTACCTCCACACCCTTAAGCATGACGATTCCACCTTTGATGCTCAGGACATGCGAATGATGGGTGGGTTAAGAAAAGTGTTGCCTTTTACGCACATCGCTTTTATCATCTGTGGGCTCGCACTCTCAGGACTCCCATTGTTTTCAGGTTTTCTGTCAAAAGAAGGTATTTTGTCTGAGGTCTGGCTCTGGGCGACAGGGCATTCTACCCAGGGGTACTGGCTGGCTTATCTGGTGTCAGATCTGGCATTTATTACTGCACTGCTTACGCCCATCTATATTGGGCGGCAAATCCTTTTGGTTTTTTATGGCAATCCCCGTACTGCCATTGAAAAGCTCCCTCAAATGGAGCCACTGGGTCTGGTGAAGGTTCCGTTGATCGTTTTGTCAGCGGGAGCACTTTGGCTGGCCAATGCACTCAATCCACTGGATGCCAATGGTTGGTGGCTGGGTTCTTTTGTGTTTGGAGACACTGTCGGTCATGGACATGGAAGCATCCAGATTTGGACCATGATATTATCCATAGCGCTGGCCATTGGCGGTTTGGCGATCAGCTACATTTTCTTCAGACCCGGGTCAATGCGCACTTTGAGCTATCAGATGGCTCAGGTGCCAACGAAGTGGTACAGCCGATTGATCTTTGAGGGATGGTATCTGGAAAGAGTTTACGAAGGTTTGTCAAAGAATTATATAAGGATGGCGGGGGCAGCCCGTGTTTTTGATCGGAAAGTGATTGATTGGTTAGTTAATGCAGCGGGAGTGTCCACTGTGGTTTTTAGTAAAGCTTTGGCCGTGATCGATCGTGAAGTTGTGGATGGACTGGTTAATTTCGTAGCCTGGCTATCCAGAGGTGTGGGGGGAATGTTTAGCAAAATACAATCGGGCAAGGTTCAGAATCAGCTTATCTGGATGATGCTCCTGCTGTTGCTGCTTGTGCTGTGGTCTCAATATTAGTTAAGTAGAAAATATGATGAACTACCTGCTTAGTTGGATGATTTTTTTGCCGTTGGCAGCCGCTTTTGTGGTGGGGGTCTTGCCGGCTTCTTCGCGTCAGGCCATTCGATGGATTGCATTGGGAGCCACCTTGGTACAGTTGGTTTTTGGCCTGATCCTGTTTTTTGGATTTGATGGCTCCATTCAGCCAAAGGCCTGGGCGGATGCTTTCCAGTATGTAGAGTTGGCACCCTGGTTTTCACTTCAGTTGGGCAATTATGGATCCCTTCAGGTGGACTATTCGGTGGGCGTGGATGGCATCAGCATGCCGCTCATTGTGATGAGCACCATTTTGCTGGTGATCGGTGTGGTTTCCTCCTGGAAGCTGACTACCAAAGTGAAGGGATATTTCATGCTTTATCTCATTTTGAGCGGGAGTTTGATCGGGTGCTTCGCTTCACTCGACTTTTTCCTTTTCTATGTCTTCTTTGAATTCATGTTGCTCCCTATGTTTTTCCTCATCGGGATATGGGGAGGGCCGAGGAGGTCTTACGCTTCAATCAAATTTTTCTTATATACCCTTCTGGGTTCGTTGTTTATCCTCATCGTGATGATCGGTCTGTACCTGTCAGTAGGGAGTATAGATGGTGCCGGCGCACAAACGAATACTTTTAGTCTGATCCAGATGATGGACGGTGTTTATCTGAGTAATACACTGCTGTCCCCGGAAAGTGGATATGTGCTCTGGGGAATGCCTCTGAGGTCTGTGGCTTTTATCCTGTTGCTTGTCGGGTTTATGATCAAACTGCCCGCCGTGCCTTTCCATACATGGCTACCGGATGCCCACGTGGAGGCACCAACGGCCATTTCTGTACTCCTGGCAGGGGTGCTCTTGAAAGTAGGAGGGTATGGTCTTTTTAGGATTTGTTATGCCATTTTCCCGGATGCAGCAATCTCCATGGCTTATCCAGTGGCCGTCATTGGGTTGATCTCTATTATCTATGGTGGCCTGGTGGCCATGGCTCAGAATGACATTAAAAAATTGATTGCCTATTCTTCCGTCTCCCACATGGGGTTTGTCCTGCTTGGTCTGGCAGCGATCACCAGCGAAGGCGTTTCCGGTTCATTGTTTCAGATGGTATCCCACGGCTTTATTTCCGGAGCATTGTTCCTGATAGTAGGGGTGATCTATGACCGCACCCATGATCGGCAAATTGAAAACCTGAGTGGCCTAGCGAGTAAAATGCCTCAATATACCTTTTTCGTGGTTTTATTCTTTTTTGCCTCTTTGGGGCTGCCTGGACTCTCCGGATTTGTTGGAGAAGTTTTGGTACTTATGGGGGCCATCGGCACAGAGTCGCTCACGGGCATATTCCCGAGATGGATAGGTATGGTGGCCGTGCTCGGGATTATCATTTCAGCCGGGTATTATCTGTGGACCCTTCAGCGGATGTTTTTTGGTAAGTTCTGGACCAGGGAGCGCGAATGGGAGTCTTTAATGCGGGATCTCACTATTCGGGAATGGTTGATGCTGGCTCCGCTGGCAGTATTGGTAGTGCTCTTCGGGGTGTTTCCTTCACTGATTCTTGATCCCATCGACAATTCCATTCAGTTTTTTGTAGAGCGTGTGCTGGATCAGGGGCACTATTTCCTAAATAAATAGACCATGCTCACCAATCAGCTCACCAATATTTTAGACAGTCTCGGAGGCCTGAGTTTTGAAATTTCGCTGGCTGCAGGTGCCCTTATTCTGTTGATGGCCGGTCTTGTATGGAAGCAAACTCTGGTGAGTCGGGTGATCTACGTGGTGGTCATCTTGGTGGCCATGTGGTTGGTTCAGGTAGATGGTGTTTCTGGATTTTTATTTGACCAAACGCTGGTGACTGATTCAATGGGGCAAATCATGAAACTTTTGTTTGGCGTGACCTCACTGTGGATTGTGTTTTTTCCTACAGCCGAAAGGCACCGGTCTGAGTATTATTTTCTGATTCTTTCTCTGATATTAGGTAGTACTCTGATGCTCTCTGTCAATCACCTCCTGGTGATCTATCTGGCGGTAGAGCTTACATCGTTTTCGGCCTACATGCTCACCAATTTCAATTTTAGGAAGGGAGCTTTTGAGGCTGGAATGAAATACCTCATTTTTGGGGGCGTCACGTCTGCACTGGCGCTTTACGGAATGTCACTTATTTACGGTTTTACGGGGACTCTGTCGCTTTCTGAAATGGATCTTCACCTGACGGGAGATCCGGTGCTCCTGAACGTGGGAATTTTACTTTTCATTGGCGGAATACTCTTCAAGGTGAGTGCAGTTCCATTTCACATTTGGGTGCCCTCTGCCTATCAGGAAGCACCAACTGATGCCGTAATGGTACTTTCAGTAGTTCCAAAGTTGGGTGGGTTTGTGTTGCTTCACCGAATCCTCATGACTGTGGGGGTTCAGGAACTTTACTGGCTGTACGTTACCATTTCCGTGATTGGCATCTTCACAATCGTTCTTGGCACACTTGGCGCTTTGGGGCAGACCAATGTTAAGCGGATGATTGCGTACGGGGCCATTGCTCATTCGGGATTTATTTTAGTGACCTTGCTCATTCCGTTTGAAAATGGTGCGGTGGCCTTTGCCTGGTATGCGGTGGTTTATGCCATGATGAATGTAGCTGTATTTTATCTGGTTTCCGTTTTCGAAATTCATGGCAAAACAGAGATCAATCATTTCTCGGGACTTTCAAAAACCGAGGCTTATATGGGTGGGTTGATGGTAGTAGTGATGATCGCTTTGATCGGCCTTCCACCCACAGTAGGGTTCACTGCTAAATTTTACCTGTTTACAGTGATGTGGGACTGGTATCAGCAGGTGGGTGATCCGGTGATGCTTACTTATTTGATCGTAGCGATTTTGAGTGTTATTTTCTCCCTTTTCTTTTATCTGAAAATCCCTTATTTCTTTTTTCTTAAACAAGAAATAAGCGACCTTCAGGTAGGAATCCCTGTCAGTCAGCGGATAATTGCAACTATTTTCACCTCCGGTTTGTTGTGGTTTTTCTTTAGGCCGGAAATATTGAATAACATTGCAGAAATTATTAAATTCCTTGATTGGTAACTAACCATGAGCGACCCTATCAAACACGAATGTGGAGTAGCTGTACTTCGCCTCAGAAAGCCCCTCCAGTATTACATTGATAAATACGGATCTCCGGCGTTTGCAGCAAAAAAGATGTACCTGCTCATGCAAAAGCAGCACAATAGGGGGCAGGATGGCGTAGGAGTAGCCAACATCAAACTGGATATGCCGCCCGGCACCAGATACATCAGCAGATACCGCACCACCAATCAGCAGCCGATCGAGGACATATTCGGCAAAATCAGCAGAAAATATAATAAAGCAAAGAAGGAAGGAGGCGACAGCTTCTACGATGCTCAATGGATGAAAGATAATTATGCTTTCACCGGTGAAGTATGGCTGGGTCACCTGAGGTATGGTACACATGGAAAGAACGGGATCGAAAGCTGCCATCCTTTTTTAAGACAAAATAACTGGAGAAGTCGAAACCTGGTGATGGCCGGCAACTTCAACATGACTAACGTGGACGAGCTTTTTGACAAGCTGGTCTCTTTGGGGCAGCACCCTAAGGAAATGGTGGATACCGTCACTGTGATGGAGAAAATTGGCCACTTTTTGGATGAAGCCAATCAGGCAGTTTTTAATAAATACAGGGGGACTAAAACCAATATTGAAATCACAGATATCATAGAGCAGGAACTGGATCTGCAGCGTATTCTTGAAAAGTCCTGTCGCGACTTTGATGGTGGATACACCATGACGGGGATGCTGGGGTATGGCGCAGCATTCGTAGCGCGCGATCCCAATGGCATACGACCAGCCTACTACTATGCCGATGATGATGTGGTGGTAGTGGCTTCAGAGAAGCCAGCCATCAAAACCACCTTCGAATGTAATTACAATGAGATCCGTGAAATACCACCGGGTCATGCATTGATCATTGAGAAAGATGGTAGCTACAGGGAGGTGAAGTTTATTGAGCCAAGGGTGAAAAAGTCCTGTTCTTTTGAGCGGATTTATTTTTCCAGAGGTACCGATCCTGATATCTACAATGAGCGCCGGAAATTGGGAGAACTACTTATCCCGAGCGTCCTCAAATCGGTCAATTTTGACCTGAAAAATGCAGTTTTCTCGTACATCCCCAATACAGCGGAAACCTCCTTTTTGGGCCTCCTGAGAGGTATTGATAATTACCTCATTGCCCAGCGAAAGGATATTATACTCGATCAGAAGCCCAGTGCGGATTCACTGGAAGAGTTACTTTCTTTTCGCCCAAGGGTGGAGAAGTTAGTGTTGAAGGATGCCAAACTTCGAACTTTCATTACCGATGATGCGCACAGAGACGATCTGGTGGCGCACGTATATGACACCACCTATGAGGTGATCAATAAGCGAAAAGATACACTCGTGGTAATCGATGATTCTATCGTGAGGGGTACCACTTTGGAGAAAAGTATTCTGACACTGCTGGATAGGCTGGAGCCTAAAAAAGTGGTGATTGTATCATCTGCTCCTCAGATACGATTCCCGGACTGCTATGGGATAGATATGAGTAAGATGAAGGATTTTGTGGCCTTCAGGGCGGTGCTTGCCTTGCTTCAGAAGCATGATAAGGAGTATCTGTTGGACGAGGTATATGAAAAATGTCTGGCCAGCACGGGAGATAAAAATCAGCGCAACTTTGTGAAGGAACTGTATGCTCCTTTCACTTACGATGAAGTTTCAGCCATGATTACGAATATTGTTCGGCCTAAAGGCATGAAAGCTGAACTGGAAGTAGTCTATCAAACAGTAGAAAACCTACACAAGGCATGCCCTAACCATATTGGCGATTGGTACTTTACGGGTGATTACCCTACCCCTGGGGGAAACCGGGTGGTAAATAAGGCCTTTATGAATTTCATGAAAGGCTCTGAGGTGCGCGCTTATTAACGAAGGAAGTGAAATGCTGGAAATGCCAGTGGTTCATTTGCGAAAATTGGAAATATGAGCGTAAAATTTTGAAAAATTGAATTTTTCAATACAAGTTATCGTTATTTTGATTCGGAAGTTTTGAAGTCTCAGTTTTGTGACTCACCTTTGCCTCATCAATTAGCGTATAATTGATTTATAAAGAAGCGTGGAGAGACGGGCTCTGTGAAGCGCTAGCAACCTGAAAGCAATGTTTAAGGTGCTAATTCCTGTTTCTGGCGGTTGCCGGAATAAATATGAATTAATTGACCATGAATTTACAAACAACCTTCTTTTTTAAGTCAATTGACCTCTCGAGACATTCGATGAGTTGTTGTTGCTGTTGTTGTAAGTGATCCCTATCCCTTACTGAAATACAGCACCTTTTTATCCAACAACTTTTATCATAATGCCTTTTAAGTTCAATTGTAACCCTTTATTCTTTCTAATGTCATGTTGTTGCTGCGCATGCGTGTGTTGCATATGCTGCATTTGTACATGACATCCCGGGAAGCACCAGAAATAAATAAAATATTTTCATTGTGTAACTAAAGCCCCGGGAGACTTCATTCAGGGGCTTTTTTTATAGAAAAAACAAAAAAATGATCACAAAAGACATCAGCAAAGAGGCCAAAGCCGACATCAAAGAGCTCAAGGATAAAATCCAGGATTTTAATCTTGGCAGAATACCTGAGGAGCGTTTCAAGTCTTTTCGTCTGGCCAGAGGAGTTTATGGGCAGCGTCAGCAAGGCGTGCAGATGTTTCGTTTGAAGCTGCCGTTTGGGAAAATCACCCCGGATCAGCTGGAGACGGTGGCCAATCTTTCAGAAAAATATACGAATGGTAACCTTCACCTCACTACCAGACAAAATATCCAACTTCATTTTGTGAGGCTGCAGGATACACCGGAAATGTGGGAGGCTCTGGAGTCCGTAGGGGTGACCACCAAGGAGGCTTGTGGTAATACCGTTCGCAACGTGACGGCTTCTCCATATGCGGGTATTGATCCCGAGGAGCCGTTTGATGTATCTCCCTACGCTCAGGGGGTATTTGAGTACTTCCTCAGAAACCCCATTTGTCAGGAAATGGGGAGAAAGGTGAAAATTGCTTTTTCATCCTCTAAGTCGGATGCGGCATTCACTTATATCCATGATTTTGGGTTTATTCCTAAGATCAAGAATGGCGCCTACGGATTTGAAGTGATTGTAGGTGGTGGGCTTGGTGCTCAGTCATTTATGGGGCAGTTGGCTTATGATTTCCTACCTCAGGATGAACTGATTCCTTTTATAGAAGCAGGCCTTCGGGTGTTTGATCGGTACGGAGAGCGGGAGCGAAGACACAAAGCGAGACTGAAGTATCTGATAGAGCCTAACAAGGGGATCGGTCTTGAAGGGTTCATGAAACTGATAGAAGAAGAGCGCAAATCTCTGAAGCATCAGACCTACAAGATCAACACCAAAAAGGTGATCACCAAAGTGCCTGAGGATCAGTCGATCTTGGGAGTGGGTGATTTTGAGCCCAATACTGCTTATAAGGAATGGTTTCTCACCAACGTGTTTGAGCAGAAGCAGGAAGGATTCTACGCCGTGAAAGTGAGAATACCTCTTGGAGACATCAAATCACCAAAGGCAAGAAAACTGGCTGACATAGCTCGAACATATGCTGCTGAAGACATTCGGTTTACCCTCAACCAGGGGTTGCTACTCAAATACATCCGTCTGGAGAATATCCCCGCGGTGTACCAGGCCTTGCAGGAGTTGGATTATGCAGCTCCGGGCTTTGATACCCTCGCGGATGTGACAGCCTGCCCGGGTACAGACACCTGTAACCTTGGGGTGACCAATAGTACTGCACTGGCCCTTGTTTTGGAAGATTTGATCCGTGATGAGTTTCCCCACCTGGTGGATGAAACTTTGATTAAAATAAAAATAAGCGGATGTATGAACTCTTGTGGCCAGCATATGGTGGCCAATATTGGCTTCCATGGCAGTAGCATCAAGAATGGTGACAAGGTATCTCCCGCCATGCAGGTGGTGATAGGTGGAGGGCTTGATCCGGATGGAAAAGGGAATATTGCTGAGAAGGTTATCAAAATACCTACCAAGCGAATTCCGGATACGGTGAGGACTTTGCTCAATGACTATGAGGAAAATGCCACTGAGGAGGAGTATTTCAACGCTTACTTTAGAAGAAGGGGAAAACGATACTTCTATGACATTCTGAAACACATTGCCGATGTGAAAACACTTCGTGATGAAGATTATCAGGATTGGGGCAAAGTAGATGATTTTGTGCCGGAAATTGGAGTGGGAGAGTGCGCAGGAGTCATGATGGATTTGGTGGGCACTATCCTCAATGATGCCGGCGATCGCTTGGCTAGTGGTAAAAGAACCCTGGCAGAGGGCAAGTGGGCGGATGCTATCTACTATAGCTACAATACGTTTGTCATTGGAGCCAAGGCTATTTTGCTCAGCAAAGACATTCAATGCAATACCCACATTGGTATCATAGAAGACTTCCAGAAACATTGTGTGGAGACTGGTGAGTTTGAAGGGATCGAATCCTTCTCTGAGTTAGTACTCCAGATCAATAAGTACGAGCCCGACGAAGCTTTTGCAGCCGCATATCTTGGTCAGGCCAATGATTTCTTTGCCCAGGTCAATAATTTCCGAAGCAAAGAGGCTAAAGACAAGTTGGTAGTAAACGAATTTTATAAAGCATAAGTGATGACGAAAACACCAAAACTTACGCTCGTGGGCGCTGGTCCCGGAGATCCTGAGCTGATCACTGTGAAAGGTGTGAAGGCTCTACAAAAAGCTGATGTAGTCCTGTATGATGCGCTGGTGGATCCTGAGCTTTTGAGCTATGCGCCAGATGCGGTGCACATACCTGTGGGCAAAAGGGCAGGCAAGTCTAGTGTGTCGCAGGATACGATCAATCACCTGATTGTGCAATATGCCAAAGAGATGGGCCATGTGGTGCGTCTTAAGGGTGGAGATCCGTTTGTTTTTGCACGCGGGTGTGAAGAAAAAGCGATTGCTGAGAGGCATGGAATAGAGGTGGACGTGGTGCTGGGTATCAGTAGTGTGATGCTGCCGGGCTATTTTGGGATACCACTGACTTGCCGTGGGGTCAATCAAAGCTTTACGGTGGTGACTGCTACTACCAGTGAGGGTACGCTCAGCGAGGATGTACTCAGAGCTGCTGAGCATTCACCTACCACTTTATTTTTTATGGGATTAGGTAAAATAGACCTGATTGCGAGGGCATATGTGGAGTTCGGACGGGGTGACTTACCCGCAGCCATTATTAGCAAGGGTTCTCACGCTGATGGAGATGTCATCAAAGGAAAGGCAAAAGATATAGCGGCCATAGCAGCCAAAGCGAAACCTGAGGCACCAGCACTTTTGATTTTTGGAGAAGGGGCTGCCCAGGCTAGCAACCAGCAGCAGGTGAATACCTGGTGGGAAGCAGCTAAATCCGAGGTAGCATGAATGAAGTAGGTCTTTCTGAGGGTAATGTGTTATTTCCGGTTTTTCTAAAGCTCAACCAGATACAGACCGTGGTGGTGGGTGGAGGAAATGTGGGCCTGGAAAAAGTAGAGGCATTGCTGAAGAATGATCCCAAGGCTCGAATAAGAATTATTGCTCCGTTGATCCTTCCAGCCTTGCAAGTGCTTGCTGATGGATCGGAGTTTATAGAAATATTAAATCGTAAAGTCAGGGGTGGCGACCTGAAAGGTGCTGACCTTTTGATACTCGCTACTGATGATTATTCGCTTCATGAGAAACTGAAGAGAAAGGCCAAAAAGTTAAGATTGCTGACAAATGTTGCCGACACCCCTGACCTTTGCGACTTTTACCTGGGGTCTACTGTGAAAAAGGGAGACCTGAAAATTGGGATTAGTACAAACGGGAAGTCACCCACTTTCGCCAAGCGATTCAGAGAGGTGTTGGAAGATATTTTGCCAGACAGCACACCTGAATTACTGAACCAGCTGAAAACAATACGAGATGACCTGAAGGGAGATTTTAATGAGAAGGTAGAGCGCCTCAATGAGATCACTTCAGTCCTCACAAAGAAAGGAAAGTAAAAATATGGAATCCGATTCGAGACTTTTGGAACTTAATGACCGATACGGCAATCTTACTTATCTGGATCGATTGAAAATGCTCTTTGGTGAGTTTGAGCCAGAGGAGATCCTGGTGACCACCTCCTTTGGGAGCACCTCCATAGCGCTCATTCACATGATTAGCAAGGTGGCTCCACGCCACCCGGTTCACCTGATCAATACAGGGTACCTTTTTAAGGAAACCATTCAGTATCGCGATCAGCTCATCAATGAGTTTGATCTGAATGTGGTGGATGTTCAGCCAAGGGAGCGCTCCCATGAGTTTACGAGCAATCATAAGGTTTGGGAGGGCAATCCGGACTTTTGCTGTTTTATCAATAAGGTAGAGCCATTGAATGCCTTGAAGAAGGGTAAGAAAGTATGGGTGTCAGGTCTATTGGGTTTTCAAAATGAAAATCGTGCGGGAAAGAGAATTTTTGAAGAGTCTCAAGGGTTACTGAAGTTTCATCCCATCATTGATATGAGTCAGGAGGACCTGAATCTCTACCGTACCATATATGAGCTTCCCGCTCATCCGCTTTTATACAAGGGGTTTGGGTCTATCGGCTGTGTGCAGTGTACCAAAAAAGGAGTAGGAAGAGCAGGAAGGTGGGAAGGTAAAGAAAAAACCGAGTGCGGGCTGCACTTATGAGTGTGCATGTTTGAATCCTCTATATAGCGTTTGCTAAACCAAAAAAAAGCCCGGAATTTCCGGGCTTTTTACTTTTTGTAACTTTCAATGTGATTACTCTGCTACTGTTTCAGTTACTACTTCTACAGAATCAGATACTTCCATCGCAAGAGAGTCTGCTGCTTCTACTACTTCTTCCACAACAGCGATAGGTTCTGATACTTCTACAGTGTCTGCTGCAGTACTTTCAGATTGAGAAGTTCCGGCTCCGCCACAGGCGAAAAAAGCCAGAGAAATGAGTGCTAGGTAAATTTTGTTTTTCATGATAAAAAGGTTGATTTGTTGGTTTAGTGCACACAATTTACGTGTAATATTAAAATATTGCTAATTTTTTAAAAAATTATTATATGAGAGAAAGTGAATGTAACTAACGATTTTTCTTGAAATTAACGGTTTATCACTAGTGTGAAGCCTTTTTTGTTTTCTTTATTCACCTTCTTTTCAGCAGATATTTTATTTCTGTAATCTACTCTTGTAGATGTCGGAGGCTCCTTCCGATGCGATTTTCTTACGTCCGGGTCTGTTGTTGTAGCCACTGTCTGATTCCACATAGTTGCGTACTTTAGTTGCGGATTGTGTGGAAGTTTCTTTTTCATTCTCGTTGCCAACTAGATTTTGTTTGTTTTCACAGGAGAGGAGGGCAAGAAACATCATGTTGATTAAAATTAGGTGTCTCATGGTTTGGTGTTGTTCTACCGCGAAATTGCCAACATGTGAGTACCCAAGGGGTTCATATTCGTTGGATGGCTTAATGTGCTCTATGACTTGGTTGAGGAGCACGGTGGAGTGAGGGCTTGTTTCAGGGCTGAGCTATAAAAAAAACCACCCCGAGTAATCAGAGTGGTTTTACAATTTTCTGGTAGGTGATGATGGGGAGCTATACCGCGAAGCTCTCGCCGCAGCCACAGGTACGTGAGGCATTCGGGTTGATAAACTGAAATCCTTTGCCGTTCAGTCCATCAGAGAAATCCAGCGTGGTGCCCAATAAATAGAGCATGCTTTTTTTGTCCACAATCACCTTTACTCCTTTGTCCTCAAAAACTTCGTCGCTTTCAGTAAGTGTATTGTCAAAAAGTAAGTCATACATCAAACCGGAGCAACCGCCACCTTTGACAGCAACACGCACGTTATGTGCCGGTGAGTGTCCTTCTTCTATTCTTAGCTCTGCGAGCCTCTCTTTTGCTTTATCGGTTACATTGATCATAGTCAAGCTATTGGGTTGAGTACTACACTAAACACTGTGATGTTGTTCATATCCCGGCCATAATACAGTTTGTCCATGGCATCATAGATATTTTTTGCTCTGAAATAGGAGGTCTGAAGTTCATTCATCCCCTTAGTGGTCCACTGGATGGTGTAGGAGCTTTCCTTCTCTTTATGCGTTTTCACATAATCCAACATCTTATTCAAGGCATCTGTCTTGTCAAAACCAGTAATGGTTTTGAACAGAAAAGACTGGTTATGCCTTGGGTTGATGGTGATCAGATCCAGTTTTACCTTACCTTCACTGCTGGCAAATTCAAATACAAGGTCGCTACTTTTCAGACCCAGAAAATTCTTAATTTCATTTTGAATGCGAGCAGCCTCTACATGGACGTCTGTCCTAAATTCCATATTATGTTGACTTTACATAAAAATACAACAACTCAAGGAACCTTTCAAATACAGGAAAAGTTTCCTCATTTTTGCGAAATTAATACATAATCGACACATCATGGTTAGAATAGAGCACATTGGTATCGCAGTAAAGGATTTAGACAAAGCCAATGCGCTTTTTCAGAAGCTTTTTGGAACCCCCTCTTACAAGGAGGAGGTGGTGGACTCTGAGCATGTGACCACTTCATTCTTTGGGATTGGCCCCAATAAGGTGGAATTGCTTCAGGCTGGGGCTCCGGAGAGTGCCATTTCGAAATATATTGATAAGAAGGGGGAGGGCATTCATCACATCGCCTTTGAGGTGGATGATATTCTGGCAGAAATGGAGCGACTGGAATCCGAAGGGTTTGAATTGATTAACAAAGCACCCAAAAAAGGTGCAGATAATAAGCTGGTGTGTTTTTTACATCCCAAAAGCACCAATGGCGTCCTGGTAGAGTTGTGTCAGGAAGTGAAGTCCTAAAAAAAGAGGAAAATCAAAACGAGAAAATGAGCGAGGAAAAAAGAACAGAAATAGGAGCGTTGGGTGAGTTTGGCCTGATTGATAAGCTTTCGGAAGGAGTAAAAATATATCATGACACTACTGTAAAAGGTATAGGGGATGATGCTGCGGTGTATGATGCAGGAGATCATTTCGTGCTACTTTCCTCTGACATGCTTCTGGAAGGTGTTCATTTTGATTTGAGTTATATACCCCTGCAGCATCTGGGTTACAAGGCAGTGTCTGTGAATGTTTCCGATATAGCTGCTATGAATGGTACACCCAAGCAGATTACTGTGAGTCTGGGTCTGAGCAATCGATTCTCGGTGGAAGCCGTGGAGGTGCTTTATGAAGGGATACGGGCGGCATGTGAGGATTATAATGTTGACCTGGTGGGTGGAGATACTACTACTTCGCGCTCCGGGCTGGTGATTTCGGTGACTGCCATGGGTACTGTGGAGAAGGACAAGGTGGCTTATCGCTCAGGCGCTAAAGAAAGCGAAATTCTCTGCGTGACCGGGGACCTGGGAGGGGCCTATGTAGGTCTTCAGGTGTTGGAGCGTGAAAAACAGGAATTTTTGGCTAACCCAAACATGCAACCCAAGCTGGATGGTTATCCATTTGTGGTGGGCAAACAGCTACGGCCGATAGCGCGCATGGATGTGATTCATGAGTTTGGGACGTTGGGCATTGTTCCCACGTCTATGATCGATGTGTCAGATGGTCTTGCATCAGAAGTTTTTCATTTGTGTAAGGCGTCGGGCCTGGGAGCGGCTCTTTATGAGGATAAGATCCCAATAGATAAGGAAACCTATGAGACTGCTGCCGAATTTGGACTGGATCCTAATACCTGCGCCCTCAATGGCGGTGAGGATTATGAATTATTGTTTACCATCACTCAGGCAGACTTTGAAAAGGTGAAGAATCATGCGGAGATTCACACCATTGGGTACATGCAGTCTGCTGATAAGGGAAAGGCGCTGGTTACCAGATCTGGCAATACGATCGCCCTCACAGCTCAGGGGTGGAAACACTTCTAATTTTCCTCGAGCCAGTTGAGGGCCATGTCATAGCTGCCGAATGTGACAAAATCCACGTTTTTAATGGTTTGATTGAATATTTCGTAGGCAGGTTGTTTAGCGTTGGTGTCTGGTGACACCACATGCGCATAGGATTTGAGGTTGGTTTTGAGTAGTGCATTGATCCAGTCGGTTCTAAGCCAATCCATAAAATCGGGCCATGGACCTGACCCGAGCCGGTTATCATCGATCACTTTGGTGTACCCGGTTTCTTTCAGCTGCTGCACTATGCTCAGGGCTGCCTCTTTGGCGGGGCTGATCTCCATAAGGTTGCCAGTCCAGGTGCATTTAATGATGCCTCTCTCGTAAATAGGGATACAGAAAAAAAATGTTTGACCACTTGTGTCTTTAAGGGTGATGGAACTGCTCAAGGTTGTTGGTTTAGGATGGGTGATGCCTAAATTTAACCCGATATGGAACTAAATAAAAGGTCTGGCGTGAAAACGACAGGCCCTGTTTTAGCGGCGGTATTGATTAATTATGAGAAATACTCAGGTTTTTCCCTACTACTTATTCTTTTATTGGTGATTTGGCCCATTGTGGATTAGCTCGGCTAGGAGGTGAGATCATCCATCCAGCAAATGATCAGGGCGTATTTTGAATGGTTATTTCCCATACATCAGGTTCTCTTTGGTGATGATGTCCAGCTGCATGTAGTGCGTGGGTGGCACTTCAGTTTTGAGGATCAGGTGCTTGTAAAATGCCTGCACGGCCAGGTTACCCTGCACTTTCGGGTTTTGATATATGACAAAATCAATTAATCCTTTGTTGAGGTAGACGATGTTTTCGCGGACTAAGTCATAACCTATGATCCGACTTAAATGCCTCGGGATAACGTTTTCAGCACTTTTTGCAATTTGGTGCACCCGCGAATTGGGTACGAAAAAATGGACTGGTTCCTGATTGCCCAGTAGCGACTCTATCCCCGGGGGCAGGCCGACAAAGTCCTTTTCGAGTGTTATTTCATGAATGAGCTCCGGGCTGAAATTTTCCTGCTGGTAATATTTCCTAAACCCCTCTATTCGCTCATCCAGCGTTTTATTCAGACTGTCAAAATCAGTGTATTTGATCACAATCGCTTTTTGGCCCGAGGCATACCCGAGATTAAGGAGTTTGGCCGCCAAAAAACCACTTTGCCTGGAGTCCTGCCCTATGAATGCCAGAGGCTTGATGTTGTCCAGATTGGAGTCCACAAAGATGAATGGAATATCGGCCTGCTGGAGTGACTCACAAATCTGGGTGGCCTCTCGCTGAAGCAGGGGGGCGAGTATCACCCCATCAGGTGAGCTGTTCAGCGCGATATTTGATTGGGTAAGAAACGAATCCTTGTCTTGCCGGTCAAAGGTATAGAAGCTCAGCTGCATTCCCAGAGAGGCATACTCCTCAGCAGCCTCCTCTATACCTTCGCTTTGATTCTTCCAGTATTCATTGTCTTTTGGCAAAATCACGGCCAGGTTATACACCTTGTTGAGTTTCAGGTTTCTGGCAAACACGTTGGTAGAGTAGTTTCCTTCTTTGGCTATTTTGAGTACCAGATCCCGGGTGGCTTCAGCCACCTCACCCCTGTTGTGCAACACACGGTCTACCGTACCCGCCGAAACCCCGGCCTTTTTCGCTATTTCCTTAATGGTGATTCTTGCCATGGAATATTTTTGTGAAAATAGGTCATATTTTTTTGAAATCAGATGCAATATATTACATTTGTATGAATCGTTATCGTACACGATACAATATCCTCCTTGATTGGGGGTTATTTTTTACCAAACACCGTGTACGAACACGACACATTCTTAAAAGTATAAAGACATGAAAAAAGTAGTAACATTTGGCGAGATCATGCTTCGTCTTGCCCCAGAGGGTTTTTTGCGTTTCTCACAAGCCAACTCATTCGATGTGGTTTATGGTGGAGGAGAATCTAACGTTGCAGTATCACTGGCCAATTTTGGTGTTCCTGTGGATTTTGTAACCAGACTTCCAAAGAACGACATTGGCGAGTGTGCCATGATGGAAATGCGTAAGCGTGGGGTGAATGTGGACAAGATCGTGTGGGGTGGAGAGCGATTGGGTATCTACTTTTTGGAGACTGGTGCTGTCTCTCGCGGGAGCAAGGTGGTGTATGACAGGGCGCATTCTTCTATGTCCACTATCCAGCCAGGAATGGTGGATTGGAAAAAGGTTTTTGATGGGGTAGAATGGTTTCATTGGACGGGTATCACGCCAGCTATTTCTCAGAGTTCTGCTGATGCATGTCTGGAGGCCGTGAAAGTGGCTAGCGAAATGGGTGTTACCATTTCTACGGACTTGAACTATAGAGCAAAATTGTGGCAGTATTGCGATGGAGCTAAGCGCGAAGAGATCATGACCGAGCTGACCTCTTACTGCGATGTGATTTTGGGTAATGAAGAAGATGCTGAAATGCATTTTCACATCAAACCAGAAGGCGTCAGTGTGCAAACGGAAGGTCACAATGTGAAAGCAGAAGCTTTTCTGTCGGTATGTCAGCAAATGATGAAGAAGTTCCCTAAAGCTAAGAAAGTGATTACCACCCTGCGTGGTTCTATCTCGGCTTCTCACAATACATGGGCAGGAGTGCTTTATGATGGCACCAAAATGTTGGAAACGCGTCAATACCAAATCACAGATATCGTAGATAGAGTAGGTGGTGGTGATTCATTCATGGGTGGATTGATCTACGGACTGCTGAAGTACCCTGAAGACGATCAAAACGCACTTGACTTTGCCGTAGCGGCATCTTGCCTGAAGCACACGATCAAAGGTGATGCTAACCTGGTGACAGTTTCTGAAGTAGAGAAATTGATGGGCGGAGATGCTTCCGGAAGGGTAGCGCGCTAACAAGAAACTGGGTCGGTCCTTGAAGTATAATATATTGGTTGTATAAAAAGAGCCTGGGCCGACCCAAAATTTTAATTCTATGGAAAAATCAGTAGCAATCATCTGCGGTGGAGGTCCGGCCCCTGGCATCAATACGGTCATTAGCACCGTTGCCAAAGTCTTTTTGAACGATGGGTACAGAGTGCTGGGTGTGCAGGAAGGATACAAAGGATTGTTCGCTGAGTCTCCACAGATTAAGGAATTTGATTTTGAGCATGCCGACAGGATTTTCAGTCGGGGGGGATCCACTTTGATCATGAGCAGGCATAAGCCCAAAGATGATGAGTTTACGGTGGATTTCTTTGTCAAAAACAATGTGAAACTCCTGGTCACCATCGGTGGAGATGATACGGCCAGTACGGCCAATCGGATTTCTAAATTTCTGGCAAAAAACAACCTGGATGTCAAGAATATCCATGTGCCCAAAACCATAGATAACGACCTCCCCCTCCCGGATCGAAATCCTACATTCGGGTTTCATTCTGCCAAAGATGAGGGAGTGAAAATAGGCAATACCGTCTATGAAGATGCCCGCACGAGTCACAACTGGTTTGTGATGTCTACCATGGGCCGGTCAGCCGGTCACCTGGCTTTTGGGATCGCCACGGGGTGTCATTTTCCTATGATGATCATCCCTGAGATGTTCAACAAAACCAAGCCTACGCTGGATAAGATCATTAATCTGATCATTTCGTCCATGGTGAAGAGAAGAATTCTTGACATCCAATATGGCGTGGCCCTGGTGAGCGAGGGGGTTTTTCACATCATCGATGTGGAAGAACTCAAGAATTGCGGCATACTCTTCACCTATGATGATCATGGTCATCCTGAGCTGGGCAATGTGAGTAAATCCAATATTTTCAACGTGTTGGTGCAGGAGAAACTTAAAAAGCTTGGCATCAGTATCAAAAGTCGACCTGTGGAGATTGGCTATGAGCTGAGGTGTTGCAGGCCGATCGGGTACGACCTCACGTTGTGTACTTTGTTGGGCATAGGGGTGAAAAAACTGTACGACGAGGGCATTTCCGGATGCATCGTCACGGCTAACTCCAAGGGTGATATTTCACCGATGTACCTTTCAGAGTTTGAGGACGCCAATGGAAAGATCCCTCCACGGCTTGTGGACATGGATTCACAGATCGCGAAGCTCTGTTTACAGAATATGCATTTCATTACCGCAAAGGATTATGCAGCGGCTGGAGCTTTGCTGGATCATCCCGAAGAATACGATTTCAATAAAATTTTAAATTGGCAATAATGGCAAGATTTACAAGAATAGAAGTAGCATTAAAGATGAAGGAAACCGGGATAGTGCCGGTTTTTTACCACAAAGACGTGGAGGTGTGCAAGGAAGTCCTGAAGGCCTGCTACGAAGGTGGCGTACGAGTATTTGAGTTCACCAATAGGGGAGATTATGCCCATGAGGTTTTCGCAGCGTTGAATAAGTACGCGGAGAAAGAAACTCCTGAAATGATCCTTGGTGTGGGCTCTATTGTAGAGGCAGGAACCACTTCATTGTATATCCAGTTGGGTGCTAACTTCATTGTGTCACCGGTGTTGAACCCTGAAATGGCGAAGGTTTGTAATCGCAGGAAAATCTCCTGGTCTCCAGGCTGCGGGTCTGTGACGGAGATTTCATATGCCGAGGAGCTTGGCTCTGAAGTGGTGAAAATCTTCCCTGGTTCTCAGGTAGGAGGTCCATCTTTTGTGAAGGGTGTAAAAGGGCCATTTCCATGGTGTAGCATAATGCCGACTGGTGGGGTAGAGCCAACTGAAGAAAACCTGAGCAAGTGGTTTGAAGCAGGAGTGCATTGTGTAGGCATGGGCTCACAGCTCATTACCAAGGAGATCCTTCAGAATAAGGACTATGCGGCTTTGCAGGCGAGTGTAAGTCAGGCCGTGGCACTGGCTAAGCGACTTTCTAAGTAATTGATCTCAGAACCGACTCTCTGGCCCTGGGGTGTGAAAAGGAGCGTTGATGTTTTGGCTTTAGGGTCGGTTTGGTCATCTTAGTAGGTAGAAGTGGGATCCATTCACTTCCAAAAGCAGTAAAGGGATGATTTATATTATTGGAGGAGTGGCAGGAAGCGGAAAGACCACTGTCGGTACTTTGCTGGCATCCAAACTGGGTGTTCCCTTTTATGATGCGGATGATTTTCACGTACCGGAAAACATAGAGAAAATGGCTTCCGGTATTCCTCTGTCTGATAAGGATCGCATCTCCTGGCTCAGAAAAATATCACTGAATATGGTCCGATGGGACCAGGAGGGTGGATGTGTGCTGGCTTGCTCAGCCCTCAAAGAGTTTTATCGCAATATATTGACCCCCATTCCCACACACCACGTACAATGGATTATCTTAGAGGGAGATAGAAACCTTATTCTGCGGAGAATTCGAGAACGAAAGGGGCATTTCTTTGATGAAAGAATTCTTGGCTCTCAGTTTGATATCTTTGAGAAGCCCAAGTATGGGTGGTTTTACAATGTAGCAAACCCCGTGGATGCCATCGTCGATGAAATCCTTGTCAGAATTAATCAGGTGTGATATGAAAAAGATCTCTCCAGTGTTGTTAGTTTTTGTGGCCTTGATGTCCTGTCAGGAAAAGACAGTAGGGTCTGATGAGGTGACACCTGTCAACTGGAACAAGAGATCCGCCAACCTGACGACCTCAGATTCCCTTCAGAAAGGGGTAACATACCTCTCTGTTTACTCACAAATCTATAGCCGCTCCGAACACCGAAGACATGATCTTACGGCTACCGTGAGTCTCCGAAATGTGAGCATCGAAGATACAATCTATGTGTCCAGGGCTCAGTTTTTCGGTACCGAGGGCAAACTGATCCGAACCTATTTTGATCAACCCATTTTCATTTTGCCACTGGAGACGGTAGAAATAGTCATACAGGAAGTGGATAACGAAGGTGGGACAGGAGGTAATTTTATTTTTGAATGGATGATCAATCCAGGCACCCCCGAGCCATTGTTTGAAGCGGTGATGATCTCTACGTCCGGTCAGCAGGGGATTTCATTCACCACGCGAGGGATTCAGATCCGGTAGGTATTCCTATCTTCACGGGAAAGCACATTTTTTATTAGCTTGGTGTCAAAATAACCACAGGATGTCAGACGGAACCATCAGAAGCCATGTGAAAGTGGGACAGGAGGTAGAGATCGTGCAGAAGCACCACCAGCGTACCGGCGAGCTTACTGCCGGTGAGGTGAAGCGAATCCTTACCAATTCACCCAATCACCCGCATGGCATCAAAGTACAACTCACCACGGGAGAAGTAGGCCGGGTCAGGCATATTTTGGAGGACTGATATCTCCAGATTTGTTCGAAGTAGGAATAATGAATCAAATGGAATTGCTGTGGGGAGATGATATTAAAAGATAGATGTTGAGGTGATCTAATACTTTATACCTCAATCCAAATGATTGGCTACTTACCCTTCATTTTCTTTGCTTGCCCAAAGAAAACGAAGCAAAAGAAAAGGCACCAACGCAAAAAATCATTTTGACTCATCATGTTTGGGCTTTTTTTAGGGACTTTTTTGGAATCAAAATGATTCACACTTGCCTTGGATGCCCCGCCCTCCTTTACGCTCTCCTTTTCTGAATTCAAAGTGGATTAATTCAGCTTTGCAAAATATCTTTATAGTCATACCCCACATAAATATTGCTTGATCCGAAGTAACCCGTACGTCTGAAAAAAAAGTCAATAGAATCAAAGTAAATTCTTATTTTTAGCGGTTTTAACGATTGACTTAACACTTCGGAGATTTATGATTTACTTCTTGTTTTTGATCGGTTTTGTGCTGCTTATTAAAGGTGCAGATTTTCTGGTGGAAGGGGCCTCGTCTCTGGCCAAAAGAAACAACATTCCGGAGTTGGTCATCGGGCTGACCATTGTGTCATTCGGTACCAGTATGCCTGAGCTTATCGTTAACCTGCTCGCCAGCTTTGACGGGAGTTCTGAGCTGGCCATTGGAAATATTCTTGGGAGCAACATTGCCAACGTACTCCTCATCCTGGGGGTGGCGGCCATGATCCGGCCTTTAACTATTCAGAAGAGTATCTATTTTACTGAAGTTCCCATTTCTTTGTTTGCTACTGTGATGGTTGGCTTTTTGGCGAATGCCAATTTGTTTGTAGATGTGAAGGGGCTCACACTGAGTCGTTACGATGGTTCCATTCTCTTGTTTTTCTTCGCTCTTTTCATGACCTATATTTATGTAGTGTCCAAGTCCAAGCAGAGCATTCAGGAAGAAGCGGCTTCTGCGCAGACCATCAGCACCCTCCCGAAGGGTCGCTCCATCGCTTATATTGTCATAGGCTCGCTGGCATTGTTTTTAGGCGGAAAATGGGTAGTGGATGGAGCCTTCGAAATTGCCCTGTTTTTTGGGTTATCTGAAACTTTCATTGGTCTGACCGTGGTGGCCGTTGGTACTTCCCTTCCTGAGCTGGTAACCTCTGCGGTGGCCGCCAAAAAAGGGCAGTCAGATATGGCAGTTGGTAATGTGGTAGGATCCAATATCTTCAACATCCTATGGATCCTGGGACTAAGTTCCGTCATTCGTCCTTTGCCATTTGATGTGGTCTCGAACTCCGATATACTGATGGTGATTGCATCGAGTACTCTACTCATTGTGGCCATTGTGATTGGGAGGAAAGCCAGTATTGGCAGAGTTATGGGAACGATCTTCGTGCTGACTTATGCAGCCTACCTGGCCTACCTGGTCATGCGAGGGTAGTTTCTTTCTTGAAAATAATAGATCGCCTTGCTCACGCTCATCCAATATAATGATCCCGGGTATCTCACAAAGGAGAACCTGAGCCCTTCGGAGGCGGCTACTCTGGTGAAGGAAGATTTTATCAACTGGATTGATGTGGAGATTACCAGCCAGACGTATGTGGATGATACGGCAGGGCTCTTTAATATCCACCACCTCATTGCCGAAGACATCCTCAACACTGACCAACTGCCCAAGTTTGAACTCTTCGATGATCATCTGTTTTTCAGCACCAAGATGCTCAGTTTCGATGCAGACGAGGATCAGATCATGGAGGAGCACCTGAGTGTGGTGATGTGCAAAAGCCTGGTGATCACCTTCCAGGAAGGCCTCCCAGGGGATGCTTTCAATGAGTTGCGTAAGCGTATCCAGCTGTCCAAAGGTTTGATTAGAAAGTATAAAGAAGATTACCTGTTTTATCATATTCTGGATGCCGTGGTGGATCATTATCTGCAAATCATGGAAACCCTCCGAACCAGGATAGAGCAACTGGAAGCCCGATCACTTGCAGACCCTTCCTATGACGTCATGCAGCAGGTGATTGAAATTAAAAAAGACATTAATATTCTGAGGAAGTACACCGTACCGATGCGCGATGCGCTCAATAAGATGCGGGTGGAAGCGGATCATTTTATTCAGAAGAGCTCCATCAATTACTTTCAGGATGTGGCCGACCACCTGCTTTATCTGATTACCTCGTTTGAGACTTCACGGGAGATGCTGAAAGACCTGATGGACTTGCACCGATCCAATCAAAACAGTGAGATGAACCGGGTGATGAAAACCCTCATCGTAGTGTCAGCTATTTTTATCCCCCTCACTTTTTTAGCGGGTGTTTATGGAATGAACTTTCGGTACATGCCGGAGCTCAACTCTCAGTGGGGCTATCCTCTGACAATTGGTGCCATGGTGGGAGTGGCTATGATCATGGCGCTTTACATGAGAATAAAACGGTGGTTTTGATGCAGTTCTAAAAGTATAAAAAAAGGCCCGCAAGGGCCTTTCTTATTTTACATATCCGTTACCGGAAATCCCCGGTCACGCATCAGCGCTTTGATGTCTGCATCCCTGCCTCGGAATAGCCTGTAGGCCTCTGCCGGGTCCATAGAGTTGCGTGGAGCAAAGAGGTATTTCACCAGTTTACCTGCCAGATCTTTGTCATAAAACCCACCCGGAGCCTCCTGGAAAGCTTCGCCGGCATCTGCGGTGAGCACATCTGCCCACATATATCCATAATAGGCCGTGGCATAGCCCTCACCAGAGAAGACATGGCCGAAGTGTGGAGAGCGATGGCGCATCACCAGCTCCTTTGGCATTTTCAGCTTCGCCAACGTTTCTCTTTCAAATGTGTCCGGATCCAGGTTGGTAGGGTCAGTGGTGTGGTAGTACATGTCCATGAGCGCTGACGCCAGGTATTCTGTGGTGCCAAACCCCTGGTTGAAGGTGGAAGCCTTTTTGATTTTCGCCACCAGCTCCTGAGGGATAGGTGCTCCGGTTTTGTAATGCACCAGGTAATTGTTGATCACCTCGTCAGTGGCCAGCCACCTTTCCAGTAGCTGAGACTGAAACTCGGTATAGTCACGCACACCACTGTTGAGTGTGGGGTACTTCACATTGGAAGAAAGGAAGTGTAGCGCATGCCCGAATTCATGAAAGAAGGTCTCAGCATCATCCCACGATACCAGCACCGGCTCGCCCGGAGCAGGCTTGATGAAGTTAGAGTTATTGGAGGCGAGCACAGTTTTCTCACCATCAAAAGAATCATAACTGCGATAGGTGGTTGCCCAGGCACCTGAGCGCTTGCCTTGCCTGGCAAAAGGATCGAGGTACCAAAGCCCAATGAGTTTACCAGAAGTTTTATCAGCCACTTCCCAAACTTTCACGTCTGCATGGAACACAGGCACTACTCCCGAGTCGATGGGGGTAAACTGAAAATTGAATAACTCACCCGCTACGAAAAACATAGCTTCCCGAAGCTTGTCCAGCTGCAGGTATTGTTTTACCTCGTCGGAGTCCAAATCGTATTTTTTCTTCCTCACTTTTTCTGCATAGTAGCGATAGTCCCATGGCTCAATGGTCACCTGGTCTCCATTGGCATCAGCTACTGCCTGCATATCGGCCACTTCTTCTGCTACTCGGGCAATGGCGGCTGGCCATACGGCTTCCATCATTGCCATGGCATTCTCAGGGGTTTTAGCCATGCGGTCCTGCAGTCTCCATTGGGCGTAGTTATCAAAGCCAAGGAGTCCTACACGCTCGTTTCGAAGTTTGAGGATTTCTGTTATAAGCTTGTTGTTATCATGCTCGTCTCCGTTGTCTCCACGGGAGTAGTAGATGTTCCATACTTTTTCACGCAGCTCCCGCTCATCAGAGTAGGTGAGGAATGGATCCATGGAGGATCGCGTATTGGTCACCGCGTACATTCCATCTTTGCCTCTGTCTGTTGCGGCTTTGGCTGCAGCCTTTACAAATGACTCTGGCAATCCACTCAGCTGGTCAGCAGAGAGGTAGGTGACGTATCCTTCTTCATCGGCCAGGATGTTGTTTGAAAAGCTGGTGTGAAGGGAGGAAAGTTCTTTGTTGATGGCAGCATAGCGCGCCTTTGAGGCTTCATCCAGCTCGGCACCATTCATGGCAAAACTGGTGTAAGTAAGGTCTACTACACGCTGCTGATCTGCAGGAAGAGGATCCTTTTTAGAAGCTTCATATACGGCTTTGATCCTGGCGAAAAGCTTTTCGTTTTGGGTGATTTTAGAGTTAAACTCGGAAAGCTTAGGGGCCATTTCTGCCTGTATTTCTCTAAACTCCGGAGATGAGACATTGCTACTCCAGATGCCGTAGTAAGAATACACCCGGCCCAGGTCATTGCCTGATCGCTCCATGGCCACAATGGTATTCTCAAAAGTAGGTGCTTCGGGGTTGTTGGCGATGGCCTCTATTTCAGCCAGATTGGCCTCCATACCCTGCTCCAGCGCTGGTTTCAGATCGGTCAGGCTCATTCGATCAAAAGCAGGCAGGCCGCCATATGGACCAGTCCATGGTTGTAAAAGCACATTGTCAGAGACTGGGGCCTGGGTCTCCTTGGTGCCCTGGCAACTAATAGCCGCCAGCGCAACCAAAGCAAAAAGTGCTTTGGTGATGTTCATTGTTTTGTATGTCATTCCATTCGGGATTGTTGATTTCAGGTAATTTAACCAATGCCCTGCACGTGGAAATACAGATTTCTATCAAAGGTCAGAAAGGGTGATGGACAAAGTCTACTGCTTAACTGGTTCATTCATATGAGTCACTTCAAAAGCTGCGGAGGCTATGAAGAACTTGTCCTTATGGAGGTCAATAGTTTCCAGAATTCGTGTGTAGAGCTGATCTTTTGTGATTCTTCGTCGTTTGAAATCCACCACATAGCGGATGGTAAAAGTGATCCAGTTTTCATCAAAGGCCATGGTAACCATAGGGTCTATTTGGGCATTTTCCACATAGAGTTGGTCGGTGAGTTTATTCCATTGGGTCTTGGTCTCCAAAGTGAATTCTTTCACCAGATCGGTGGTGATGTCCAGCATGAGCTGTCGGGCTAGTTGATGGTCGCTACTGTGCTTGAGTGGGATGCCGATCTCGTCCCAGAGGAAAGGGAAGTCTCCCGAGTAATTAAAAACAGGTTCTTTGAAAATAAAACTGTTGGCCACACGAACCATTTTACCATTGTATAAGTCGCCATTTACCCAGTCTCCTATCTCCATGAGTGTGGTTCTCAGTATGCCAATGTCCACTACATCCCCTTTGATACCACCGAGTTTTACCCGGTCTCCTATTTTATAGAAATTACCAAAAAGGATCGCCAAAAATCCGGCTATGCTCACAATCACCTCCTGCAGGGCAAAAGCAATGCCTGCTCCTGCTACCCCCAGGGCCAGGGTAAGGTTTGAGAACTTATAGTTGTAGATGAGCATCAGCGCGAGCAGGGCCAGGATGTAGCCCAAAAAGGATACTACTTTTCTGGCCTGATATCGGGTAGTGCTATTCTTGATGTACTTATTAAGCCCTTTTTGCAGCATTTTTACCACGAAAAAGACTATGGTCAATACAATGACCACCTGAATCAGTTTGCTGCCAGTTGTGCTTCGAAGAAAGTCTAAAATGTATTGCATTTTAGTTAAAGTCCTTGTCGTTGATCAATTGCTCATCAATGAGCGCTTTGATGACAATCTCTGTCATTTCACTTTTGAAGGCAAATTCACTGCGGATGTCCATTACATAAGCCTTTAGTCTCATTTTTAGAAAGGACTTTCGGTCTTTCACTTCATTGAAGAAGAGTACTGCAATGGGTTTGGCCAGGTACACATACTTGCTCACCTGAGCTGCCTGGGTGGCGATTTCCCGAACACGCACCGTATCTATAGTGATGGGAAGGTAAATTTCAGCTACTACCTGGCAGTTGGCTTCTCCGGCATTGGAGTTGGATACCGATCCGTTCATGATTTCGCTATTGGGAATAGAGACCAGTGAATCATCCGGTGTAACCACGCGGGTAGAGCGCAGCCCTATCTGAGTCACTTCACCATAGTAAGAGCCCACCTCAATTTTATCTCCTACCTGAAAAGGTCTATCAAAAAGGATCATCACTCCACCAAAGATGTTTTTGAGAATGTCCTGTGAGGCAAAACCAACAGCAACACCCACGGAGGCGGATAGCGCCAATATGGTAGTTGCCGGAGGCTGAAAAATCCCAGCTACAATAATGAACAACACCAGGATCCAGCCAAGAATGCGTACGACCGGGATCAATCCTTTCAGGGTGATCCGATACTGCGCGCTTCGCTCCGCCAGTATTTCCAGTATTTTGGAGATAACTCTAATGCCTATGTAGCCTGAAAGCAGAAATACCAGTGCCCAGAAAATTTTGGCCATGGAGAAAATTTCGGACAGATTGGGTGCTTCGTCCCTTACATTGGTTCTGGCAGCGGCATTTTCCACTTGAATCATCAGGGTAGACGTGTCACCAGTATCCACTGCCAGACTGTCTTGTGCATATGCCGAAGTTGTCAGGCAAAGTGCGAAGAATAATAAGCTGAGGTAGATAAATAGTCTCATTTTAGTAGATCAGGTTTTTAGCTTTGAGGAGGCTGATGACGCTTCTATATACCAGCGGGTTCACCGTGTAGATGTCATTTTTAAAAATCAGTATACCATCTTCGAGCATCATGGATAGCATGAGGAAGGCTGATTGATGAGAAGACCTATTGACGATGGTAAATTGATTGAGCGTGAGCCCGTCGTGCAGAATCAGTTGATGTAGTGCCAGGACTTTTCCGATATCAAAAGCCATCAAAAAACCGAGATCGGGCTTTCTGAAATCACCGATGACAATGCCATTTTGGTCAACAGATTTAGTAGAGAGCAACCAGAACATCAGGGCCATGCTGATATTGCTTTCGGAGAAATCTATCAGTTTTTTGAAAAAGCGCCCCTTCAAAGTGGCTTGCTGATCTGCTTCGCTTAGATTTTTAAATTTCTTGGACTTTAGATCATCTTCAGACGGATCAAATAGAATCTTGTAACCACTGATGCGATTTCGCTTGGCTACAATGTTACTCAGCTCCACCGCGGTAGGGGGCTGCAGTTTGATGTGGTAGCTGAATACATCCTGAACATTGAGGGTCTTCTGAAAGTAGTTCCAGGTATACAACGTACTTGTGGCTATCCAGAAGATGTTTTTGGAGGTATGGCTGATCAGCTCTAGCAGGTCTTTTAGCCTTGCAAAACCGCCTACTTTTCTCAGGTAGAGGTTTTGAATGTCTTCCACAATGATAATTCGTCGGGGTCCTTCATTCAGCGCGCTGACACACTGGATCGGAGTTTCAGCTGTATCATTTTCCAGCAGTCCGTGCAGGAAAGTCAGTAGTTGTTGAGTTCCATAGGATTCTGTTTCGCAGGTGATCCGGTTCACCGCATACCTGAAAGGCGACTGATGCTGAATGTAATTGAGATATGAGGTCAGTCCACTCCATTTTTCACCGATAATTACGGCTGAGCCCATTCTTCCTTTTTCCCAGTTGGCATAGGCCCCCATCAGTTGGTCATATTCCTGCTGCCTGCCTACAAAAAGTTCATGATCTGTGAGTGGCTCTATTCTATACAGGTTTCTGTAGATGATGGGCAAAGCGTTGATCACCTCCTGAGACTCGGACAGGAAGTCAGAAACCTCTTTGGAGGCCGCCTCTTTCTTAGAAGTGAGTATAAAGCGCTGGCTGAGGTCATGCTGAAGTATCTTAAGTTTGTTTAGCCATGCCTTGGCATGAGCAACAACCTGCGAAGTATAGGCTTTTGCCGAATCTTTCATCTCAGCCTTATAAGCCTCGGTCTGCTGGATAGCTCTGGCTCTCATTACGCGCATTCTGATCTCGCGCACATTTTCGTTGACTGTGAGCTGTCGGAGCGATTCTATGTAGTCATTCAGCGCAATTCTCAGCTGTTCATTAGTGGTGTCTATGATATCTGCCAAAGCAGTTTGTATATCACGCACCCTCTCCTCAGAGCGCCGGAGGCTTTCTATTGCCACTTTCTGAGCATCCTCTTTGGCAGCCGGATGGTCCTGAAGCTGCTGTAGGGCTGCTGTAAGACCAAAGGTGATCATATGGTCCAGGTCTCTGGCCACAGTGACGCTCTCATCCAGCTGGCCGATGAATTCTCCCTTAATGCGATCTAGCTGTGACTTGAAAGTAGGGGTAATCTCAAAGGCTATGAGCTCATAGGGTGAAATCGTTGTGATATTTGCAATTGCAATAGGAGCAAGGTAGTCCGTAGGAATCTTAGCTATTTTCCGCTCCGTAGTGAGATTTTCAAGGGCTCTGTTCAGGTCAGCCTCAAACCGGTTGACGGCATTGATGATCTGATTGCTACTGAGCTTCTCTACCAGCAATGGAATCACTTCCTGATCCAGGGTTTTTTGAGCTCTATAATTGCACTTTTTCAGTGTGAGCGAAAAATCTTCGTCTTTCGATTTTTCCAAATCCGCGATAGCCGAATGTATGTAGTTGAAGATCGCTTCCAGCTCTTCTCCAATGTCCTCGCTCAGGTTGTTTGACTGAGCCGACTGATAGGTGACAAAGTCAGATTCAGCCAGGCTAATCAGTCTGAATACCTCCAGGTCAGCGCGCCATTCTTCAAAAAAAGCATCGAAAGTGTTATGCCAACCAGCATCCTCTTTTTGCCATAGCCCATCTGCTGATTGGAGGTGTGCCATCAGGTTTTTCTCTTCGTACCGGTTTGGGCTGTGCTCAAGTGTATCCACTGTGGTGGCAGCTTTTCTCAGTTGCTGCGTGGTGGTGTGGAGGTTGTTTACCAGTTCGGTTTTCAGGTCTTTCCTTACTTTGGAGAATGACTTGGTGAGGTGGCTAAAGTCAAGCCGTGTAAATTCTGCGGTATCTGCTGATTCTTCCCATTCTTTCAGTTCCTGATAGGCTTTGGAAAAAAGGGTGTAATACCTGGCGCGAACCTCCAAAATAGATTGAATATACTCGCCCAAAAGGTAATATTCCCCAATGGCTCTGAGCGGAATCTTGTGGTTCCAGTAGTGGATCGGCTGTTTTGTTTTCCTGAAGAGATTGGCTGTGCGAACCAGTACTGTAGAAGCCCTGAAAGCAATAGATTTAGCACCTTTGGCCAACTTTAGCAGGAACGAGTCTGTTTTGAGTGCGGTGAATCGGTCTTTTTCCTGTGGTATTTCCAGTGTCTCCGGTATTGACTGAAGGCATGCCTGCACGGCTTCATAATAGCCCGCCGAAAACTCGCTGAAAGGCTGCCCGTCGGAGGCATTCCAGGATTGAGAGATCAAAGAGAGAATCTCCGCTTTGAGCTCTGCTTTGCTTAGCCCGGCACTGTTTTCGTAGGTTTGAAAAATGGATTTTTGCAGACTTTCAAAGTCTGAATGTTCATTTCTGATCTCCGATTTGAAGCTGGTATATAGCTTGTCATTGATCAGTTTTTCTAATTCTACTTCGAGTGAATTAAGGAGCTCTTGCATTAGGTTAAATTCATGACAATGACAGAACGGAAAAAGTTTTTATTAGTTTTTGTTAAATCATAATAAATGATAACTGCCGGATGATTGTTAACTTAACTAAAATACCTTGTTATGAAGAATGTTCTGCTGATTTTCTCTGTTTTCGTGATTTTGAGTGCCTGCTCCACTGGTGATGAGCCAGGGACTGCCGAGAGAAGCTCTACTTATTTGCTTTATAGGGCAAATTATAACCCTGTGAGTGGGGATGTGACCGTGCGCGAGTTGGCACCCGGTCAGCTGCAGTTTCATATCAAACTACAAAATACAACGGAAGGTGGTGAACACCCTGCGCACCTTCATTTTGGTTCTGTTCGGGAGGTGGGCGAATTGGCCTTTGCTCTTAATCCTGTAGACGGATCCACCGGAGAGAGCGTTACTGTGTTGAATGGGGTACAAATGAGTGATGGTGGGGTGCTTACCTATGATAGTTTCCTGGAGATGGATGCCAGTATCAAGGTCCATATGAATGATAATTATTTCAAACATATGGTGTTGTCCTTCGGTAATGTGGGGAAAAACGAGAATTATTTCTTTGATGGGGTAGCTATGTGTACGGGCCATTAGAGCAAAAAAAAATCCCCAACAAATGAATGAAGGGGATTTAACCAGCTATGTACAAATAACCTATGTAACCTATACGAGAGTAAAATTATCGGATTCCCTGAGATGACAATTAATTAATCGGTAGACCTTGAGAATTCATCGGTGAATATCCTCTTGGATCAATCTAACCTCCCAATTAGTTCAATTCTACTTCCTGTTTTAGTGAATAGGCCTGTGCCTTTTCGTTAAAACATTTCCTGGTGGCTTTCCAAGTGGTTTTGAAGAGATCAGAATCACGATATTGATCCAGCGCCTCCTGAGAATCCCATTTGCTGAGCGTATAATAGACATTGACGTGATGGTAATCTCTGTGTAGGGATAGGTACTGACACCCCTCCATGGCCCTGATTTTCTTCTTGGCGCCATGAAAGATTTCCAGGAAGTCGTCTTTCTTCTCCGGGGTGAAGGACATACGTACGATACGGGTGATCATAATTGGAAGTTGATAATGACAGGCGCATCGAGGTGGAGCCCTAGCAGCTCAGATGCATTGCCTTTGTTAATACCTATTTGTAGTTGTTGATTGCTATTGAAAAGAATAAAATATTCACCAGATTCCACCTCATGATAGGCGGAGTGTATTTTGCGGGAGCGCTCCCTGCCAAAGCACACTTCGTACGGTTTTTCACCATTGAGTTTCATGATGGTCTCAAATGCCGAGTGCACGATATTGGTGATGAGATTTCCATAGTGGTCTACCCTGATTATGTTGCCGGCGATTTCCCGCTTGGTCACTTTGAGCTGACGTGCATATAGGGTCTTGAGTACGTCCAAAGGCCTGCCCAGCTCGGATATTTTTTTACCATTGGCCAGCGCCACGGCAGCAGGAGCCAGCAGGTCTTTGGCCAGGAAAGTGGAGCCATTCAGGTCATTGGTGCTCAGCTCCACCATGGCTGTAGGGGGCTGATCACTTAATAAACTAAACAGACCGGAATCATAGCCAACAAAATAATGTTCCTCTAGTTGCACCGCTACGAGTTTGGAAGGCTCACGACTGTTCATGTCTATGGCACAGAGGTGGACAGTGCCGGTTGGAAAATCCCTGAAAACGCTCTTCAACACATAGGAAGCATGCCCTATGTCTGAAGGATAAATTTCATGGCTAATGTCAATAATGTGCGTCTCAGGACCCATTTTATGGGCAACAGCTTTTACCGCCGCTACGTAATGGTCTTCTGTACCAAAATCTGACATAAATGTGACTAGAGCCATACAAGCGACGGAATATTTCTTTATTTTGACACAAAAATATAAATTCTAAAAGCAACAAAAATTAAACGCTTATAAATCACTCATTCATTTGCTAGAAAAGGTCATAACACTCGATAATATCTCCCTGGTGGATTTTTTGGGAATCCAAAATCAAAACATTAAAGAGATCGCTTCAGCGTTTCCCGAGAGTAAAATTATCTCGCGGGGCAATGAGATTCGAATTCAGGGTACCGCACCTCAGATTCTGAAAATCAATGATATCCTCAACTCACTCCTGAACCATTACGATAAGTTTGGTAAGGTAACGCATGAAAATGTGGTCTCCTATATCAATGAGGAACAACATAACTCTTCTCATGCCGGAGCTAATGATGTGTTGGTGTTTGGGACACGGGGTTTTAAGATCTCTCCCAAAACCAAGAATCAGAAGGCACTTGTAGAAGCCGTGGATGCCAATGATTTGGTGTTTGCGATAGGGCCTGCGGGTACAGGTAAAACCTACATTTCTGTAGCGCTGGCTGTGCGTGCGCTGAAGAATAAAGAAGTGAAGAAAATCATCATCACCAGACCGGCCGTGGAGGCGGGTGAGAACCTCGGCTTTTTGCCCGGCGACCTGAAGGAGAAAATAGATCCTTACCTCAGACCAATCTATGATGCACTCAATGATATGATCCCCTCTGAAAAACTCAGATACTACCGTGAAAATGGGGTGATCGAAATAGCGCCTCTGGCCTATATGAGAGGCCGTACGCTGAATGATGCCTATATCCTGCTGGATGAGGCGCAAAATACCACACCCATGCAGATCAAGATGTTCTTGACCAGGATGGGGCCAGAGTCCAAAGTGATTATTACAGGAGACAAGTCTCAGATAGACTTGCCGAGAAATCAGCGTTCGGGGCTTATAGATGCGCTGGATGTTTTGAAAGAGGTCAAGAACATTGGGTTTGTGGAGTTGGATGACCGGGATGTGGTCAGGCACAAATTGGTGAAGGAAATTGTGAAAGCATACAATAAGCAGGGAGAAAAAGAATGATACGGGTAATCACAGCAAATACTGAAGAGCTCAAGGAAAAAGCCTTTGCCATTCGGAGGGAAGTTTTTGTGGTTGAGCAAAAGGTATCTACTCGCGACGAGTTTGACGAATTTGAAGCCACCAGCACTCACTTTGTGGCGCTCGATGAAAATGAACAGCCGGTGGGAGCGGCCAGGTGGCGCCGCACCGAAAAGGGCATCAAATTGGAGCGCTTTGCCGTGAAGGCTAACCAACGCGGTAAGCAGATCGGTTCAAAACTGGTGGAGGCTGTTATTGCCGATATCCGATCAAAGGAAGGATCTGGTCAGTACCTCTATTTGCATGCTCAGCTCACCGCTGTGCCGCTCTATGAGAAGTTTGGGTTTGAGAAAAAGGGTGACCAGTTTTCCGAATGTGACATTTTACACTATCTGATGTTCAAGGTGTCTTAATCGATCAAATAAACTCAAATTCCCGTTGTTTGATATGGTAAAATTTCTGAAATTGACTGGGTCAGTTTTGCAGGAATTTTATGTTTAAGTGGACCGCCTTTCCTTTTATCCGTATTTCCTTTTTCCTCTCCCTGGGCATTATTCTTTATGATTCCTATGGTGTGCTGTGGTCTGGGCTCCCCTGGCGACAGATGTCTATGATCTTTTTGTTGGCGCTGATTATTCCTTTCTGGCTGGGGCGGCCGATTCTCAAAGGAGTGGTTTACCTGTTGCTGATGGTGTATCTGGGCGGTTTGATAGCCATGCTGGCCGATGAATCTGCTGTCCCCGGGCATTATTCTTCCTTTGAGAAGGTAGAGGGTTTTATGGGAGTGGTCATTTCGGACAATACCGAGCGGGATCATTATCACCGGTATGAGGTGGCCGTTCATATGGTAGCTCAGTCAGATTCCCTGAATGCGGCTCACGGCAAAATTTTTCTTTATGTAAAGAAGACGCAGGAGGACAGCACACACTTGCAATATGGCGATGTGGTGGCAGTAGACAAAAACTTCTTCCCAATAGAGGGACCTAAAAACCCGCATGAATTTGACTACAGAGCATACCTGAAGAAACAAAAGATCTACGCCCATGCTTTCGCTGACCCCTCTGAAGTCCGGGAAATAGGGCACGAACCACCAAATCCCCTACTCGCTCACGCAATGGGCATACGTACCTATGCCAGGCAGAAGATCGAAGACTGGATCCCACAACAGCGCGAACGTGCCATCCTTACAGCGTTGATTTTGGGTGTGAAAGACTATCTCGATGAAGAGACTACTTCAGCTTATGCGGCGGCAGGCGCCATGCACGTGCTGGCAGTATCCGGCCTGCATGTAGGCATCGTAGTGATGATTTTGAGTGTCATTTTTCAGAAATGGAAGGAGACCCGATGGGGGAATGTAGTGTTTACGATTGGGTCTGTTGCAATCATTTGGCTCTATGCCCTAATTACCGGATTCACCCCATCGGTGATGCGGGCCTCCACTATGTTCACGGTGATTATCGTCAGCAGCGCTTTTAACCAAAGGGCTAATATTTACAATTCCCTGGGGTTGGCGGCTTTTGTGCTGATTTTATATAATCCTTATGTAATCTATGCAGTGGGGTTTCAGTTATCCTTTGCGGCTGTGATTGGTATTGTGATTTTGCAACCCCGCTTATACAGACTGTTGGATTTTTCGGGCATTGTTACGGACTATGTCTGGTCTATTACCTGTGTGTCCATTGCTGCACAAGTGGCTACTTTCCCCTTGGCGCTGGTCTATTTTCATCAGTTCCCCACTTATTTTCTTGTATCCAATCTCATCGTTATTCCGGCGGCTTTTTTGATGCTGGGTGGTGGCATCTCTATGCTCCTGGTCGGCAGTATCCTTCCTGCTCTTGGGCAGGCTCTGGGGTTTGTATTACAGGGGTTTTCATGGGTAGTGAATGAACTCATCCTGGGTATTAAGTGGTTGCCCTATCCGATTTTCGATTGGCTGTATTTTGATGCCTGGGACACCATTTTCACATATCTAATTATGAGTTTTCTCGTGCTGGCTATATGGAAGTACAGCTATCACTATATGGTACTTGCTTGGTTGGCAGCCATTACCTTGGCGACATGGCTTCATTTCAAATCCTTTGAGCAGGAAAACCAAAAGAGAATGGTGTTTTACGAAATAGATGGGATAACAGCCATCGACCTGATCAATGGGAGGGAGGCGGTATTGCTCATCGATGATTTCTCAGAAGCCAATAAGGAGCTGATCGCCTTTCAGATCAACCCCAACAGACTGGCTAGTGGGCTGCCAAAAGTGGAAGACACCTGGCAACTCATGAGTAGTTCGGAATGGGTACAGGTTCATTCTTGTTTCGATTTGATTCAGTGGGACGGGGTACGGGTGATCCTGATGAAACACATGGAAACCTACCAACTAACGCATCCATTGGAGGCTGATGTCATTTACTTTAAGGATGCTGAAATGCTTTCATATGAGGGATTGCTGCCAGGAATAGCCCTCCTCGGGACAAATTTTAATTATTATGAAACACGTGATGCAAAGCGCATATTTGAAAACAGGAAAATTGAGGCCCGTAGTTTGTCGCAGGATGGCTTCTTGGAGTTAGATTTGAATCAAACAAGACCTTTTAGCCAGAGAAAACATCGGCTGGCAACTATCAGTGAGTAGACCACAGGAAATATTGAAGCAATACTGGGGCTTTGAGGCCTTCAGGCCCATGCAGGCGGAGATTATCGGTGCCGTGCTGGACAGTCAGCACGTGCTGGCACTTCTTCCTACAGGCGGTGGAAAGTCACTCTGTTTTCAGGTGCCTGCCCTGTGTTTTGAGGGGGTTTGTGTGGTGGTATCTCCGCTTATAGCGCTGATGAAAGATCAGGTGGAACAACTGAAGAAACGCGGCATCAAAGCGGCCGCCATCTATTCGGGGATGTCCCTGAAGGAAATTGATATTGTACTGGATAACTGCATATATGGGGCCATTAAGTTCATATATGTTTCTCCAGAAAGGATCAAGACGGATCTTTTTTTGGCCCGGGCTGCCCAAATGAATATCTCACTGCTTGCAATAGACGAAGCACATTGCATCTCACAATGGGGGTATGACTTCCGGCCTTCTTATCTGGAGATTGCTGATTTTATAGAAACACTTAAAATCACCAGAATCATCGCCCTTACAGCATCGGCTACCGCTCAGGTCAGGCTGGATATATTGGAAAAGCTTGGGATGAATGAGCCCAGAGTCTTTCAAAAGAGCTTTGCCCGGAGTAATCTGTCTTACTCTGTGTTTGAGTTGGAAAACAAGGAGCAAAAGATGCTGGAGATCTTGCGCAATGTTCCGGGGAGCAGTGTGGTCTATGTTCGCAGTAGAAAACAAACACGGGAGCTGGCAGAGTTTCTTCGAAACAGTGGAGTTTCCGCAGATTATTATCATGCCGGTATTCCCGGGCATGTCAGAGCCCGGCGGCAGGACCAGTGGATTTCAGGGCAAACCAGGGTGATCGTGGCCACCAATGCCTTTGGGATGGGCATTGATAAGCCAGATGTGCGCACGGTTATTCATTACGACTTACCGGATTCGCTGGAGGCCTACTACCAGGAAGCCGGCCGAGCAGGGCGGGACGAACGAAAGGCATATGCCATTCAGCTCTATGCCAAAAACGATGTAATCAATCTGAGGCGAAGAGCTGAGCAGGCGGCTGTGTCGGTGGACTTTATGCGCAAGGTCTATCAGGCACTGGCCAATCACTTCAAGCTGGCGGTAGGCAGCAGTGCTTTTACGAGCTTTGAATTTGATTATGAAGGTTTTATTCGCACGTTTGATCTACCCATGGTGGAGACCTACCACGCCCTGAATAAGCTGGCAGATGAGGGACTCATAGAGCTCAATGAATCTTTTAAGGAGTCCTCCAAAATGATTTTCCTCCTGGAACAATCCGAGGTGTACAAATATCAGGTGGCTAACAGAACGATGGATCCCGTGATCAAAACACTGATGCGACTCTATGGCGGGGAGATGTTTTCGGATTTTGTGACCATCAAGGAAGAGGACCTGGCTAAACTTTTGAAGGAGCCCGTGGATCTGGTCAGAAATCAGCTGCAATACTTGCACCAGGCTGAAGTGCTGATCTATCAGCAAGCCAGTGACAAACCAAGGATCAATTTCTTAACCCCGAGGGTGGAAGCTAATAACCTGCCCATAGACCAAAAACAAATGGCCTGGCGCAAGGAGGTCACACTCACCAAAGCCAAAAAGGTAGAAGAATATGTTACCTCAGAGCATAAATGCAGATCCCGTATGTTGCAAAGCTATTTTGATGAGCTCACTTATCAGGATTGTGGCGCCTGTGATATCTGTATTCACCGGCACAAGAAAATTCAGAGCATGCCACTGGACGAAATTGAGGCGTTCATCCGCGAAAACCCCAAAAAGGAGAGTGAGCTTATTCAGCAATTTAGCCGACTGGCGCTGGATGATTTGGTGACCTCTCTGCGCGTCTTAATGGATCAAAAGCGGATCGGGTTGACCAAAGAGGAATTGTTCGAAGTGAAAATTGCCTAGGAGGAAGATTTATCGGACCCAGCCGCTTTCACGTGCTTCCAGGAATCTCCACGTTTGATACTGAAGATGGTACCCACAGAGACCCCAAATTGCTTGGCAATGATTTTTACACGGGTTTTACGGTTGGGATCGTTCATCATTTTTTTGATCACCGCCACCTGTGTTCTCGTCAGCTTGTTGTTGGGAGTGAAGTCCTTATCATAAGTATAAGCAGACTTATGATACTTGCTCATATGGTCTTTGAAGGTGGCCTTATCCACCCAACGCAGGTTATCTGCCTCCGGGTTTCCTTTGTTTTCGTCTATGAAAATGAGGTGGGTATGGTTTTCCGGATTGGGAACAAAGAGCTCTGCCACTACTTTATGCACGTATATCAGGGTGTTTTTCCCATCCTTTTTTCTGGTGGGAATGGCCCGATAGCCCATGTTTTTGTAGTGTTTAAGGAGTTTTGGTGGATCAAAATACAGTGATTTAACCTCACCATAGCTGCTTACCAGAAACTTGTTGCGAATCTCATCGCTTTCCCAAACTTTCCACTCTTCCATAAAAAAGAAGGGTTCTTTGAATCAAAAGTACCGATTTTTTGAGAATCGAGCGGATAAAAAAAGGGTGAATAATTCATTCACCCTTTTTGATTATCTCTAAATGATATGATTTTTATTCCTCCAGAGCGGCTACTCCGGGCAGTACTTTTCCTTCCATGTACTCCAAAAGTGCGCCCCCGCCGGTACTTACGTAAGACACTTTATCTCCGTACCCTAGGTTGTTGATCGCCGAGGCAGAGTCACCTCCACCGATCAATGAGAAAGCACCTTTTTCAGTGGCACTCACCAGAGATTTGGCGATGGCCTCAGTACCTACAGCAAATGCAGGGAACTCAAAAACACCCATTGGGCCATTCCAGAGAATGGTTTTGGAGTTTTTGATGGTTTCAGAAAATAATTTGATGGTTTCAGGTCCAATGTCCAACCCTTGCCAATCGTCCGGAATCTGACCGGCCGGAACCGTCTTCTTGTTTGCATCTTTATCAAAATCATCGGCAATTACGGTATCCACAGGCAGGATAAGGTTCACTCCCTTGGCTTTTGCCTTTGCTTCCAGCTCTTTGGTGAGGTCCATTTTGTCGGCTTCCAGAAGCGATTTACCAATGTTTCCTCCTTTTGCTTTGGAGAAGGTATAGGACATTCCTCCGCCAATGATGAGGTTGTCAGCTACATCCAGCAAACGGTCGATAATCAATATCTTATCGGAGACCTTGGCACCACCCATGATGGCGGTAAAAGGACGCGTAGGTTCACCTAATACTTTTTCTGCGTTTACTAGTTCCTGCTGCATCACATAGCCGCAGCACTTATCTGCAAAAAACTTAGCGGCAATGGTCGTGGAGGCATGGGCACGGTGTGCGGTCCCAAATGCATCATTGACGTAGATATCTCCCAGGCTGGCCAGTTTCTCAGCAAAAGCTTCGTCCCCTTTGGTCTCCTCTGGATAGAATCGTACGTTTTCTAGCAATAGCACTTCACCATTACCAAGGGCTTTGGCCTTTTCCTGGGCTTCGTCTCCGATACAGTCATTGGCAAAATGAACGCTGACACCTAGTTTTTCACTGAGGTCTGCTACGATGTGCTTAAGGGAATATTTTTCTTCTGGTCCGGTCTTAGGTCTCCCCAAGTGGCTCATCAGTATAACAGCACCCCCCTCATCGATTATTTTCTTGATGGTAGGTATGGCCGCTCTTAGTCGTGTATCGTCAGTAATTTGGCTGTTTTCATCCAGGGGTACATTAAAGTCTACCCTGATTAGTGCCTTCCTGTTTCTAAAGTTAAAATCATCTATGGTTCTCATATCCACTTATTTTGGAGTGCTAAATTGTCTGATCTGGGTAAAAAAGCAAAGCTTCTGGAGACTTATCTTGTGGCAGCTCTCTTCAAGCGGTCATTTATGGCTTGTCCAAGACCCATATCAGGGAATTTTTCGGTAATAATAAATTCCACATCCTTCTGATCCATGGTGCGCAATGCTCCAAAGAGCTGGCGCGCGGCCTCATCCAGGTTACGGGTTTTAGAAAGTATAATCTGCCGGTCTGCTGTTAATCCATCAAATGACTGATGGAAGCTGATCACCCCGAAATTCCGCTTGTGAAATCGGGGAACCAGTTCGGTCAGGTTGCCAATGATGAGTCGCTTGGATGGAGCATAATGCGATTTGAGCATGCCTGGTGCGATGGGGTCAGAGCTGTGATTGATCCGTAATTTCACTTTGCCAACCACTTGCTCAATATCATCTATTTTCTTCCCGCCAAGCCTGTATACGATGGGTTGCTCTTGTTCATTGAATCCGATAATGGTGGATTCTATACCTACTGAGCAGCTGCCCCCATCCAGTATATACGGAATATGAGCACCTAGCTGATCCTGAACATGCTGTGCCGAAGTGGGCGAGATGTACCCAAAAGGATTGGCGCTAGGTGCCGCTAGTGGGAAATCCAGCTGTGAAAGCAGTGAATGGGTAAGCGGGTGACGAGGTATTCTCACCGCCACATCTGAAAGGCCGGAGGTAAGAATGTCCGGAATGTGTGACTTTTTATTCAATAAAATGGTCAAAGGGCCGGGCCAGAAGGCCTCTGCCAGCATGAGTGCTTTGTCAGGAATGTGCGTGACTATTCCCTTGATTTTTTCCAGAGAATCCGTGTGTGCAATCAACGGGTCAAACTTGGGTCGCTTTTTGACCTTGAAGATGTCCAGAATGGCAGATTCATCCAGCGCATTTCCCGCCAGACCATATACAGTCTCCGTGGGAATGGCCACCAGTTTCCCTGCCTTTAGGAGGGCTGCTGCCTGTTCGATATTGGTGCCTATTTCTGCCATTTGGTAATTCAATGCACAATTATCTTGAAAATTATTGACAACTTATGAGAGGTCTATATATTTACGATTGCAACATCATCGCCAGTTGTTAAAAAACCAACTAACCGTAGATATGAGTAAAAGTACTAGAAATACCCTCAGATTGATTTCTGTTATTATCGTTTTGGCTTTGGTGTTGATGGAATTGAATGTCATTCCCAATCTGCTGAACTATAAATTTTGGTTTATGGTTGCGGCTTATGCCCTGGCGCTAATTACCTATCGTTAGTTCGGAAGGTAGATCATTCTCTTGCTGATCTGCTGTCCCTGAAACTGGAGCACATAGGTGTATATGCCGGACTTTAGGCGCGTTCCGGAGTTGTTGGTGCCATCCCAGATGGTCCTGTTTTCCCCTGCGTATTGTGGGCCCCAAAGCAGGTTTCTGATGAATCTTCCGGAGGCATCGTAAAGATCTATTTTTACTTCACCATTTTCCGGCAGGGAGTACCGGATCATCGTTTCGTTGGTAAACGGATTTGGATAATTCTGCAGACTCGTTAGTTGCTCTCCGGGTGAGTGCTGATTGGTGAAGGGGCGCGTATCCTCCAGGAACGACTGAAAAGTACCATTGCCATGTGTCGCAATGACCAGGCGACCGTCTATGTCCCGATAATCAATCATCGTGATCACCGCATTGCCTATTTTGTCTTCACTTTCTTTAATCCAGATGGTTTGGCCACCATTGGTGGCAGTGGTGGAGTACAATCCAGTACTCGTGCCTACAAAGACGCTAATGCCACTGGTGGTGGGGACAATTTCTGCCCACCTTACGCTGGGACCACTACCGGAGCCATCGGGGTTTTCTTCCAGGTTTCCGCTGATGTCTGAGAAGGACACTCCTCCATCCACCGTCATGAAGATAGATGGGATGCCATAGTTAGAAAACACCACGATCAGGTGATCTGCATTTTCAGGATTGACCGTGACGCATGCGATGTGACCATTTTCAGGAAAAATGGTAGGAGACATAAAAGTTACGCTTTCCCGGGTAGGGTCCGAAGCATTTTCTACTTTGACAATGGTGGGGCTTTGACTGTATATTCCAGCATAGAGAATATCCTGATCCCGTGCTTTGTCTATGGCCGTGTACACACCGGAGGCCTGCTCCGTATCTTTAATTTCCGACCAGTTGACTGAGGTCTTTTTTTGATTTCCACCCGGCACCTGCAGCAGGTTTTCATTTCGCCAGATCACATCACCCCCAGTCAAAAACATTCGACTGGCGTTGGTCGGATCCAGAATGAAAGGATTGATGAATAGATAACCCTGACCCTCTCGTTCACCTCCGCCTATTGGATCCACCCGTGCAAAGGATTTGAGTTGGAAGGTGGAGCTGAGTGAGAGTCGGTAGATTTGGCTGTTTTGGAAGGAGACGTAAACAAAGTCACGGTTGGGGGCAATGGCACAGTAGCCTCCATCTCCACCCAGGATTCTGTTCCAGGAGGGGTTTTCACCGAGAGCATCTCTCATGTACGTCCCATTGTCCTGCATTCCACCCAGGATTTCATCAGTGTCCTTGTCCAACCGCTGGGCGATGGTGTAAAACTGTGAGGTAAGGTACCCGTTGTTCAGGCTTTTCCAGGAGACAGAGTCAGCCAGGACATTGGTGGTGAGCCGGATGCCACCGTCATTGGCTGAGATCATCCTTTTTTCATCTGAGGGATAAAAAAGCAGGGCATGCTGATCTGGGTAATGTCCGGGGTAGACTGAAGCGTCGTTCTCAGGGCTGTAGCCTCCGATCCATTTGATGTTTTTGGTAGATGAAAAACCATCGGTGGATCGGTAGAGGTTGGTACCACCTATAAACACGAGGTTGGGGTTCTGAGGATGTACCTCTATGAGCATGTTGTAGCCACCCTGACTCTCAAAGTCACCGTATTCGCCACCCGATGCAGGTATGTTGCTGGTCAGGTTAGTCCAGGACCCTGAGAGTATTCCATTCTGTATGTTGGTCACATTAAGTTTCCAAAGGGAGGCCTCTTCGCTCTGGGTGAGGAAATACACACTCGATTCGTCAGCAGCAAAACCGATCACCGTGCGCTCGTGATAGGCTGCCAGACCCGGAGGAGTGATTTGCTGCCACTGATCTCCGGTAGCTGAGAAATAAAAACCCGCTGAAGGCGAAAGCTTATTGGAGGAGGAGGCACTGCTCATCGCAGCAAAAAAATGTCCGGAAGGTGTTTTTCTCAAACTGGTATAAAATGGGGCATCAGATTCGTTGAGGTCTGTGTTTTCTGGCAGGTCAAATAATTTCTGACCGAGCGCCACGCCCCAGGTCTGGCCCCCATCTGATGATTTGAGGATGGCTCCATAGGCGGCTACCAATACTTCATCCTGGGTGAGATTGAGTTGGTTGGTTTCAATGGCCCAGATGTATTGAAACTGGCTGCTAAACTGATTAGGGGTGGCATTGTCTATAGTGCCGGGGAGTGCTTCCCAGGTTTCACCACCATCGGTAGATTTGAAGAGGCCTGCACCCCTGTATGGGGCAGCGGTACTTCGGGCGGAGTTGCCCAAAAGTTCGCCCGTTCCTGCGTACCAAATGTCCTGTTTCCCTGGTCTCAGGTCCTGATTAAGGGCAGTCACGCTATTTCTTAGTGCCGGATCAGAGGTTCTTTTCCAATCAGTGCCTCCATTGGTGGTTTTCCAGATGCCCCCGGAAACACCACCCGCGAGTATGGTATTTTCATTGCGAATATCGAGAGAGATCGCCCGGGTGCGCCCACCCACATTGAAGGGGCCGGCAAGTTCATAATTCTGAGCAGCCATCCGCTGATGATGACCAGCCCTGTGCTGTCTGGAAAGCAGCAGCTCAGCAAACCGGAGCTCCCGGTCTCTGATGTCTTTGGGAATCTGCCCTGTAGAAGGGTCAACCAGCAATCGATTTTCGTAATTTGCTCTGGCCTGAGGGTCTTCTGTAGTGCCAATGGCCGATGGTTGCTGATCGAGTACTAATGAATAATCCGGAAGCGGTTTCGGCTCCCGGATTATGCTGAAAAATATGAGGCAGGCTAGAAAACCGGTGACCCTATTCACTATTCGATGACAGTGTTTACTTTGTTGAGTTTACCTTCTTCGAGTGCCGCTGTTCTTACTCCTTCAAAGTCATTGTTCATGTCCCCTTTTCGGGCATCGATAAAATAAGGAACCGGCTTCAGGTCTTTGAATGTAACCCGCCCTTTGTTGTCAGATATGGCTTTAGCTACGGGGTTTTCACTGTTCCTGTAGTCATCCTCATTAAGATAAATGGTCACTGTGGCACCTTCTGCAGGGTTGCCAAGTCCGTCAATTACCGTGATCCGAAGTTTAGTCGGGAGTAATTCGGGCTGTGCCGGGCTAAAGGAGAACAAACCCACCAAAAGAACGGTGGAGAGGACGAAAAGTACGTATTTCATGATTTTCATAATTAGATTCTTAATTTCAATTAACCTCAAACAAATATTTGGCCAAAAACTCAAAGCTGTCAGGGTTTTTATACATTCTGTCATTATACGTATTGGCCACTAATTTGATAAAGCTTGGACGGTTATCAATGGATATGTGTTCGATCAGGATATTGCCAAACTGCTGATCAAGGGGAGCTTCCTGTGATTGCTGAATGGGCTTGAAGTAATGCTTTTCCTTAGATTCGATCACATTGCCCTTATCAGTGATAGTCACATCGCTATTGGATCGTTTATATGGCAGGGCTTCTACTTTTTCTCCTAGCCAGTCAAAGAAAAACTGAAACTCTTTCTTGTCTATTTCTTCATTGAAGGAGATGGCAAAGCCATTGGAGAGGTTGGTGGACAGCAGGTGCACATCAGGTTCTCCAACCAGATTGTTTTGCTTCAGTAAATATGACTCAGCTACTTGCCGGATAAGCCTTTTATGATTGACAGAGTGCAGCCAGAAGGCATAACTTTCTGAGTAATGCTCATTTCTCGAGATGGGTTCATAGACCAGTACCTCATTGGCGGTTTCGGGCTTAGAAAAGAGTTTTTGATATACCTGATCGAAAAATGTCATCATGCTTATTTTACAACCGTCACAGAACCATACTGTTCAAAGGTGCCTTTTTCGGGCTCCAGCGTGCTGGTGAAAAGCATGCGATAAGCATAGGTACCCATGGGTACTTCCCCTCCTGCAAAAGAACCGTCCCACCTGAAGTTTTTATTGTTGGAATAAAAAACCAGATCGCCCCAACGATTGAAAACATAGACCTGAAACTGATCCACAAATTCATTGGGAAAAGCAAACCACTCATCATTGGCGCCATTTCCATTTGGACTGAACGCATTGGGAACAAATATAGTACGGTAGCATTCGTCCGAGACACTTAGCCGAACAGTGTCCGATTGTATACAGTTTGGTGGATTGGTATCGCGCACTTCCACGAAGTAGAGTCCGCTATCCAGGTCATTGATGGTAAAGGTGCTCCGCGTCAGGGTTTCTGTAGAGCTAAAGACATTGTTGCCGGCTTCATTCACTACGTTTATTTCCACTCTGGCGGGAATGCGATTGCTGAACCGGACTGAGATATCACCGGTGAGGGCGCAGGCATTCTCACCTACGGCCTCCATTTCAAAAGGCGCATTGTCTTCCAGGAGCACAATTTCATCAGTGCTACATCCCGTCACTGTATTGGTGACGGTGGAGGTGTAAGTGCCAGCAGGCAAGCCCGTGAAAGCTGGCGTGGTGCCGGGCCCATCAAAATTGAGCGGTCCGGCAGTGACAGGGCCCGAGAGCGCGTAACTATAATTACCTGTAGTGCTGATGTCCAGCGTAAACGAACCGTTGGCCTGCCCGCAATCTGGCGTGAGTATATTGGACTGGATGGCCTGTGGGCCACCCTGCACGGTGATCTGGATGGTGTCCCTGTAAATACACCCAGAGAAGTCATTGATCACCTCCACGGCGTAAAGAAAGTCCCCAGGACTTCCTGAAGCTACCAACTGAGTTCTTTGATCACCGACCACTACACCATCCCGGTACCAGGTATAATTTGGTCCAGGGTCATTAGAGTCCAAAATCAGTGTATCATTTTGACAAATGAGCCGATCTGGCCCCAAATCAATGAATGATTCATCCTCGCCGATGAATACTGTCAGGGTGTCTGAGCTACAACCATCGTCATTGATGATGGCCACGTTTACAATGGTAGGAGCGGTAAAAGTGACTGCTCTGGTGGTGTCTCCCGATGACCAGTAGTAGTTGAGGCCTGGATCATCCGTATCCCAAGCAAAGAGTGTGACCGGACCACCACATAGTGCGGTGTCCGTAGGTACTGTAGGAAGCAAAGGGATATTAAAAACCTCTACAGTATCCCGGAGCACACTGTCCATGTCGCATCGGTTGCTCAGGGTCAATTGGACGATGTAAGTTCCAGGGTTGAGGTAGGTATGCTGCGGGTTCTGATCCGTGACCACACCCGTGGTGTCACCAAAGTCCCAGCTATAGGTTTCGATGCTGCTATCGCGGCCTACGGCTGTAAAGGAAGTGGGCTGGCCTGCACATGCCACCTCTGTGGTGATTCCGGGTTGCTGCGGGGCAGCCGTGATCTGCTGGGTGAAGTTGGGCAGACCCAGCCTCGAGGTTCTTCCTCCAAGATCGGTATTGGTTTCCTGATAGGATGCCGTCAGATCGTTACCACCGGGGCTGCTGATAGAACCTATTTGTGTCTGTCCGTCTATGGCCAGGTAGATCACTCCATTTGGTCCACGCTGTAGTGCGCCATAACCGGGCAAAGTGGCACCGTAGCCATCAAATTTGGTGGCCTGAATGTCAGCCGCCGGATTTTGTGAGTTGATACTGTCCAGGTCATACTGGATCAGCTTGGAGTTGACTCCTGTGGTAGTGACATATAGTTTGAGTCCGTCACCCGAAAATTCTAAACCATAGGCTTCACCAGCTTCTTCAATGTCAATCAACCGGGAGTTGCTGACCTGTCCGGTGGTCAGGTCAAAATTCAACAGATCGATGTAGTTGGGGCTACCTGGTACCACCACAGCCACCAAGTCTCCAGCCGGTGAGAATTTCATATAACCTGTGGCTCGCGGTTCGCTCTGGAATACGTGAGGCTCCCCGGCAGAGGAATGTATGGTGCCTATCACGCCATTGGTGTTGATCTGGTAGGCCCTGAAGTTATTGTTGCCGTACTCATGGGCCAGGAGCCACGGGGTGCCGCCAAATCCTGATGCAGTGACTCTTTCTGTGCTGCATTCTATGATGGGGATGTTTTTGATCAGTACCTGCCCGCGAGCGGTGTCCTTTTTCATGTCTACGATGGACATTTTCAGATTGAAAGTAAAGTCCCCGTAAACCTCTTCGGTGGTGAAAATGTAGAACATAGTGTTGTCATCGGGGAAGGGTAGAATGATGGAAGACTGGGCAGCCGTACTGTCTCCACCAATGCCCTGTCCATTGGCCATCACCAGGTGGTCTTTGTTCCAGACCGTGGATCCATTGGTATAGAAAAGCAATTGACCATTGTCGTCTGACATGGTGGCACAGCCTTCCTCTGAGAAAATCATGCCGTCCAGTAAGGGCGCGGGCGGATTGGAGTTAAAGTCTAACCCGGCCATTTCACCAAAATACCATTGGTTGAAAACCTGCCGCTGCACTCCATACTCAGTAACCACAATGTCGTCAAACGAAGTACACCCTGAAGGGCCGGTCACCTCTACCCAGTAGGTACCTGCGGTGTCCACTTCAATGGTTTGAGTGAGTTCTCCCGTACTCCACAAGTAGGATATGCCGTCTCCGGCATCCAGCATAAGGATCTCATCCACGCAGATGGTGGTGTCGTTTCCTAAATCCACTGCCGAGTCTCCGGGCAGAATGTCCACAGGTAGCGTGACTGACTGGAAAGTGCCGTTGAGTTCAGCGGTGAGCGTGACAAAGTAGCCACTGGCCAAATCATAAGTGTGGATGGGAGCCGGTCCCACACTACCTGTACCATCGCCAAAGTTCCAAAAGTAGTTGTTGGGCAAGGGGTCTACCAGCGCTATAAACTTGGTAGCACTTTCCACACAGGAGTCCAGATAAGTGAAGCTCATGGTAAAGAAGTTGGTAGGCATGTAGGCCGGTGCAAATTCAGGAAACTGGGTGCCGTTAAAGTTATTAGTGAAGACCAGACTGTCGTAAAACACTCCGATGGCCGCAGCGCTGTCCGGTCGATTGATTCTGCCCAGAATAAAAGGTGCCGTGCTGTTCCTCTGATAGAGGTGATAAATATTGCCGTCTATGGCTCTTTTGAGGCCATAGCTTCGGAAGTACGCATTGTTAAGGATGGGCGTAACCGGAGGGTTTGCATTGACAGTGTCTGCAAAATCAATCTGATAGATGTTTCCCTGATTGGTGTCATCTCCCGTTCGGGAAATGTAGAGTTTGGAGCCATCATTTGACCATTCGGTATCATAAATCACAGAAGTGCCAGAGTCGTCAAAGCCGGACCCGATTACTTGCTGGTTGAAAGCCAATGCTCCGGTGAGTGGATCAAAATCCAATAGGATGGTGTTTCGGTTGGCGTTTTTGGGCGATGCTGCCACATAAGTGCCGGTGGTATCTGTTTTGATGGCCAGAGCTGTGGCCTGAAATCGGGGTAAAGCTGCCGGAAAGACATCATAGCTCGTTGTGGCACCCAACCCGGTGCTGTTAATCTCGGTGACCTGAAAGTTCAGGGTGGTGGCTTCCTGAGTTACCAGCCAATAGCGCTGTCCATCAGCACTTTCCAGTATTTTCATCAGTTCTCCGGGGTTGTTCAGGCCTGTGGGTTGGTTGATCGCGCCAGAGACATCTCCCAATGGAAATTGAAGAATCGTGGAATTTCCCGGAAGGGAGGCATCCACCACGGTGAATTCAATGGCACTGCCGGTGTTGGTAAAAATATAGTATTGAGGAGTGCCGTCAGGAAAAGGGCAGGAGACCACGGGCTGTATTATGGTAAGGTCTGCACTCAGGGTAGCGGCACCCAGTCCGGGGAGCGCCTGATGAGTGTTGTCATAGATCACCTGACCATCCGAATAGAAAAGAAGATTCCCTTTCTCCTGATCACTGATCACCGTGGAGCCATTGGTGCCGAAAGGGGTCACCTGATTGTCCACGATATTGGGAGTCCGCCCGTTTTTATCCATCACAAAGGCATCTGGTGAGTTTCCAAAATACCACTGAGTCTCTGTGATATTCTGGGCCACCACCGCAGACGGGACCATGAAAAAGCAGAGAATAAATTTGATTACACCTGAACGCAAAATCTTTGACATTAAACTTATTAAGGGTTATTTAGAGGGAAAATGTCCTTAGCATCACAACACTATGTAAATTTAGCATAAAATACTAACGGTAAACTTTACGTTACATTACCTAGTTTAGCAACTTTAAGGCAAAAATCAATTTGACACTTAATTTGATTCATTTTAATTCACATCAGCTGCGTTTGTTCTGCCGACTGAGTTTTTTGTTTGTGCTGGTTAGCCTACTTTCCACCAACAACTTAAAAGCTCAGGACCCGCAGTTTTCACAGTATTATGCAGCGCCTATGTACCTCAATCCGGGGTTGGTAGGGATCAGTCAGATTGGGCGTGCAGGCTTGAATTATCGGAATCAGTGGCCATCCATAGATGCCAATTATGTGACTTATTCCTTTTTTATCGACTACTTTTTCGAAGATGAATTCAGTGCCCTTGGACTGATTGTGAATACTGATCAGGAGGGGATAGCCGGCCTTAGATCCACGAATATTGGTCTGCAGTATGCCTATCAGCTGAATCTTACAGACACATGGACTTTCAGACCAGGAGTGGAAGCGTCTTACTATTTCAGGGATTTGAATTTTGACCGGTTGACCTTTGGAGATCAGTTTGACAACTCCGGTCAGGTACGTCCTACTACCGGGGAGACTTTCGACACTGGCTTTAGCGCCAGGTTTTTCGATCTGGCTTTTGGTGGCATTTTATACAATGATAAAATGTGGTTTGGTGCATCCATGCACCACGTACTGGAGCCCAATCAGGCAGTAGCTGGTGGAGATGCGCCGCTTCCTCGAAAATTTTCCCTGCATGGGGGCTACAAGATCCTTTTCACGGAGCTCAACAAACGCGCCAGGCCACAGGGCAAGGGTCGTGAGCGAAGCATGACACCCTCGGTAAACTATAAGCAGCAAGGGTCATTTAAGCAGTTGGATGTGGGCCTTTATTTTACGCTGGAGCCTATCTTGTTGGGCGCCTGGTACCGTGGGCTGCCGATCGATGGTTTCACAAGCACCAAAAACAGTGAGGCTATCATTTCGATGATAGGGATCAATAAGAATAATCTCACCATTGGATATAGCTTTGATTATACCATTTCTGATTTGGGAATAGGTAGTGGGGGTGCTCATGAGATCTCGCTTATTTATGCTTTTGACCTTTCTGATCCGCGTAAGCCTTCACGCGAGGTGCGTCAGCTGAGGTGCCCCGTTCCCTTTATTTTCTAAGCATACCTCTTTATAGGGATTATTGGTGTCTCACTTTTGGAGGTGTGTTTTTCCGAATATCTTAGTCAAATGATTCGAGGTGTCTTGCTGGTCATTTTTTTTGCCTTGACTGGTGGTTCTTTTGCACAATCTGTCGTCACCTGGCAAGTGAAGGATAGCGAGCGGGCGCCGGTATTGGGCGCTACCGTCCTGCTGGAGAGTGGAGAGGTTTTGATCACCAATACTAATGGTAAGGTCAGTAAGGAGATTTCAGGAACTGAGATTAGTTTTCAAATCACTTTTGTGGGCTTTAAGCCTGTACAAAACACTTTCCCGATCAGTGGAGACACAACACTTTTGATCATTTTGGAGTCCGATGAGGTGGTGATGGAGGCCGTGGAGATCAGGGGAAACCAACCCAGGCAGCAACTGCAGGAATCGGGTACTGGCTATGTCACCTTCAGCATGGAAGGGGAGAGCGAGCTGCCTTACCTGCTGGGCGAGCAGGATCCCCTCAAGTTTATTCAGAGCCAGTCTGGGGTGGCCTCAGGTACCGATGGAAATAATGGCTATTACGTTCGTGGTGGCGGTATTGATCAGAATGCCATTGAGCTTGATCATATAGAGCTCTATAATACCAATCACTTGTTTGGTTTCTTTTCTACCTTCAACCCCAAGGCCATCGACCAGGTGAGTTTTATGAAGAGTGGTTTTCCTGCAGCGATTGGGGGCAGACTTTCATCCATGATGCGGATAGAGACCATCAATCCCGATGCGGATGCTTTTCACGGACATGTGAAAGTAGGAGTGCTGGCGGGAGGTGTAAGCCTGGAAATACCTGTGATCAAACAGAAATCTTCCCTGCTGGTGGCAGCACGGAGGTCCTACCTCGACCTGATTACGCAAAATCTGATGGATGATGAAAGCGAGATCAGCCGGCGCACCGACTATCGCTTTTCAGACCTGATTTTGAAATACAATCACCGAATCAATAGTCACCATACGCTTTCACTGGTTGGTTTCATGGGTACCGACGATTACCTTTTCCGGAGTGAGCGTACCTTCGAAAATCATATTTATTGGAAAACCCTCAATGGCGGGGTGAACTGGAAATGGATGACCAATGCTGACCTGGATGGGGAGGTGTACGCCACGCTGGGACGCTACGAACAACGCTATGGGGCCGGGTTGAGCATCTATCAGATTGACCTGGATTCCTACATTGCCAATGCCAGAGCGGGTGCCAACGTTTTTCTGACCAGGGGATCACATCTGCTGACCTTTGGTGCAGAGTATTCTTACCGAAACTTCAGACCGAGTCAGGTGCATATAGAATCCACCCAGGAGGAGTTTAATCTTTCTGAAGTGTCCTGGCTCCCTACCGCTGAGCTGGCGGTGAGTGTGGATGATGAGATCACGCTTACAGAGCAATTGCGAATCGGGCTGGGGTTGCGCTTGAGTAGCTTTGTGCACCTGGGACCATTCACGCGCTACGAGACCACAGAGAATCTGGTATCTGTGGACTCCACGCATTTTTCACAAGGCGAATGGGTGCAACATTACGTGAGTCCTGAGCCCCGGGTGAGGGTCAATTATTTGATGAATCAAAACAGTGCGTTAAAGGCCTCCTATGACCGGAATGTTCAGTACATCCATCTGTCTCCCCTGGGATCGGTCTCTTTGCCTACTGATATCTGGGTGCCCAGTTCTCAGAAGATTCGCCCCCAGAAGGCACATCAGGTAGCGCTTGGTTATTACAGCCTCCTTTCCAGCCAGATAAAATATTCGGTAGAGGGGTATTACAAACTATTACAAAATCAGATTGAGTACAGAAACGGGGCCATTGCCGGGTACTCTGGTAGTAAGAATTTTGATGATGACTTTATCTTCGGAAAGGGTCAATCCTATGGCGTAGAGTTTTCAGTAACGAAAGATGCGGGATCGGTGGAGTACCAGGCCAGCTACACCCTCAGTAAGACCGAGCGAAGTTTTGAAGAAGTGCAGGGTGGAGAAACCTTTCGCGCCAAGTATGACCGCACCCATGACCTCAACCTTATAGGAACCTACCATCTCGGCAACTGGTCATTTTCAGGATTATTTAAGCTCAGCTCGGGCAATAACCTGACGGTACCAGTGGCCAAATATGTCATTAATGAGAGTATTGTGAGTGAGTACTCGGAAAGAAATGCTTTTCGTCTGCCCATGTACCACCGGCTGGATGTTGCTGCCAGCTGGCACCCCAGCGGGAATGAGCAGGTAACCTGGGTGTTTTCTGTGTACAATGTCTACAATCGTCGAAATCCCTATTTTGTGTATTTCGATGTAAAGGGTGATGTATCTGCCTATGCCCTGGACATTAGTTTGAAGGAAGTAGCGCTCTTTCCGGTTTTGCCTTCACTTAGTTTTGAATATAGCTTCTGATGAAACCATTCTATCTGATCGTATCGATGCTTTTGATCTGGGGATGTGAACCCATAGAGGAGGGGCTACCTACTTCTGAGCAGAAGCTCGTCATTGACGGAGCGATCGAACAAGGGCAGTTTCCCATTGTGTACCTCACGCTGAGTTCCGGATTTTATGATCCTGTAGACTCTATGAACCTACTGGATCTGATTGTCACTACAGCGAGGGTGTCAGTGTCTGATGGCGAAAATGAAGAAGTGCTCACCTTATTCAGAAATGAAGGTTATTTCCCGCCCTATTACTACCGGGGTACAGCTCTGCGTGGGGTCATTGGCAAGGAGTATACCCTGGAGGTGCGAAGCAGGGGGGAGACCTACACCGCCACGACTACCATTCCTGCACCAGTGGCTTTGGATAGCTTGTGGTTTTTGCAGGATGGTCCGTCGGATTCATTGGTGAATATCTGGGTACGGTTCAAAGATGACGGCAGTGCGGTCAATCGCTATCGCTCCTTCACCAGAATTATCAGCAAGAATGATCGATACATTCCGGCGTATCAATCTACCCTCTCCGACAGGGCTTTTAACGGTGAATCATTTCGTTATCCCATATTGAAGCAACCTGCTGACTTTACCAAGGTCGCTCAGGATGTGTATTTCACGAAAGGGGATACAGTGAATGTAAAGTTTTGCACGTTGGATCAGGTGCATTTTGACTTTTGGAGGACCCTGGAGCGTGAACTTTACTCAGCAGGTAATCCCTTTGGGTCTTCGGGAAACGAAGTAGAGAGTAATATCCGGGGCACAAAACCAGCGCTGGGTGTGTGGGGTGGATATGGTGCCAGTTACCACAGGATAGTCTTAAAATAAAATGACTGCCCGGAAGCCGGACAGTCATTTTTATGAGAAAAACTCTACTAAGAAATTTAAAATTCGATGTGCTCCAGATCTTCACCAATGTCTTCGCTGATCTGATCCAGCAAGTCGTTGATGGCTCCCTCTAGCTGACCAAATCCTGTTTCCAGATAATCTTCCAGGTCTACCTTGCTGCCATCTTCAAAGATCATGCGTGCACCCAGCTCCACGCTGTAGTCAGTGCCACAGCAGTACTCCTCAGACTCCACAAAGGTGTACCACTCCACTTCTGCGGCGATCTTACCAGTGCTTACATAGGAAGTAGTCAGGCTTACATGGTCATTGAGTGCAGCTTCCAATTTTTCAGCATTGGCCTCCAGGTCGGGCTTTGGATCGGTGTTTCCGTCATAATCGTCATAATACGTATCCAGATTATACACTTTAGGATAGAAATTTGCGAAATCTACATCAGCCACCATTTTCAGATCCAACAGGGTGAAAGAGAAATTGGCATCATGGATGACGTCCTTTAGTTTTTCTTCATCTTCCTCTGCAGCTTCTATGGCAGCATCAGAGAAGTCACCATTGAATTCTACACTTGTAGCAATCAGCGTTTTGGTGCCATTAGAAAAATCTACACCTGTTCCAATTTTGGACTTGTTGTTTGTGAGGTCAACAGATAAAGTAAATGGGTTCACAAAAAGGGCTGTTTCCACTTTCTCAGGAACTCCCTCACTGTTATAATCTACCTCAAAACCGTAGGTCACCTGAGTGACACCATCTAATTTCAGCTCTACGTCCAGGCTCGTTGGGAGGTCTCCAGTGTACTCTTCATCAATTGGATTAGCTATCTCCACGCTGGAGTAGTTGCTAAATGTGAGGGTAGTATTGTTGGATGTTCCGGTTTCTGGCGTAGGATATTTGAAAATGATTTTGTCGCTACTGTTGTCTGTATAGTCAAACTCCTCAGTTGCGGCATTCCAGTCATAAGTACCTGTGGCCTCATCAAACAGTTCCTGGAGAGACTCAAAGTCATCATCATCGTCATCAGTTCTTAGAGCTACTGGTAGGGCCCCAAATTGATTGGCCGATATGCGCCCATGAGCAAAAGCGATGATGGCTTTGTTGATCTTCATCAATTGGTTGGGAACACCCGGGTCTGGATCATCGTCTTCACCTTCTACTAAAAGGCCAAAGGAAGTGAGCGCCTGTATACCTTCAGTCTGCTGCATAGCGGACATTTCGTTTACAAACTGGACTCCAATGGTTTGGAGAAGTTCTTTATTTTGCTCAGGTGTGAGTTTTACCACATTGCTGGTGGTATCTGTAGTGTCAGTAGGGTCTTTGTCTCCAGGCTTGGGATCATCATCCTTATTACAGAATGACAGAGTCAACACCATGGCGAGTGCGAGTAATAAATTAAGTAATTGTTTCATAGTAGTGGAAATTGGATTGTAGACGTTTAAAAAATTGTGATTGGAATATTTGACGCATTAGTTGTAATATTCTAATTGCCTTAACAAAGGTACTAGCAAGTAAGATCACTTCAAATACCCCTAAATGGGTAATTTCTAAAACCCATTTTTCGGCTTTATTCGCTTGTTCTGCATAGTTTTGAGTCATGTGGAATGAACAAACAATACTCATTGTCCTGCTGGTGATCATTACTTTCGATTTCGTGTTTGAGCGAGTCATCACTCACCTCAATAATAAAAGTTCTAAAAAGCCGATCCCCTCAGAGCTGAACGGGATTTATGATAACGAAAAGTATGCCAAATCGCAGGCCTACCAGCGAGCTACCTCACAATTTGGCACCCTTACCGCCACACTCAGTTTTGTGCTCATGTTTGCGGCCATTTATTTTGGATGGTTTGGACTTCTGGACAAATGGCTACGTGGATTTTCCCCTTTTGAGCCGCTCACCACGCTATTGTTTTTTGGAGCGGTATTTATCATTTCTGATGTTTTTGGGACCCCTTTTTCCTGGTACCAAACTTTTGTGATCGAAGAGAAATTTGGTTTTAATAAAATGACCCCAAAGACTTTTTGGCTGGACAAACTGAAAGGGTATGTACTCACACTCCTGATAGGCTGCATTCTGCTGGCGGCCCTTATTTACCTGGTGATGGCCATGGGGAGTGGCTTTTGGGTCTATTTCTGGATCATCATTACCGTCTTTATTTTGTTCCTGAACGTGTTTTATACCTCCCTGCTGTTACCACTTTTCAATAAGCTCACTCCGCTAGAGGAGGGATCTCTGAAGGAATCCATACAAGCGTATAGTGAGCAGGTGAAATTTCCCCTGAAGAGTATCTTTGTGATGGATGGCTCCAAAAGGTCGAGCAAGGGAAATGCCTTTTTTTCAGGCTTGGGCAAAAAGAAAAAAGTGGTCTTGTTTGATACCCTGATAGCGCAACATACCACCGAAGAGCTTACGGCTGTCTTTGCACATGAGGTAGGTCACTTTAAGAAAAAACATATCATTCTGGGCACGGTGATTAGTATCCTCACCATTGGGTTGATGCTTTTCCTGCTTTCCAAAATGATCTTCAATAGTGAGGTGAGCTGGGCCATGGGCGGCGATATTACGACGCTTCATCTGAACATGCTGGCATTTGCTATCCTATACACGCCTGTATCCAGGATTTTGGGACTGTTTAGCAATGCGCTGAGTCGAAAAAATGAGTTTGAAGCGGACGAATACGCGGTGACCACCTATGCTGGTCAGCCGCTCATAGATGGGCTCAAAAAACTGAGCAGCGATCACTTGTCCAATCTCACTCCGCATCCGGCTTATGTATTTGTACATTATTCCCATCCTCCGCTGCTGGAGCGCATCCGTGCCATGCAGCAAAAAATGTAATCATGAAGAGGAGCTACTGGATATATGGTGGGGCCACAGGCCTGCTTTTGCTGCTGCTGCAAGTACTCCACTACCGCACCATGGTGCGGGATCTCCGGCTGGAGGTATTTGGGGTGGTCATTGCGGCCATTTTTATGGTGCTGGGTGTGTGGGTAGGAATTCAGCTCTATAAGCGGCGCCAGGCCACACTTATTGACCAGTCGAGGGCACAGGCCCTCCAGCTGAGTGCCCGGGAGACTGAGGTGCTCAGTCTGCTGGTGGATGGATGTTCCAATCAGGAGATCGCAGACCGTCTGTTTGTATCGCTCAATACCACCAAAACCCACCTCTCCAATATTTACCAAAAGCTCAATGTATCCAGTCGTACGCAGGCCATTCAGAAAGTGCGGGACTTTGGCATCATCAGCTCACCAGAAAGTACTAAAAAGTAAAAATCACCCGAAAGTATGAAGGGTACTTTGGTTTTTTTATTTTCCTTGAGGCCTTATTTATTTCAATCATCAAAAGAAAGAAAACATGAACGCACAACTTAAAAAGGCTTTGCAGTTTGGGCTGATCAGCGGACTGGTCATCATCATTAGCTGGTGGATTACTCAGCTCATTTTTGCTCCGGCAGAGGGCGAACCGTATGATTTCTCCCAGGGGGAGTTTTTGGGTTATCTGACCATGATCGTGGCACTGTCCGCGGTGTTTCTAGGCATCAAAAACTATCGGGATACCACTTTGGCGGGAGTAATCTCATTCAAGAAGGCCTTCTTTATGGGACTTTACATTGTGCTGGTGGCTTCCGGCATCTATGTAGTGGGTTGGATGATTTACTACCCCAATTTCATGCCTGACTTTATGGACCAGTACTCGGCATATCAGATGCAGGAGTATACCAAAGAAGGAATGAGTGCTGCGGAGATCGCAGTGAAGCAGCAGGAGATGAAGGAGTGGATGGAACTCTATGAGAACCCACTGGTGATGGCCGGATTTACCTTTTTGGAGATTTTCCCTGTGGGACTCCTGATATCGGCCATTTCTGCGGTCATTCTGAAAAAGAAAAAGTGAGACGGTTTCTGTCCTGAGAAAAATTTCTGTAATTTCCCTGAAAGCCCCACCTGAGTTTCACATGAATGTGGAGAATGTCTGGCTTTAAGCAAATTACAGAATGAACAAGCAACTGGAGAGTCTCATTACAGCGGTTGCCCTCTTTATATTTAGCCTATTGGTAGGCCTTACCGGGTTTACCCTTATCGAAGACCTGAACTTTGTCAATGCTCTGTATATGACGATCATCACGGTGGGTACAGTGGGTTTCACAGAGGTGAAAGAGCTCAGTTCTGCCGGAAGGGTTTTTACTTCTATTTATATCCTCATGAACCTTGGGCTGTTCGCTTATGTGGTTTCGGTGGTCTCCAGCTACTTTTTCGAGGGAAAACTAAAAACAATCTTTAAAAGCTATCGATCGGGTATGGAAATCAGTAAACTAAAAAACCATGTCATTGTGTGCGGGTTTGGCCGAAACGGCAGCATGGCTTGTGATGAGTTGCAAAAGAGTGGTAAAGAATTTGTAATCATCGAAAAGGATCCGGAGATGGTTCAGGTTATTCCTGATTCGATGAAGCAGTTTATAGGAGATGCCACAGAAGATGATCACCTGCGTATTGTAGGCATCGAAAAGGCCAGCACCATTATCATCACCACACCCTCAGATGCTGCCAATGTGTTTATTACCCTCACCGCGCGCCACCTCAATGATCAAATCATGATCATTGTGAGGGCCTCCAGCAAAGACACAGAAAATAAGCTATACAGGGCAGGGGCCAATAAAGTGGTGATGCCAGATATACTCGGTGGTATGTTTATGGCCCAGCTGGTTACCAAGCCGATTGTTATAGAGTTTCTGGACCTGCTCAATGGGGTGTCTGAAACCAGTTACCACCTGGAGGAGGTGGGGTATGAAAATCTGAAGCCCGAGTACAAGGACAAGACATTGAAAGAGCTGAATATAGCAGCGTCCACCGGCGTGATCGTGCTGGGGGTGAAAGATAATATCAAGGGGCTGATCCCTGCGCCTTCGGCAGACACCTTCATAGGAGAGGATGATTACTTAATAGTGCTGGGGTCAGACGCCAAGCTGAAAGCATTCGTGAAGGAGTACACGGTGCTTAATTATAATGATTTGTGAATGGGGGGGGTGAATTGATGTTCCATTGATACTTGGATATAAATGAGTAGAGAATTAGTCTTAGTTATACTTATAGTACTTATTGCCTCCTTGACAGGCGCTAGTCAGCCATCGGATGTTGACAATGGTTATGAAAGAGGAAAATTGGAAAATGGTTATAAAGTAGGTGTTTGGGAGTATTTCGGGAACGGTGATTCCGTAGAACTCAAAATCAATTACGACAAAGGAACACTTGTTTATCTTAAGCCAGACACGAGCAAATACTTTGTGATGATAGATTCTGTCTGGACATACAAACACGTGAACCCTTACCCTAGGTATCTTGGCGCATATGCCGAATTCTATACGATACTGGGAAATAATATCAATTATCCTACAGCAGCGAGAAGAGATCAGATTGAAGGAACGGTCTTTCTCATCTTTGAAGTAAACACAATTGGGAAGGCAGTGAACATCGCGGTATTAAACGACAATGGTGGTTATTTCACCGACGAAATAATAGATGTATTCAACCTGATTCCTAATCTGTGGTTAACTGCTAGCTATAACGGTAAGAACGTCCCTTCGAAATTTATCTTACCTTTTTATTTTAAACTCACTGGAGAAAAGGAATCATCAGCTTTTGATATAACCACTTTGAGCACCTTGGAAGGAAAGAAGTTGTTAGAAGTAATTGTTACTACGCCAAGACCTAAATAAACAAACTCTAATTCAGGTGCGGTGATTATGATAATACATGATCTTAATTAGATCAACAGAAGTTATGAATAGCATACGCTTAACAAACACTACAACGAACTCTTGTAGTGAGTCTTGATGTATTCCTCAATGGATTCATAATAAGCTTCAAGCTCCATTTCATCCAGGTCAATGGTGATAGGAGCTCCTGAGGTCAAGTCCAATTCCAACTTCTGAAGATCATTGGAGTCATCCTTAATCATGCGAATCTGTTGGATATCTTTCAGTTCGATGACCCCTTCCTTCTCATTGTTTTTATACGCGATCGAACTGGTGGTGAGCTTCAAAAAGTCATTGTAATTGTTGATGCCGGATACCAGCTTACCCACTACCGGCAGAATCGTACAAACCGCTGCCCATCCGTAAAAGCGGAAAGGGCTTACTTCGTACGTGAAAACCAGGAAGACCACAATGGCCGGAATGATCAGGTAAATCAGGGCCTGCACAATCAACTTTGTGGCATGATTCCGAAAAATCAATCCATCACCATCTGGTTTGATTTTCACGGGGAAAAGAATTTCCTCCCACAGGATCAGGATCATCACGATGACCGCAGTGCTTACCAAAAACTCCCCGAGATAGATGCTCGTGAATTGTTCAATGTTGGGCTGATTTTTTTCAAAAAGCTGACCAGCCAGGAAAAAGACAATAGCAAAAATGATCACTAATACCCCAACACTGATATCCCTGGGGAGGGTCTTGCGAATGATTTTGGTCATGGGTTAGATAAAGGAATGATGGTTGTGTGTTGTGTTTTTTGATTAAACGGGAAATTAATGGTTTTATGGAAATTGAGGAAGGTCGGTTTTGTTCAATGGGGTTTTATTTGATGAGTGGTTCAGGCCTTAAGAACGAGCCAATAAAATATTTAATAGCAGGTTGTGGATCAGTGCCTTCTTTTACAGCACTAGTCCAACACCCATCATTATTCTCCTGATCCTGTGCTCAGCACGCCATTAAGAACCTCAGCTTTTTGCAGGATCTCAGTGGGTGGAGGATCAAGGTTAAGAATTACATTTCTTCGGGGGATATCAAGGTTTAATTGATCCCATTGGTATACTTCCTATGAATCTGTGACCTTTTGGGGATCTTCGTATGTAGAATTCGAAATCGTTCAAGTCAAAATCCCATTGTTTTAGCAAGCTGCTTTTGTCCGTTGTGAAGAATTCTACTATTTTTCGTTTTTCATTTAACTCCTCATTTGATGCGCTTTTTTTTCTACTCTTTTTTTTTCCTCATTACCAGCCTTTCGTTTGGACAGGATTTACTCATTACCAAATCTGGTGATTCTCTTTATGTAGACTTAAAAACCAAGAAGCGATTCGAATTTATTACTTACCTGGATGTTGGGAATGGTAAGATCGATTACCGAATTGGCACTGAAAAAGTTAAGACTTATATAGAGGACTATTTTGTCAAATTCACTGATTTGATGATTACCACTGATGGCATGATATTAAGGTCAGATTCAAGTTTGACTATATTGAATTATGGGGATACAGTGAGGTTACACGAGGTTCATCCATCTCAAATTAAATCAATAACACCAGACTACTGGAAAGATCAGATCCCAAAGAGCCATTATACTTATTTAGGGTCTTTCATTGAGGAACAACAAAAGGTTTTGGAAATAGATAGGGCAAAGAGATACGATAAGCAATTTTCTAATTCTGGAAAATTTGGTGAAATATCGCTTGAAGAGGCAATGATGACACATTGCCCGATCGATTCCTCTGCGGGTGCATTTATCTTATTTGATAAAGGAGAATTTCAATACCTGCCCAGCGGAAGTGGATACTTCTTCTCACCTGGTCAGTTCAGTAGGCACCTCAGAATTAAAATACTCAAACCTTCTGGTACCAGATGGGGCAACTGGACCGTAAGGTCATCTGAAAGTGGTAATTTCAACATTATGGTTTTCAATCTTGAGGGTGATGTGCTGGTAAGCGAAAAATTGAAAGCGAAAGATCATTACACTGAAGAATTAGTGAATGGATATTATTTCAATAAAATGTTTATTCCTGATGTAAAAGTGGGCACGATAATCGATATTCAATATCTCTCTAGAGGGATGCCACGCGAATGGCAGTTCCAGGTTGAAATTCCTACTCTTCACAGTGAAATTTCAATTGAAGCTATTCCAAATCTCAGATTTTCATATTCAATCACCGGTTTTCATCCGATACTTCCTATCGCTCCCAATCGCCACTGGATCGCCAAGAACATACCAGCCTTTCATGGTGAAAATTTTATGAGTCATGAAGTGAATTTTGTTTCAAAACTCAATATTCAGATGGAGGAGGCATCACAGCTGAATATCTCAAAAACGTGGGAAGGAGTTAGTAAGCTCATATGGGATCTAATTCAGCCTAACTCCAAGAATAAGGACTTAAGAAACTTTCTTGAAGGTGTTGGTGCTTTGGAAATGGCCCCCTCGGAAATAATTGATACCTCATTCTATTACCTAAAGGAAAAACTCAAATGGAGTGGGGTTTATCAGGCTGTGCCCTTTGTCTCCATTTACAAGCCTAAGTCTCTTGGGGAGCGTATTCAGGCGGGTGAAGAATTAAACTCAGCCGAAATGAATCTGGCATTGGCATACTTGCTAGAAGAATTAGGAGTCAGGGTGTTGAGAGTTGCGTTATCCACTCGGGATAATGGAATTTTAAATCCCTTATACCCGGAAAGAGATAAATTAAACCACCTAATATGTTACTTACCTGATCAGCAGATTTTTTTAGACTTAAACGATAAATATGCCATCCCTGGGTTTTTGCCAGAAAATGTTTTGAATCATCAGGGCAGAATTATATCAAAGGATTCATCGGCTTGGATTGATCTCAAAACAAAAGATATGAAGCAAGTCCAGCAAGTGACCAATATTACAGTTGACGAGAATTTTCATGTTTCGGCTAGCGTACAGCGAAGGTTGAAAGAATACGAGTATGTGGAATGGGCTAAGGTATATGAAGAATTACAAACAGATGAAGCGTACGAAGGCACGCTCAACGAACTATACAATTTCAAAATAGAAAAACTCAATCTGACTGACGAAAAAGGAGAACACTATGTCAATCAAGAGATGACACTGGATTTGGATGATCAGGTCATGGTTTTTGACAATGAGTTGTTTATCCATCCCATCTTGATGGCTGAATTTTCGAATAATCCTTTCAAGTCAGAAAGCAGGAAATACCCAGTAGATTTCATCTATCCAATTAAGAAATACTACATGACTACCATCACTTTACCTGAAAATGCGATGGTTACCAGTCTTCCAAAACCAGAAGCCATTAAACTTGAAAATGGTTTTGGGAATTTCACCTTTGTTTGTTCTAGTGTTGGAAATAAAATACAGGTTCAGTACCTGATGGATATTCGAAAAACTACTTACACAGAAGTAGAATATTATGGGATAAAAAGTTTCTTTGATGCCATATCCAACAAACTCCAGGAGCAAATTATCATTGCGAAAAATCAAGGATGAAGTTAGCGGGATTCCTATTGTTAATTTTATTGCTTCGTCCCATTCTGCTCATCAGTCAGGCCAATATTACTGTACACCAAGAGTCTTTGGAATATGTGATTAAGCGCCCTGGCGATGCTAACTTGAAAGTGACCAAAAGTTTCACGGTTCATAATATAAAGGGGCTTGAGTCGGCTGTATTTACTTTATACCATGATTCATTTAGAAAGCTAAAGAATTTTAAGTTTGAGATGACGAACGATAGGGGTGAGCGTATTGAAGTCTACAACATTAGGGATCTACTGGATTTGTCATTGTCTGGGTATGCCAATGTTACTGATTCACGTGTCTACCTATTGGATTCAAAGTATAAGAAAGTTCCGTTTCGCGTTCATTATACATACGAGATGGATTTTAGCGGATTTATCAGTTTGGACGATTGGCAACCCATTAAAGATTTTAACACCATCATTGAGGAATCCAAAATATCTGTAAAGTATCCTCGGGACATGACTTTCGAGGTAATGGCTGTTTTAGGAATGAAGGAACCGGAAACTTACTGTGATGATGGTTTTTGTCATTTTAAAATCGAATACAAAAACATCAAACCTATATCCAAAAAACGCTACGATGAGCCGCTCAGAGACCAAACCCCAAGGCTTTTGATGAAGTCAAACGACTTCCAACTGGATGGGATTGATGGATCACTGGCATCATGGAAATCTTTTGGTGACTGGTATCTTAAACTCAATAGAAGAGATGAACAGATAACACCCAAGACAAGATCAGATGTTGAAAACATCAGGAATAGCTTTGATATGGTGCCCGAATTGGTGGATAGCGTATATAAGTATATGCAGAGCAGAACCAGATATATTTCAATTCAACTTGGGGTTGGAGGGTTCAAGTCTTTGCCCGCGGAAGAAGTGGACACCAAAGGGTATGGGGATTGTAAAGCTCTGACCAACTATACTCAGGAATTGCTGAGTATAGCCGGGATAAAGTCGTATCAGGTATTAGTAATGGCAGGGTCGAACGTACCACGATTAATAGAGGATTTTCCTAGTAATCAATTCAACCATGTATTTTTAGCGGTTCCGCACGAAAATGACACCTTATGGCTGGAATGTACAAGTCAAACTATGCCAAGTGATTACCTGGGCTCTTTTACTGACGATCGGAAGGTTCTTTGGGTTGATCAAGGAAACAGTCAAATTGTGAAAACACCCTACTACTCTGTTGAGCAAAATTTAGTATTGGAGCATGTGAAGATTAGTCTTACCGAGAATGGTCATGCCAAAATAGAAATTAAGATAACAAAAGGGGGAAATTATTTTGAAGAAGGGCAATCCTATCTATACCAAGCCACTGAAGAGATTCAAAAAAGCAACCAAGAAAAGTTTAGTTTCAGTCAATATTCAATTGATCACTTCGCCTTTGAGATGGATCAAGACTCATTGCTTTTGAAGGAAGTTTACGTACTAAATGTGCCATCTTTTGCCAAGAAATATGGTTCAAGGCTTGTTGTCGATATGAAAGATTTTGTCAAAACGAGTAGAATATCTGCCAATACGAGCGATCATTTCATGAGGTTGCTAAGAAATTATCAAGTGGTACAAACAATTGAAATAATATTCCCAGAGAATCATATTCTTCAACATGCCAATGAAAACCTTAGTATCAAGAAAGAATTTGGGGAATATGAACTAAAGGTGAAAAGATCGCCGCAGGGCGTGCAGTATTACAAAAAGCTAATATTGAAGAAAGGAGATTATTCAGGTGATGAATTCATTGAATTACAGGAGTTCATGAACGGTGTTTTTAAAAATGAGATATCTAAAATAATGCTATCAAGTAAAACATAGATTGTTTTTAACTGGGCTGTATTTCGGGTTGACTAGGTTTAATCACCAGCATCAAAGCCACACATTGAAACTAGGATTTTTCACAAATCACAAATCGTCCGAGCCTCTGTAAGTATTTTGTCTATTTTGGAGCTTTCCAGGCCCAATCCTTCCAGGGCCTCAGGTTGCTCCCAGAGGGTTTTGGCAAGCACAATCCCTTTTTTCATCAGGAGCTCTTTATTGGATTTGGAAAGTACGCCGATGGTGGTGATCGGATACAGCCTGTGTCTGGTCACCAGACTTTTCAGGCTGCCCTGTGCAGGATAGTCCCAGCTGAGTAGCTGCAGCCGCGAGCACGTGCCGAAATCAATGGCATCTTTGGTGAACCGGGCATTGGTCACTACCCAGCCTTCGTGCTTTTTATGGCTGATCTGCGCATCATTTTTCCAGACGGACTCCAGGTCTTCAAAGCGAGACTTGATGTACATCGTCACCTTCACATCTGTTTTATACCCCAGCCGGTTATGAAATTTGCACTCCATCATGCGCACCATTTTTTCATTTTCGGCATAGACGTCCACTTCGTGAGTCACACACTTACCGGGCATCACCGTGCCTACCTTTACCTTAAACCCCTGGGCCTTCATCAGCTCCCCTACGAACAGTTCAAAGGGATATCCTGTAGGTCCCATGTTGAGGATGGCTTTTTTTAGGCCATATCTTGAAGCTTTGGACTGGGCATGATTTCGGAGCAGGCGGTGCGCGCGCTGGTAAATTTGTTTGGTGCTGATGCCATCGTAGAGTTCATCAGCTATTTTTCTGGAAATGCGCGTCGTGGCGGATTCTGTGGCGCCGGCATCCAGCAGACTCTGCCGCAGTTTATCAATGTCAAAAGGGGTGGTTTCTCCCGAATACTTGACGATCTGTACAGACGATGATTCCATTTAGGCTTTTGTTGTTCTGACTCAATATAGAGTGGTTTGCCGAAATTTTACCAAATGGCCTGCGCGATTAGCATGAGTCCACTGATGATACTGAATGCTGCCATTCCACTAAGTAGTAGCAAAAGCAGGGTGAGGAGGTATTCTAAATCCATTGGCCATTGATTCTGAATGAAAGAAATACAGTTGTGGGAGTGATCCCCTTGTTTGAGGTTTTCACCGTGTCACTGTGATTTCAAGGCTCGATTCGTTAAAATTATGCAAAGAAAACTTGTCGTTGCGATTTTGGGGAAGCTTCATACAGAGAGGGAATTGATCAATGCCGATAAAACTCAGATTTATCGACTGGCGAAGCTTGCCTCCACAGATGAGGCTACTTTCAGAGCGGTGTGCGATCACGTCAACTTTTTTGTGACCTTCAATGACCGCCAAACCCTGAATACTACCTACGCCAATCATACGCTGGAAAACTGGATGGAGCTGGATCGGGAGATGATCATTGCGCTTGGATTTAAGCGTATTCGGCAGATTTCAGATCCTGAGGTAATGAGCAGGGCCATTCGTGAGGTTCAGAGTTTTGAGCGTGCATATCCTGATGGTCAGCGATTTTGTTCCTATCTGCAGCGCCTCTATTTCAGGGGTGGCTATCAGTGGATTTCCACGCATAAGACGGTTTTTGACCATCACACGTATCTCAACTGTGGGTATAACATTCAAACACTGGGAAAGCCTGGGGCCCTGATCAGAAATTTGCTGGACGAGGTGTTTGTGGAGAAAAATGCCTGGGAGCGGTTTGAGTCTCTGGGTAAGCGCGAGCGCGAAGTTTTGGCACTGGTGGCCCGTGGATACACCAGCAAGGAGCTCTCAGAGTTGTTGTTTTTATCTGAGCATACGGTGAGGACCCATCGCAAAAATATTTTGGCCAAGCTGGAAATCACCAGCAATGCAGAGCTTGTGCGTTTTGCTCAGGCGTTTGAGTTGATCTAGATGCCTGCGATTAAGCTTCCGGCTTATTTCTGAACGTGCGAACGGTAAAGAAGATCGACAAGGCAAAGATAAAAGCCACCATGTAGAATTTGATTTGATCGGAGAAGTAGTCACCGCTCTCGGGTGCTTCGGCGACGGTTTCCTGGGCTTTGGCCATCATGAATGCGCAAAATAGGATGACTGAAAGGAGTATTTTTCTTACCATGGCCCTAAGATAAAAGATGTTGATGGATTGGCCAATTTATTGGGGACGGCTCTGTGTATACCCTCATGAATTTACTCTGGATTCATGCGAAACCAATCACTACACTCACTTTTGAACGCAGAAAGGTTCGAGTGGCATTTGGAAGCGTGCTATTCCACTCAACATATTTAAAAGAGTGCATATACCTGCCATAGTTTACCTCTTAGATGGTCAAAATTGCGCTATTTCCTTTCTGAATTCCTTACGAAATGCCACAGGACTTAATCCTGTGGCCTTCTTAAAAAACTTATTCAAATGACTCTCATCAGAAAAACCAAGTGAATTAGCTATTTCGCCAACTCGAAGGTCGCTATGTTTCAGTCGGTGTTCTATCAACTGAACTCTGTAGTTTGAAACATACTCCTGTAAGCTAATTTCAGCGTGTTTTTTAAAATATCGTCCTAAATATGACTCAGATATTCCGAATTCATCACTAATTGCTTTAGCTCTTAATTTTTCGGGTTCATAAATATGTTTATGGATATACTGCAAAATATCCATGGCTTTCTCTTCTGTATGTTCACCAACCGTATCTGGAAGATATTTAGCAATATTTCTTGCCACCACCACAATCATCGTATTTACCAGGTGTTCTATCAATTCCTTGTTGTATAAATCCCTATTCACATACTCCCGTATAATTGCATCCACCATTGGTTTGACCAATTGTTTGTCTGTTTGGTTCTTTAGTATACAGCCTGGTTTGTGGCTGACGTTTTGTAAAATGTACTCGAGTTGTTCAATCTTATCTTTCCACAAGCCACTTTGTTTGATATAAATATCATTGAATCTAAGAAAGAAGAATGTAGTAGTGGTTTCGATATCAAATGAGTGACAATCCTGTGGAGTAATCAGGAACATATGTCCGGGATGATATCGAAACTTATTTTGATTGATGCATTGCTGACCAGTTCCTTCCATGATATAGACCAACTCAAAGAACATATGCATATGCTCAAGCTTAGGACATTCATCTACTGTCTTCGTCACGATTTCGAATGGCTGAAATAATGTTTCCCGTTTCATAAGTAATCAGTGAAGTAGTAAAAGTACTGATTTATATCAAATATGTACCGAATATCACCCAATCCATCGGTGTTTTTTGTCGTTTATGAATACAAACCAAAAACAATAAAGAAATGCAAGCAATTATACTGGACGAGCCTGGAGGAATCGAACAACTACAGGTGACTTTTGTCAATTCTCCTAAAATTCAGGATGATGAAGTACTCGTACAAGTCAAAGCGATTAGTATCAATCCTGTAGATGTAAAAACCCGAGCTGGAAAAGGAGTATATGGTCGACTGAAGGATCACTCCCCTTTAGTAATTGGGTGGGATATTTCTGGAGTGGTGACCAAGACAGGTAGTGCTGTTAAAGAATTTGAAGTTGGTGATGAAGTATTTGGAATGGTTAATTTCCCAGGTCATGGACAGGCCTATGCGGAATATGTGGCAGCTCCTGCAAATCAATTGGCATTAAAGCCCAGTGAGATCAGCCATGAAGAAGCTGCGGTAACAACCTTAGCAGCGCTTACCGCTTATCAAGCGATGATCCATCAATATCCTGTTAAGGCCGGGGACAGAGTTCTTATTCATGCAGCTTCTGGAGGTGTAGGCCATTTTGCTGTTCAGCTAGCTAAACATCTAGGTGCTTATGTGATAGGCACTTCCTCAGCCGCTAATCGAGATTTTGTTTTGGGTCTGGGGGCAGATGAACATATTGATTATCGCTCTGTGAAATTTGAGGAAGCAACTTCGGATATCGATTTTGTACTGGATACCATTGGTGGTGAAAATATTGACCGATCGCTTGAGGTAGTAAAGCCGGGTGGAACCATCATTAGTATTCCTACCGGTCTGAACGCGGAAGTATCGCAAAAGGCAAAGGACAAAGGAGTCAATGGCTTCTTCTTTCTGGTACAGTCAAGTGGCAAAGACATGAAGGCTCTTGCTGGATTACTCGAAAATGGATATTTGAAGCCACACGTATCAGCAAGCTTCCCATTCGATGAAATATCAAAAGCCCATGAACTTCAAGAAACCGGACATGTCATTGGAAAATTAGTGGTAACCCTTAATGATTAAAATGTCATAGGCTGAAGCTATCCCCAGCTCTTACGATATGAGGATTTCATCAGCCTTTTTTAAAATCAACTTAGAAAGAAATGAAAACCAATCAATTTATAATCCTACTAATACTTTGCTTAAGTATTATCAATCAGGTCGTTGGGCAAAATGGATCTCTTGAAATCGTTGCAGAGCTGCCCATAAGACCCGGAGACGTTGCAGTTTCCAAATCAGGGCGCGTTTTTGCTACCATCCATAGCCTTGGCAGTAGAAATCTTCAGCTTATAGAAATTAAGAGTAAAAAGCGATTTGAACCCTTTCCAGCCAAGTCGCTTCAAAAGAATGAAAACCCAGCAAACGACCAAATGCTGGACTCTCCCTTAGGATTGATCTTTGATAAAGAAGACAAGCTTTGGGTGATTGATATGGGGCAAGAGCTGGGTAAAACCAGACTTTGGTGTTTTGATATTGATCAAAGGAAAGTTCTTAGAAAAATCGAGCTACCCGAAAGTGTAGCCCCAAAAGGTAGCTTTATACAGGATGTAGCCATTGATCATGAACACCAATGGGCATATATGGCAGATATCAACAATCCGGGCATTATAGCCATGGACTTAGCCACCGAAAATACCCGAAGACTTGGAGGAGCTAAAGAACTGGAAGCCGAAGATGTCGATATGGTGATCGATGGGGAATTGGTTTATTTTGGTGGGAAACCAGCCCGTGTAGCCGTCGACCCAATAACCATCAGTCCTGATGGTAATACAGTCTTTTTCGGAGCAATGAATGGAACCAATTGGTATAGTCTGGATGCACAACTTTTTCGAGATGGCGCCAGTGATGAGTCTATTCAAAGCAGTATTGTACGAGTAGGTGAAAAACCAATAAGTGACGGAGCATCTTCTGATGGTATGGGAAATCATTATTTCACTAATCTCACTGCGCATGCTATCACTCGATTAAATCCTGATGGTACGCTTGAGCATATTATTCAGGATGATCAATTAAAATGGCCGGACAATGCCTATCTCGCTCCAGACGGCTCTTTTTATATTTCGGTTAATCAGCTTAATACCACACCTGCATTTACAGGAGGGGAAGATGATGGTAAACCGCCTTATTACATTTATCGCTTTAAACCTCAATCTCATAATGATATTCCCATACCTGACCGGGTTTCAATTGATGGCGGACTATCAACCAAAGAAGCCAATAAGCTAAAAGAAACAGCCTTGTATTTCTATGCTTTCTGGAATACAGGTAAACAGGAATATCTGGACAGGTCTATCTCGGAGAAGTTTATGGATAGAACCCTCCCGGAAGGTCGCCCGCAGGGACCGGGGGGACCAAGTTTTGCTTCCGATGCATTCAGAAAGGCCGTACCGGATTTGAAATGCGAAGTGAAGGATTTACTTATAACAAAGGATAAGGTAACTATTCGAATGGTATTTAGTGGAACCCATCTGGGGGCTTTTGCCGGAGTAGCGCCAAGTGGAAAACCTATTGAGTTTAACGCTATCGACATCCTCCGAATTGAGGATGGCAAAATTGTAGAAAACTGGCATTTGGAAGATAACCTGAGCCTCTTTCAGCAACTGGGAGTTGTGAAGCTTTAAGGTTCCCATTTACTATTATCAAAACAATTTAAAATCATGGAAAAATATCTTATTCCAGGCAGAGACGATGTGTCTGCCAGCGATCAGGTACTTTTTGACACCTTAGAGAAACGTATCGGCTTTGTGCCAAATCTGTATGCATACTATGCAAAAAACGCCACAGCGCTAACAGATCTTCTCGCTCTGGAAAACAGAAAGTCCAGCTTGAATGCCAAAGAAAAAGAAGTGGTGAATTTGGTGGTGAGCCAATACAATGGCTGCAAGTATTGTGTTTCTGCACATACACAACTGGCATTGAAAAGAGGGTTTAGCGATGAACAGATACTAGAGATACGAAAAGGGTCAGCAACGTTTGATCCCAAGCTTCATGCATTGGCTGAGTTTTCCCTTGAATTATCCTCCAAAAACGGAAAGGTTTCCGAGGCAACGAAAGAGCAATTCTTTGAAGCCGGATATTCTGAAGCCAACATGATCGATGTAGTGGTACTGGCCGGAGGCCGAACCATGGCTAACTACATACATAACCTTGTCGGGTTTGAGATTGACTGGCCTCTGGCTCCAGGACTTGAGTAATAATTACTGAATATTATTAAGATGAAAAGAATAGCACATTATTTTCTGATTGCCTTGGTTTCGCCCTGACATTTATCACGTCAGTAGTCTTGATTGTGGCATTATCCTGCAAAACATACTATTAGCTGCTCATGCCACTTCATATCTGGCACTACTCGATTCTTGACGCCAAACTTGATTAAAAGCACAATTCAAAATGCTAAGGAGATATCGCAACCTCAATTTTTAAACCACAAAGGATGCTGCAAACTATTAAACTATACAGGTTGATCCGCTCAACAAAGTAAACTTGATATTTTCAACAAAGTCTCATACTAGGGCCACTTCTAATTTTGCTATATAAATCAATAGTAAAATGGAAACAAACAGTAAAGTCTGGTTCGTGACCGGAAGCGGGAATGGACTTGGAAGAAACATAGTAGGAACAGCTCTAAAATCTGGACATCAAGTGGTAGCTACAGCACGGAAAGTTGAACAGTTATCAGATCTGAAATCTTTGTATGGAGATCAGATACTTGTGAAAACTTTGGATGTTACGGATGAAGGTCAGGCCAAAGAAGTAGTTAGCAAAGGCATTAAACATTTTGGACGTATTGATGTACTGGTGAACAATGCCGGTTATGGAGATAACCGACCATTTGAGCAAATGCCAGCAGCAGATTTTCGCAAACTAGTTGAGACGTGTTTTTTTGGCGTTGTTACACTTACCCGTGAGGTTTTGCCTTATATGAGAAAACAACGGAGTGGCCACATTATACAGATATCATCAGGAGGTGGAAGAATGGCTGTAGCAGGCCAGGCAGCTTATCATGCATCCAAATGGGCGATAGGCGGCTTCACAGAAGGGCTCGCTCAAGAAACTGCTCCTTTTAATGTGAAAGTCACAGCACTGGAGCCTGGAGGTATGCGTACCAACTGGGGTAAACGAGCCTATGCGGACACCATAGAGCTATTGCCCGAATATGAACCTACAGTAGGAAACACTATTAAATTTCTTGAAAATTATTGGGGAAATGAGAATAGTGACCCTCAAAAGGTGGCTGAAATCATCCTTAAAGTGAGTGAAGCAGATGAAGTTCCCTCACATATTTTGGTTGGAAGTGATTCATATAACCTGGTAAAAGAAGCAAGTGCTAAAAGATGGGAAGAAGCCGAAAAGTGGAAAGATTTAAGCTTTTATGCTGATTTCGAGAATGAAATGGTTCTTCCAGAATTGATGAAGAAGTAAGGTGTCCTTATCAATATGTAGGATGATAATGGATATTTCCATGCCATGCCATCCTACATTTATTTAAAAATTCCATGATTGAAGAAATTCATAATTATTATACAGCCGAGAAGGCCGGTGTGCCATATGTAGTTCTAGCTGGTATACTCCTCGTGGGTGCTGGCATTTTGATACTTTTCAAAGCCTCAGCTCATCCCATATCCAAGGGGATTGCGACAGGTTTTTTGATTTCAGGAGGCCTGCTAATTGTTATTATTCTTTCTAACAAATATTATAATGATATGATGATCAAGGAGCTACCGAATCGTATAGATGAAACTGAGTTGGAATTGCAACAATCTGAAATAGGAAGAATGGAAAAAGTTATGAATTTCTTTTCGCTGTGCTTTCTTGGGGTTTGCTTGTTTCATCACAATATTGGCATGGTTGATGGTAGCTACACCGAGTTATTTCTGGAAAGGATTTTTTATAGGACTCTTGTTTTTAGTGTTGCTGATATTAATAGCCGATACCTACAATTCAAAAAGAAACGATGAATACCTTGAATCTTTGAAAACCTATTTTGAAAGAAGTAAGTGTATTAAGTGATAGAAAAACGTATTTATCAAAGCTTTAGAAATGGATAAAAGAGAAGCAAAGTTCGCTGAGATTGTTCAAGCATGTGTTGATGAAAAGGATTTCAAAACTGAAGCAATTGCTGAATACCACACTTTAATTCGGGTGATCTCCGGAGAAATGAATATTGTTTCGGCAGACATGACTTATACTTTTCGGGTAGGTGATATACTACTTGTTCCGCGAAATCAATTGTGTATGGTAATCAAACGTCCAAAAGATGGTAGACCTTATAAATCAATTGCCGTAGCCTTTAAAACCGAAAGATTGAAGGTATATTATTCGAAAGTCGATCAATTAGCTACACAAGTACCGAATAAAAAGATACAGACTTATCCTCCACATGCTTTACTTGAAAGTTATTTTGCTTCCCTTGAGCCTTATTTTGAATTAGAAAGCCAACTGCCTGAAGAAATAGCGAAACTAAAAATAGAGGAGGGCATAGGGATATTGCGGTCCATCGATAAAGCCGTGGATGGTCTACTTACAGACTTTTCTGAACCAGGGAAGGTTAATCTTGTAGACTACATGGAAAAGAATTACATGTTTAACATGCCATTGAAGAAATTTAGCTATTTGACAGGACGCAGCATTGCGACATTCAACCGGGATTTTCGTAAAGCCTATCACATTTCGCCACAAAAGTGGCTAATTCAGAAAAGACTAGAGTTAGCTCATTATCTCTTGAAAGAAGACAATAAAAAACCAGTTGAAGTTTACTTTGTGTCAGGGTTTGAGAATCTCTCTCATTTCTCCTATTCATTTAAAAAACACTTTGGATATTCTCCTTCTAAGATCAATTAAATATGCCCTGTCTCTCTTAAATAATTGATTTTCAGAAAAGATTTGAAAAAAAGTAAAGATTTAATGCAACCTATTTTGTACTAAATAGTACAATACTATATCTTTACGTAAGAAATAAGGAGAATATGGCAGGGAGACCTAAAATTTTTGATGAAGAACAGGCACTAGATAAAGCTATTGCTGTTTTCTGGGAAAAGGGATACGAAAATGCTTCGGCTGAAAACTTACTTAAAGCGATGGGTATCGGGAAAGGAAGTTTTTATCATTCATATAAAGGTGGTAAGCAAGAGTTATTTGAAAAGTCGGTGAACAGAGTTGGTAGTCACTACATGAAGGACTTTAAGCAGGCCTTACGGGATTCAGCCAGACCAACTGAGGAGATCAGAAAATTTTTCTATGCAGTAGCAGATCCGGAAAGTCAGTTTGGAAAATTTGGCTGCTATTTTGTCAATGCGGTTTTGCAGGTTGATGATGAACATTTGAAATGTGTAGCTGCCAATCAGCTTGATGTTGTCAGGCAACTATTCATGGAAGCGATTGATCGAGAAAAAAATGCGGGATACCTAAAAACTGCACTTTCAACTGAGTTGATTGGCTTGCACCTCCAAAGCTTGTGGGCTGGAGTCAATGTGATTCGAAATGCAGGCAGGAGTGCAAAGGAAGTTAGAGAGGTGATAAAATTGAACCTCGAAATATTGGAATGAAAATTTTTTAACTTAAACTGTACTGATTGGTACAAAATAAATCTATTTTAATTATGAAAAACACGGCAGAACTATTAGAAAAAGTAATTGACTTTCACGGAGGCGCAGATTTCTGGAATCAACAGCAAGGGTTAGAGGCTCACTTAAATATTGGAGGTGTAACTTGGCCATTGAAAGGGCATGATGATCCTTTGAAGGACGTACAATTCAAAGCGGATCTTCATCAGCAAAAAGGAATATGGAAAGGAATTTTTAGTACAAATACCAGCTCAGAATTTAGTCCTCTAAAAGTTTCTCTTTTGGATGGGGATAAGGTGGAAGAAAGCTTGTTTCAGCCTAAAGACTCCTTTCAGGGCCACACTATCGAGACCCCATGGAGTAAACTACAGTTGGTTTATTTCTCTAGCTATGCGACTTGGAACTACCTGACTACTCCTTTCAATTTCCTAATGTCTGGAGTCCAAGTGAAGGAGTTAGAGCCTAGGGAGGAAGGAAATGAAGTATTAAGAAGGCTCGAGGTTATATATCCAGCGGATTTTGCAACCCATAGCAGAAGGCAGATCTTTTATTATAGTGAAGAGGGCTTTCTAAGACGTCATGATTATTGGCCTGAGGTGCTTGGAGGGTCATCTGCAACCCAGATTGTAGAAAACTATAAATCATTTTCTGGCATTCAAACTGGAACGAAAAGGAGAATATACATTCTGAATGAAGATGGGAGTTATGCCAAGGATCCCGTTTTGGTTTCCATCGATATAAAAGGTTTAACATTCAATTGAGATTAGCCATGACAAAAGTTACAAAACATTTCGCCAAAGCTTCAACGCAGTACCTAAAGGTCAATGGGATTGATTTTGCCTACCGAAGGTTTGGGAATTCCAAAAATAAGGTCCCTCTAGTAGGCTTTCAACACTTTACTGGCACGTTAGATAACTGGGATCCTTTGATAATGGATGCATTGGCAGCAGAAAGAGAAGTTATCGTATTTGATAATGTTGGAGTAGGCAATAGTGGAGGAAATACGCCAAATACTGTTGAATCTATGACAGCCGATGCTGTTTTGTTTATCAAAGCATTAGGTTTATCTAAAATAGATGTCTTAGGTTTTTCATTAGGTGGATTCATTGCTCAGCATCTTGGTATCTATTATTCTGACCTGATCAGAAGAATTATTATGGTTGGAACTGCACCTCAAGGAGCTGAGGTTTTGACAGGATTCGCGCAACTAATAGAGCATGCAATGAGCCTTGATCCTGAAGAGCGCTTTCTGAAAATTTTCTTCACAGATTCAGAATCTAGCCGTGAGGCAGGTAGAAGTGTATTACAAAGACTTAATGCAAGGAAGCATGATAGAGACGTGGAGACCAGTGTTGATAGCATTATGGCTCAAATGAAGGCCATTTCAGCATGGGCAACACCCCCAGTTGAGGATCATTTATCTCAAATTGATCACCCCGTATTCATTGTACAGGGAAGCGATGATGAAATGATGGATTCCAACAATTCATATGTACTTTTTAAATCACTTCCCAATGCAACATTAAGCTATTACCCTGATGCTGCTCACGGTTCATTTTATCAGTATCCGGAGACATTTGCTGTACAGGCCAATGATTTTCTTGATCATTTTAAATAATGATTTTATGTGCGAAAAATTGTACTAATTAGTACAATACGGACTAAACATTCGAGGAAAAGAGAATGACGAGTTTCAAAAAAAAAGTAGCACAAAATGCAGAAAAGATATTTCCTGTGAGCAATGCACTTGGCTTTGAAATAAAGTTATCTGCAACACTGGTCTCTTAAATAAAAACCTGGCTCCATAAAAGGTGGAGCTTTTTAATCAATAATTGTGTACTAAAAGGTACAATTTAAAACTTAACATATAAAGCGATGAAAAATTTCATATTATTTCTATTAACTTTTTTAACATCCGTATCGGCGATAAAGGCTCAAAGCATTTCGGCAGAAAATGACCCTAGCATAGACCCTCAAATCAGAGAATTTCTGAAAGCGTTAAACAATAGTGGAGGCAAGCCCTTGGAGACGCTTAGTCCTGCGGAAGCCAGGCAGGTTCTGGTCAGTGCTCAACAATCTGTGGAAGTCGATTATTCTGGTATTGAAGAGTCAGAAAAAACCATTACGCAAGATGGCGAAACAATAACTATTCATATCGTTAAACCTGAAGGAGCTGACGCAAACCCACCGGTATTCATGTTTTTTCATGGAGGAGGCTGGGTTTTAGGAGACTATGCCACTCATAGGAGATTAGTAAGGGACCTGGTAGTAAATAGTGGTGCAGTAGCTGTATTTCCTGATTATACTCCATCGCCAGAGGCGCAATATCCTAAAGCAATCAATCAGGCATATGCAGCCACAAAGTGGGTGGCAAAAAACGGACGTCAGATTGGTGTAGATGGCAGTCGTCTTGCGGTAGTTGGAAATAGTGTTGGTGGAAATATGGCGGCAGTAGTGGCCTTGATGGCAAAGGATAAAGGGACACCAACTATCAGTCAGCAAATCTTACTCTGGCCAGTGACAGATTCCGATTTCTCAAGGGCATCTTATGAGTCTTTCGGAGAGGAGCGGTTTCTTACTACCAGTTTGATGAAGTGGATGTGGGACAATTATACGACGGATGTTAACGAACGAAAAGAAAAGTATGCAACACCTATACATGCATCCATTGAAGAGTTGAGAGGTCTGCCACCAGCTTTGGTTCAAACTGCGGAAAATGATATTCTCAGAGATGAGGGCGAAGCTTATGCCAGAAAAATGAGCGAGGCTGGGGTACCAGTTACACTTACTCGCTATCAGGGACTCATCCATGATTATGGTCTACTCAACCCACTTGCGCATGTTCCGGCGGTTCAAACAGCAATTATACAAGCTGCCATTGTACTGAAGGAAGGATTAGACTCCTCCAATTCCAACAAATAATATCAATAGATCAAAAGTCGAAATGAAGACTATTTTTATAACCGGGGCTTCTCGTGGATTTGGAAGGCTCTGGACAGAGGCTCTCCTTGAGCGAGGAGACCGGGTCGTAGCGACCGCTAGAAACCTGACAGATCTTGAAGGATTAAAGGAACAATACAAGGATCGGTTCCTTCCCCTTCAACTTGATGTGACTGACCGTCATGCCAGCATTGATGCTGTGAACAAAGCTCTGAAGTACTTTGAGAGAATAGATGTTCTTATTAACAATGCTGGATACGGTCTATTTGGAACGGTAGAAGAAACGACAGAAGAACAAGCCCGTGCACAGATGGAAACCAATTTCTTCGGTTTACTATGGGTAACACAAGCGATTCTTCCAGTAATGCGATCACAGAAAAGTGGTCATATCATACAGGTTTCCAGCTTCCTTGGACTTACAACGTTACCAATGCTAGGCCTCTATAATGCATCCAAATTTGCTGTGGAAGGGCTCAGTGAGACACTCGCCACTGAGGTTGTGCATCAGAATATTAAAATCACGCTGATAGAACCAAATGGATATGCAACCGACTGGGCTGGGGCTTCTGCAGTACAAACCGAAAGTGGGATTACTGATTATCAGCCGGTTCGAGATGCTTTTGCAACAGCAGGAGAAGATGTCTCTTCATGGGGCAAGCCTGGGGCTACCATTTCACCTGTTCTTGACTTGATTGACAATCCCGAGCCACCACTTCGCCTATTGTTTGGTAAAGTAGCTTATGCAGCTGTAGAGCAATCACTAAACAGTAGGCTTCAACAAATTCACCATTGGAAAGATGTGAGCATTAAAGCTCATGGTCATTAAATGATATAACAATACATAGATACAATATAAATGAAAACGATTTTTATAACCGGAGCTTCCAGAGGATTTGGGAGGCTCTGGACTGAAGCACTCTTACAAAGAGGAGATCGCGTGATTGCCACTTCCAGAGATATTACAAGTTTCAATGAATTGAAAGCGCAGTATTCTGATGCATTTGTGCCATTATCGCTAGATATCACTGATAGAAATGCAGTATTCGAAACGGTAAAAGAAGCCCATGCACGTTGGGGAGTTTTGGATGTTGTCATCAATAATGCAGGCTATGGCGTGTTTGGAGCTACCGAAGAACTATCAGAGAAGGACGCTAAAGAAGTTGTTGATGTAAACCTTTTTGGAACATTATGGGTGACACAGGCTGTTTTGCCATTATTCAGAGCGCAAGGAAATGGTCACCTGATTCAATTATCTAGCGTTCTAGGCCTTTGGACCCTTCCAACCCTCGGATTATACAGTGCTACCAAGTTTGCAGTAGAAGGGCTAAGTGAGGCTCTAGCTCAAGAGGTAGAACGCTTTGGTTTACATGTGACTTTAGTAGAACCGAATGGTTATGCAACAAGTTTTGCAGGTGATTCCGCAGTATTGAGTCAGCCTATTTCTGACTATGACTCTGTAAGGTCGGCATTGACAGCCAATGAGGGCATGCAAGCGCCGGCAACTGGAATACCGGAAGCAACAGTTCCTGCTATCCTTCAACTAATTGATTCTGATAACCCTCCATTGAGATACTTTTTAGGGAAAGTTGGTCTGCAACGAACCAAGCAGGTTTATGCTGAAAGATTGATCGAGTGGGAGAAATTTAATCATGTTGCCATTGCTGCACACGGCAAATAAACATATTCTTAAACAAAAGAGGCTATCCCAAATACTTTTGGGATAGCCTCTTCTCCAATTGTTCACTCGGAAGGATTACTCATACGCACATCCATGCGCGCTACCCCTCGTGAATTCGCTGCGCTCATTTACTCATACGCACATCCATGCGCTTGGCCCCTCGTGAATTCGCTGCGCTCATTTCAAACGGTTCTCATCCTTCCCGAAAATACATTTGAAACAAAAAAAGCATCTCCATACGCTAATGAAGATGCTTTCACTATTTTGTGCACTCGGAAGGATTCGAACCCTCAACCCCCAGAGCCGAAATCTGGTATTCTATCCAGTTGAACTACGAGTGCATTTCCAATTTTGGATTGCAAATATAAAGGCTTATCCGCTTAAGAATGAAGCAAACATTTAATAAAGTCAATGCTACCGGACTACATTTAAATAAGATTGAGAAATTCATGGATAAATACGGCACTACTCTAGCCTGAGGCTTATAATTTTGCGACATGACGATTGAAGAAGTGCACCAGCTATTGCAAAACAGAAGGTCTGTATATCCGGATCAATATTTAGATAAGGTAATCCCGGATCAGATTATCCGAAACATCCTGGAAAACGCCAACTGGGCACCCACACATAAGCTCACAGAGCCCTGGCGATTTAAAGTCATGAAAGGTGCTACCCTCAAAAAATTTGGCACCTTCATGGCGGAAAAGTATAGGTCACTCCATGGCCTGGAGTCGTTCTCGGTGGCCAAATACGAAAAGTTAAAGATGAACCCTCAGAAAGCCGGGGCCCTGATCGCCATATGCATGCAGCGTGACCCCAGGAAAAGAGTGCCCGAGTGGGAAGAGGTTGCTTCTGTGGCCATGGCCGTGCAAAACATGTGGGTTACCTCCTGTGCCTATGGCATTGGTTGCTATTGGAGTACACCCGATCTGCTGGAGTATTTTTCAGAGTTTGAGCCGCTGGCAGAAGAAGAGCGCTGCATAGGCCTGTTTTACATGGGCTACGCCAACCCGCCAAGTGGCCGGATCAAAAGAAAACCAATAGAGGAAAAAGTTAAGTGGTTATAGGCACTACCACTCCACAGTGATCATCAGATTGGGCGCAAAGCCAATGGCATAACGATCGACCAGAAAGGCTGTTGGCCTACCTGCCCGAACGGCTTTGTCCGTGAGGTTTTGCTGGTTGTACACATTGATCAGTGAGATGCCGAAGGTAGAGCTCCATTTTCGATCTTCAGTTTTAGGTAGTTGATAGGAGGCAGAGAGGTTCAGGGTGTGCACTGCCGGGTACCTGTCTGCCAGGTCGGTATAGCTATCAATTGGTCGTGGCGCATCTGGGGGTAGTTGGTTAACAAACCTGTAGTAGCTGGTTTCAGCCTCACTCACGCGGAACGACCTGGCATACTGGCCGGAGGCGTAGTTCCAGCCGAGTGAAAATTTCCATCCTCCATGCTGCAAAGAACCCCCAACATAAAATACATGTGGTTGACTAAATTGGGACTCAAAACGGGTGTCGCTTATCGTATCCACCATGATTTTGGATTCGGCCCATGAGTACCCTACCCAAGCAGAAGCATTGCTGCTGAGTTGCTTCTTGATCAACAGGTCTGCACCATACATCAGATGCGAAGCAAAGTAAAACTCCCCGCGCGATGAAAACCTCCCGGCGCTGTAGTAGGAGATGTTATCTGCTGTCTTGTAGTACCCTTCCAAGTCAATAATCCATGATTTCAGGTTGAGTATGGCCCCGGTCATAGATTGAAAACCATTGATTATTCGCGTATCCTTATTATCGGCGAGTAACCAAAGCTCATTGTCAAACCCACCACCACTGAACTCCAGAACCTTTACCTGGCTCAGGTACTGGTAGTACCATCCTGCAGAACCTTTCACCGTGAGTTGCTTGTTGGCAAAGTAGTTGATGAAAATACGTGGGGCCACTTTGAGGTCATTCAGCTTGCTATAGTAGTTGGCCCGGGCACCTATCTGGACGTACAGTTTTTTGGATGAGTTCCATTCGAAATTCACAAAAGGGGAGGCCGTATGGGCATATTGGTCAGCGCCGCGGGTTTGCACGATGGTATCTCGTACAGGAATGTCCTGATAATCGTAATAGGCGTTCTGATACTTATAGTCCACCCCAAATTGCAGTCGGTTTCCTTGTTCCATATCCAGAGAAAATTCCTCCCGAATACGGAAGTCAGTAAGCTCGTTGGTCGAGTAGATTTCCAGCAATCTCAGATTTGCTGATTTTGGTGGAGTGATCAGGTTTCTGAAGGCAAACCGATAGTCGGAAGAGGTGGCCGAGAACCTGGATACCAACCTGGAGTTAATCACCGATTTCCACTTTAGGTTAAGTCCCAGATTTTCAATCCGATTGGATTCATCCGAATTTTTTTGAGAAACCTTATAGGCCACGTCAGATCGCGAATAGACGGAAGTGAGTGTCAGTAGATTATTGTCATTCACCTGGTGAGTGATTTTTCCTACATAATCTTCAAAGAGCACATCGATATCCTCCTGCAGGTTTCCAGCAGAGTCAAGGAGCGCGGAGCCAGCGAAGACCATTTGAGAGATGGACCTGAGTTTTGGGGAACTGAAAGAATAAGGATAAGATCTTCTGGCACCTACCGAGAAGCCTGTTTTTTTATTTTTGGAAGGCAGTTTGGCATAGCCCATTCCGTAGAGGGTATTGGATCCTAAGCCGGCATTCAGGTTTTTCTGTGGCTCATCTGTGGAGTTGATCTCCAGGGCACCACCTACACGGCCGCCCATTTTAGGGTGAAAGCCATTTCGGTATACCTTCACATCATCCACCATTTTGGGGTTGTAGGGCGAAATAGTCCCATAGTAGTGTCCACGGTGATAGATGGGGATGTCATTGAAAAGGATCAATGATTGGTCTGTAGAACTCCCCCTGATGAAAAGGTTACCCGGCCGGTTGTCTGGTGTGGTAATGCCCGGGAGGGCTGCCAGAGAGGCAAAAATATCACCGTCAGTTTCGCCCGGAAGCAGGGGAAGGTCTGACACTTTGATAGAAATGCTCTGGTTGGACGGGTTCATGTTAATCCCTTTGGTTAGGTAATCCTCTATGATCACCCCACGCAATTCAATGATCTGGGGATGGAGGCTAAGTGCTACTGATTTCTTGTTTATCAGTTGCTCAAAGGAGATGGGTTTGCGGTTGTAGCCCAGGGCATATATTTCTACCTGATCTGTAGGGTTGGGTTTATAGAGAAAATCAAGTTGGTTTGCAGACACTGTGCTGGCTATGGGCTGCCCATTGACCAGGACGGTAGCCTGGGATGGAGCGATCGTTTTTCCATCCACCGAGTCAGAAATGCTGATGGAGTACAAACGCTCCGTGAGTGCGATGGTGTAATATGCGTCTTGTACCTGACTTACCTTGAGGGGGTACTGATTTTCAATGAACCTGATGAAGTTGGCAGGGCTCAGCGTGTCCAGGCCCTTGGGCATAGCTATTTGCTCCAGCAACTCGGGATCGTAAGAGAATTTTATCTCATTTCGCTCTTGATAACTGTTAAGAGCAGTGGTCAGCGACATGTGATCAGTGGACTGTCCGACCACCCACATGGTGGAGAGGAGTCCCAGTGATACCAAAAGCGTTTTGATCATACCCTTGTGTTATTCACTAAGTGTGAGTTTACTTTCTTTCATTTCGTAGGAAATGCCCAGAGGGTCAAAAACGATTTTCAAAGCGAGGGTGAGGTTTTTATTAGGAATAGATCCCGTAAACCTACGCTCCAGCTTCACATTGTTTTTGATGATTTGTATGTCATACTCGTTTTCCAGGGTTTTCAGCACCATGGCCAGAGGCACATTGTCAAATTTGGTTTCCTCCTGAAGCCAGGAAGGTTGGGTATCCGTGACGTTGAGTTTTTCTTCCCATTGGTCATGGTGATACAGATAGCCTTCACCTGCAGATACTATTCGCGATCCCTGATTTTTATCGGTGGCCCTTACTTTCCCCTCAAAACAGATCACCTGGAAAGATTCGTCGAACTCTGACACTTCAAAGGACGTACCCAGCACAGTTACTTCGCCAGTTTGAAAAGCCACTGAAAAGGGAGTGCCCTTTTCCACCTGAAAAAAGCCCTTGCCATCTATTTGCAGTCGTCTTTCTGATGAATTCCAGTCGTCTTCCGTCCAGGATACTTTAGAATTGGCCGCCAGTGTCACGATAGACAGTCCATCTGGCAGGGTGATTTGCTTGGTTTCACCAGCTTTGGTAAAATGGACAGTGCGATCGGATCGGAGCATCCATATACTGAAAAGCGCTACCAACACGACCGAAGCTGCTACAGACAGAGACATCCGCCTGGTCATGGTCATCACCTTGCCTTTTTTGGTGACCACCGCAGGATCGAAAATCACGGACTCGTTGTCCGGAGTCCACTGATCCACCTCCTGAATGATCTGCTTATATTTTAGCAGATTGTCTGCGCCTATCTCCTGCATCAGTTGCTCCTCGGGGAGCTCACCGTTCAGCCATTTGATGATTTGATCATTATGTTCATTGTCAGCCATTTGGACCTAGATTATGTCTAATAGTGAAACGGGTACCTCTCCATAAACCCTACCTACAATTTTGAATTGGTTAGCTCATCCAGTTTGCCCTTAAGATTTTGAAGAGAGCTGGCGATGTGTTTTTCTACTGTTTTCAGCGAAATATCAAGTGTTTCGGCTATTTCTTTATTCTTCATTTTGTCTATTCTGCTGAGCAGGAAAACCGCCCGTTGCTTGTCGGGTAGCTCTGATACAGCCAGTTCCAGCCGCTCTTTGAATTCATCGTGCTGATAGATGTATTCTGGGTTTGTCTCCATTTGTTTTTCTGTGGTACCCTGCCGATACTGAAATTTCAGAACCACTTTCTGATGATCCACATCGTCCAGAAAGAGCCGGTTGGCAATGGTGAATAAATAGCTTTTGGCTTTTTCAAAAGGAACTTTGCTACAATTATCCCAAAGCCTGATGAATGCGTCCTGGGCAAAATCTTTTGCCTTTTCCAGGTCACCGAACTTGTAAAACAGGAAATTTCTCAGTGACGTAGAGTGGTCACTATGCACCTGATGAAAGGTTTGCTCCTCACAGACCGATTGGTGATTCATGAAATAGGTAGAGTGGTTGGCTACCAAAGGTAAAAATTTTGGTCAGTAAACCGGAAAAAAATAATCCATTGAACGGGCAGAAGCTGCTGGCTGAAAGTGATCTTATTGAATAATGGTTCAGAGATGGAGATAAAGACGCACCGGGCAGCCACAATACCCGATGACGTCTTATCACCGCAACATTTGTCTTTAGTCTCTGACCACCCGGGTCCAGGATTCACCCTCCCCGGAGATCATATGTATCAGGTAAATCCCTGTTTTCCAATTGGATACATCCAGGGTGAGCGTTTGATGAATGTCTGTTTTTCTGACCATCAGCTCACCCGAAAGGTTGATAACTTCCACCAGCTGAATCTCATTTGTTGGATTCGAAATGAACAGCCTTTCGGTCACCGGATTGGGATAGATTCCTATGGATTCCTGAGGTGGTTTGGATTGCAATACCGTAACGCTTACTTCTATACAAGATGAAGTAACTGAGCACCCATCCATGCTGGTGGTGACCGCATAGCTTCCGCTTCGGTCGGGAACGAACTCTCGGGACACAGCGCCATCGATGATGCTGTTATCCGCACAATTCACCCATTGGTAGGTAAGCCCAGTCAGGGTGCTTGCACTCAGCGTAGAATTATCCAGGCTGATTTCAGCGGGCAGGTCGATCACGGTAATGGTGACCTCAGCACTCGCGGAGCAGCCATTGTTGTCAGTACCTGTCACTGTGTAAACACCACTTGCTTCAGGGGTGAAGGGTACACCATCTTCCACTTCGTCACTCCAGGTATAACTAGCGGCGCCAGATCCTGTGAGGGTCAGGCTTTCAGCTTTACAGAGGGTGGTGGCAGAAGCATTGGCCAAGACGGCTGGGGGCTGGTTGACGGTGATGGTGATCTGAGTAGTGCCTGTGCAGCCGTTATCGTTAGTTCCCGCCACCGTGTAAGTGGTTGTTTGAGTAGGGGCAAAGGGCACTCCATCAGTGATGCCATTGTCCCATTCATAGGTGGCTCCTCCAGAGCCATTGAGTGTTACCTCTTCGCCTGCACAAATCTCCATTGAGCTGGCTGTGGCACTGATTTGCGGTGCTTCATTCACGGTGATTGTGATTTCATCTGTGCTGGAGCAGCCATTTGCATCCGTTCCGATCACCGTGAAGGTGGTAGTGGACTCGATGGTAAAAGCCTCCCCATTGATTACATTTTGATCCCAGGCATAAGTGCTGGCGCCAGTTCCGGTGAGGATGACTTCCTCTCCACTGCAAACGGTAGTGGATGAAGCGTTGGCGACTGTAGTGGGTGGCGTATTCACCACTACGGTGATTTCATCCGTGGCTGTACATCCGTTTTCTCCTGTGCCGGTTAAGGTATAGGTTTTTGTTTCTGTGGGTGAAAAGGGAACTCCGTCAGTGACCTCATCACTCCAGCTGTATGAAAGTGCTCCCGAACCGGAAAGGGTTACTGATTCGCCCAGACAAATACTTTCTGAAGAGGCACTAGCCTCTACACTCGCGCTTTGCACGGTGATGGTGATTTCGGAAGATGCGCTACACCCTCCCGAATCTGTCCCGATGACGGTATACGTGGTGGTCTGCGCTGGGGTAAAGGCCACTCCATTTTCTACACCCTGATCCCAGGCATAAGTAAGCGCCCCCGAGCCGGAAAGTGTTACCGATTCTCCAGCGCATATAGTGGTGGCTGAAGCCGATGCAGTCACCTCCGGCAGCTCCATGACCGTGATGGTTATTTGATCAGATGATGAACAGCCCTCTGCTGAAGTACCAGTGACCGTGTAGGTGGTGGTTGCTTCGGGGGTGAAGGATTCACCATCAAGTATCCCTTGATCCCAAACGTAGGTAGCCGCCCCGGTGCCACTGAGTGTTACGGATTCTCCGGCACAGATAGCCGTATTGTCTGCAGTGGCCTGCACTTCCGGCAGGGAATTGACGGTAATGCTAATGGATGAAGCTGCGCTTTCACAGTTGTCCAGGGTCTCGGTAACATAGTAGATGGTGGTGCCTACTGCGTCTGATGGGGTGTATGATGCTCCGGTGGTCAGTGGTGAAGCCAGGTTGGCATCTGCGTACCAGGTGAGGGTACCATTTCCCCCCGTGGCGGTCATTGCGCTGGGGGTATCACCAAAGCAGTAGCTGGCATCTCCTGAAGTAGCAGGAGCATCAGGTGCGCCTGATTCGCCCACCGTACCCGAGGCAGTGATTTCACAACCAGAGGAAGTTTCCTGTATGAGGATCGAATAACTATCCGCGGCCAGATTTTCAAAGAGACCGGAACTCTGAAAGGTTGAGCCATTATCGATGCTGAAGAGGTAATCAGTTCCTGCTCCCCCTGAAGCTGTGAATGTTAAAGTGCCGTCAGTACCGCCACCACAAGTGGCATCAGTAGCAGACACAGAATAAGTGATCTCAGCGGGCTCGGTGATGGTTATTTCCAATTCATCTGTGCAGTCATCGCCAGAGACTGTCACAGTATAGGTGCCAGCAGCCAGTCCGGTTTTAGTCTCGGAGGTGCCACCACCCGTCCATTCGTAGGTGGGATTATCCCCAAAGCCGGTGACAGATACCGTCACTGATCCGTCAGATTCTCCAAAGCAGGAGGCATTGTCCTTTGAGGCAATCGAAATGCTGGTTTCGCAGGTAGAGGAATAGGTACAACTGCCATCGTCTACATTGGCATTGGCATTATAATTCATTGAAAATGGATCCATGCAGCCAGCTACTGCCACAGCACAGTCGGTGGCGGCGGAAGATTCAGGACACGAGGGGCCTGGTCCCACCCGGAAGGTGTTATCTACAGATGTTCCTTTGAAGCATCTGGGGATGTAGGGATAGGAGTCTGTGAGCACGTAGTAATACGTGCCATAGGGATATTCCGGAGTGACCCCATACCGGCCGTTGCACTCGTCGAGGACGGTGTTGGCAAAGAAATATTCATAATCTTCATAATAGAGGCCTGTGTAGTCTCCATCTGGAGCCGATACACCATCTCCCGGGCGCGTGCCAGTTTTTAGTGTAAACCCGGAAGCAGCCTCCATGATGGCACTGGTATTGTCCTCAGGATCTGAATAAATGTATTTGTAATACATAGGAAAACCGTCTGCCGAGTAGCCCACGATCGGAGAGTGTGCCGAGCCATTAATGCTCAGGTCATCAGCGAAATAATCTGCTGGTACGTCGTGGTAGTGGTATTCTCCAAAAGGGTTGAGGTGGCCGCCATTATTGCCAAAATTGGCGCTAAAAATGTAGCGGGCTTCTACGTGCCAGTCGATGTTATTTTCGCCAGTGGAAGTGTTTTCAAAATACTCAGCAGAGCTGGGGTCATATTTTACCCCATTCACCCCCACACCGAAGGTGTAGGTGAAAGTACAACCTTTGGTGGTTTCGGTTTCCTCATACAGCGGTGTGAGCTCGCTGGCCTCTTCGGGGTACGCACACATGGCATACTCCGTATCACTGGTGAGGAGATCAAAGGGCGAATTGTAACTGTCTGTGTGGTCAGGATAGTTGTTGGTATGGAAATATCGGACATTGTCCACAATTTCGTAGCATACGGCATTGGCATCTTCCACCGCATAGATGTCCTCCGGCACACAGGTCTGTCCGTAGGTGAAGAGTGGCATACAGGCTATTAACAGGATCAACTTTTTCATAAGTCAGGGGTTGCGGGTTAGAAAGCTGGTTTATGGCTGAATGAAGTTGGCTTCAATGGTCTTCTTTGAGGCCTTTAGGTCAAATGATTTGCTGATGTTATCGATGGCGAACTGGGCGCGAACAAAGGCATGTTCGTTGTATCGGAGTAGAAAATCACTGGTGACACTTACCGAAGTGATGGGTTCATCCGCTTTGATCATTCGGTAGGAATAGACCACTGCGTTTTTCTCCAGGGTCACAGACACCTTCTCATAAGTGACCGGCTGACAATTGACGGTGATCTGGATGTGCTCTTGGAGGTACTCATCTCCACAGATAGAAATCATCTGATCGGGCGTGCAGTCTGCTTCCTGCATCAGGGCCAGGCTGAGCATGCGCTTGTCGATGATGCTTTTGACGTAGAGTTCGTTCTTGAAATTCTCAAAGATCAACTGACCTGCCATCTCGCTGTGTGCCAGAGAGGGGATCTGGAGGATAAGAAGAAGGCCCACCAGGCCTGCAGCTTTTTTTACACTCATCATAGGTTGGATTTCCGATTAGTTGAGTGTAAAACGGGAGGCCTTCAAAAAACCCTACTTTGGAGGTGAAGTTTACCACCTACCACTGCCAAACTTCACACAACCATTGGCTTCCAATTGGGGTCTTTATCTATCTTTGAATGCCAGACCATTATCTATGAGAGTATTGATTGTGTGTGTCCTGTTTATTTCCCTCGGCCTGTGCATCTCCTGCGACCTGGGCCTGGGTATTCACGAACCTACGGAACTGGAAAAACTCCCGCCTCTGACTACTACAGGGGAGAATACCTTCGGATGCCTGGTAAATGGGGAGGCGTTTGTTGTGACGAATACGTCACGAATGTCAGCAATATATCAGGGTATAAATCAGAGAGCACTTTCTCTGTCAGGGGAAATTGATAACTCAGAAGTTGATGAAAATGTATCCATGTTTATTGGCAATACAATCAAGGAGGGTGAAAAATACCAATTAGACAATGCTACAACACATAAGGGGAAGTATGATAATCAAATAGGAAATTGTATATATGAAACTTCTAGTATATTTCAAGGATACATATATATATATATATCAAAATTAGACTCACTAGATTATTTACTGGCTGGTACATTTGAATTTGATGCCTATTCCAAAGATTGCCAGGATACAGTTCGGATAACCGATGGACGCTTCGATATGCAGTACATTCCTTAATCCTGAGCCTCTGAACACAATGCTCATCAGTACCTTTTGGTACAAATAATGACGCCTGTTGACCAGTTCATCTTTGTGATAGTAAAGTCCTCTCTTGATTCGAGATAGGCGGTCAGTTTTTCTGCTTTGGCGGCATGTCCCTCCGGCCAGTTGGGCTGAGGATTCATGTCGTCTATAACATAGATACCACCTACTTTTAAGAGGCTGAGCGTTTCGTTGAGTTCGCTATATTTACCCGGCCATGCATCTGCGAAGATTAGGTCAAAAGCCCCATCTTGATAACTTTTTATCCAATCGGCTCCATCAGTACAGACTAGGCTCACCCTGGGCTCATTGGCGAAAAATTCCCTGGCTATTTTAATAAGTTGAGGATCATTGTCAATACTGATCAACTCCGAATGCTCATCCAGTCCCTCCACCATCCAGGCGAGTGATAGACTCATGCCTGTGCCCAGTTCAAGCACCCGGGCATTTGGCTTGGAGGCAATCAGGGATTTCAGCAGTGTTCCTATGTATATATCAGAGGGCATGGTGAAGCCAATTTCGCTGCACCTGGCTTCCAGTTTTGGGTATACTCTGGGGATGTCGAGGATATTGGATTGGTTCATTTTGATTAGGGTTCACTATTGGCCGATCTACAGGCCTGTTTGAAATAAAGAATCTGGAAAGTATCAGATTACTCCATTAAAAATGCCTTAAAAGCCTCGTAATCATTGTTGATCAGGATTGCCTCTTTCTCTTTTTTCATGAGTTCAGATACGAAATCGGGCAGTTGTATTTCTTTCCCCAGTGCCTGCTCTACCGTGCTGAGAAACTTGCTATAGTGGGCGGTTTCCAGGAAGAGGCCTGTTTCCTTCTTTTGTAGACCAGCTTTCAGGGCTGCATACCCAATGGCCCCATGCGGGTCCAGGATGTAGTTGTTTTCCTGATCGCATTCTTTCATGACCTTCAGGGTTTGCTCATCGCTGAGGGTGAAGCCAGAGATGTGTTTGATGATGTCTTTGAAACTCTTTTCGTGCAGTTCCAGCATCCTGGGGTGATTGCTTGGATCACTCACATCCATGGCATTGGATAGGGTAGGTACTGTAGGCCGGGGCGAATATTGTTCGTCGATGAGGTACCTGGGCACCACGTCGTTGGCATTGCTGGCAGCAATAAATCTATGAATGGGCAGACCCATTTTTTTGGCGAGCATACCGGCCGTGATGTTGCCATAATTTCCCGAAGGCACGGACACCACCAGCTTATCTTTTTGGAGCTGCTTGTATGCCTCGAAGTAGTAGAGCGACTGAGGTAGCCATCGGGCGATGTTGATGGAGTTGGCTGAGCTCAGGTTGAGCTTTGCATTAATGTCAGTGTCGTGAAAAGCCTTTTTCACCATGGCCTGGCAGTCATCAAAGTTGCCTTTTACTTCGATGGCTTTGATGTTTTTGCCCAGTGTAGTGAGTTGCTTTTCCTGTAAGTCACTCACCTTCCCGCTAGGGTACAAGATGACCACATTGACACCAGGTACTTCATAGAAGCCGGAGGCTACCGCTCCGCCGGTATCACCAGAGGTGGCCACCAGTATGGTGACTTCCTTATTTTCTGTTTCGTTGAAATAGCCCAGGCATCTGGCCAGAAACCGGGCACCTACATCTTTGAAGGCGTAGGTGGGGCCATGAAATAGCTCCAGGGCATGGATGTTTTTTTCTACTTCTACCACGGGGATCTCAAAGTTGAGCGCCCCCTCCAGGATTTCCTGCAGTTTGGTCTCAGGGATATCATCCTTGCAGAATTGCCTCAATACTTCAAACCCTATCTGAGGAAGGGAGTAGTAGCTGAGGGTTTCCAAAAACAGGAAATCGAGTTCTGGTATTTCCTCAGGATAGTACAGCCCTTTGTCTGAGGGCAGGCTCTTGATGACTGCTTCTTTAAACGATACCGGACTGGACTGGCCATTGGTGGAGTAAAATTTCATCTTGAATTCGGTTCTTTTAAAGGATCTGACACCCGTTTGGATTGATTTTGGTCAAATGCAGCATGACCGGGAGATTCACCTTTTGGTACATTTTTTCAATTTTAACCATACAGGCCTTGGCAGCTTCCGAACTCTTGAAAAAGGCAAACATGCTGGGCCCTGATCCGGAAATATTGAAACCCACAGCTCCAAAGTCGAGGGTCGTTTGCTTGACTTTGCCGTATTCTGGGATCAGCTGTTTTCTGACAGGCTCAGCGATCCGGTCCCTTACCGCATGGGAAAGTAGCGAATAATCCTCACTATGCATGGCGTGGATCAGTGCGCCCACGTTGCCCCACTGCTCACGGGCATCCTTCACGGAGAGTTCTTTGGGAATTAATCCTTTGGCTTCTGAGGTTTTGATTTCCACATCCGGAAAGATGATGAGCACCCGCAATGCGGCCGGAGTGGGAATGCGGAACAGCTCCAGAGGCTCGTAGCTCCGCACCACCTGAAAGCCCCCGAGCAGGGAGGGGGCTACGTTATCGGCGTGATAACTTTTGGAAGCCAGTGCTTCACCCTCCAACGCAAAATCAAGGAGTTTCTCGAGTTTCAGCGGGTTGCCCAGGAGGTGGTTGGCCGCAAACACCGCACCTGAGGCGCTGGAGGCGCTGCTTCCCAGGCCGCTTCCCGGTTTGAATATTTTCTTAATGTGCACGTCCATGCCCTGATCACTTTCCAGATAGTCCAGCAGTGACTGGATGGCCACGGTGGCCACATTGTTTTTAGGATCGGTCGGAAGGTCGGCACCTTCTGCCTTCAGTACCTTCAGCTTATGATCATTTCGTTTGGTAAGTGTAATCACATCTCCCAGCTGCTCTATGGCAAAGCCAAAAGTGTCATAACCCGGTCCTACGTTGGCCACTGAGGCCGGTGCAAATACTTGAATGCTTTCCAAGTTTCTAAAGTCAAGAGTTCGAGAAAAATTGTTTACTAGTCGGTCTGGGCAAGCCTCAGTACATCGGCAAAAATCCCCGAGGCGGTCACTTCAGCACCGGCACCGGCACCTTTGATCACCATAGGCTGCTCTTTGTAGCGGTTGGTATAGAACAGCACAATGTTGTCCTTGCCTTCCAGGTTGTAAAAAGGATGGGCCGAATCCACAGCCTCCAGCCCCACAGAGCCATGTCCGTTTTTGTATTTGGCGACTACCTTCAGGCGTTTTCCTTCCTTGTTGGCAGCCTCATAAAGGTTTTTGAAGTGGGCTTCTTCTTTTTCCACTTTGGTGTAGAAGTCTTCTACCGAATTGCTCTCCAGACAGCTTTCAGGAAGGAAAGAATTTAATTGAATGTCTTCATAGTCGCATTTGTAGCCACTTTCTCTGATCAGAATCACTATTTTTCGTTTGACATCCGATCCGAAAAGATCCAGTCGAGGGTCAGGCTCGGTGTATCCCAGTTGTTTGGCTTTTTTGATCACGTCTACAAACTTGGTTTTGCCGTTGTATTCATTGAACAAAAAGACCAGGGTACCGGAAAGCACTGCTTCAATCTGGTGGATCTGATCGCCACTTCTTACCAGATCACTCAGCGTAGAGAGCACCGGCAAGCCAGCGCATACGTTGGTCTCAAAAAGGAATCTGCTTCCGTAGCGTCTACTCATCCCTTTCAGGTTGAGGTAGTCTGCATAGGATCCTGTTGCGGCTATTTTGTTAGGTGTAACCACCGAAATACTCTTTTTCAGTATTTGCGGATAGAGTCCGGCTACATCTTCAGAGGCTGTAATGTCTATGAAAATACTGTTGCGTAGGTTGGCGTTGTACATTTTCTCCAAAAACTGCTCGCTGGAGTATTTTTCTCCTGCCTGCAGGATGGATTCCCATTTCGAAAGGGGGATTCCATCATTCTCAAAGTGCATGAGTCGGGAGTTGCCCAGACCAATGATTTTGATGTTCAGCTGATGGTGTTTCTTGAGGTAAGTAAATTGCTGAACCAACTGCTGGATGAAGGCCTTTCCGACATTGCCTGTACCGATGATGAAGAGGTTGATCCTCTTGGTGACAGAAAGGAAGAAGCTCTCATGAAGTACGTTCAGTGCTTTGTTTAGGTCATCTTTGGCAATCACAGCGGAGATATTACGCTCAGAGGATCCCTGAGCGATGGCTTTGATGCTCACGCCATTTTTACCCAGTACGTTAAACATCTGGCCACTAACCCCCACCTGATTTTTCATATTGGAGCCCACCAGCGCGATGATCGAAAGGTTGTTTTCAGCCTGGATCGGGTCGATCTTGTGATTTTCAATTTGCTCTTCAAACTCTGCATTGAGGGCTTTCACGGCGGCCTTTGAATCTTTCGTGTCGATCCCCACGGTGATCGAATGCTCAGAACTGGACTGAGTGATCAGGATCACATTGATGTGTGCTTCCGACAGGGCCCTGAAGAAGCGGTAGGAGAACTTCGGGACGCCCACCATGCTGTTGCCACTGAGGGTGACCAGCGAGATGTCTTTGATGCTGGAAATCCCTCTGATCAATTCTTTGTCCTGATCCCATTCTTTGGTGATCAGCGTACCCGGATGCTCCGGGTTGAAAGTATTTTTGATGGTGATGGAGATGCCTTTTTCCAGCGCTGGCTGGATGCTGGGCGGATAGATCACTTTAGCGCCAAAGTGTGAAAGCTCGAGCGCTTCCTCATAGGAAACGTGCTCAATGAAATGTGCACGCTTGACCATGCGCGGGTCGGCGGTCATGAGTCCGTCCACATCGGTCCACACTTCAAAATGATCCGCATCGAGCACTCCGGCCAGAATGGCGGCAGAGTAGTCTGAGCCTCCCCGTCCAAGGGTGGTGGTTTGGTTGTCAGCTGTAGAGGCAATGAATCCCGGAAACAGGTTTACTTTGCTGAAGGTCTTGCTGACTTCTTTGAGTCTTTTAGTGGTTTCTTTGAAATCTACGTGGGCATGACCAAAATGATCATCGGTGATGATGTAGTCACGGCTGTCATAGAGGGTCACGTCGATTCCCTCGTTTCTGAAAAACTCAGAAATGATCAAAGTAGAAAGTCGCTCACCAGTGCTGTAGATGTAGTCTGCACTTCTGGGGGTGAGTTCGCGAAGGAGCCACACGCCCTTGCAGATGTCTTCAAACTCTTCGATGATTTTGTAGAATTGCTCATCGGGTTTGTTTTCTATGAGGTTATAATAGAGCTGCTCATGTTGCACTTTCACTCCTTCTATGAATGAAGCGTAATCTTTGCGGCCGGAAGCGGCCAGCTCTCCGATGTGTACCAGCTGATCGGTGACTCCACCCACAGCCGATGTGACCAACACCAACTGATCTATAGATGAATGAACAATTCTGGCTACTTGTCTGATTGCTTCCTCACTACCTACCGAGGTACCTCCAAATTTTAGTACTTTCATATTTGACGCTTAGCTTCGGCTTATGGCCTCCGCGTTTACAGGTTTTAAAAAATCTTTGTTCACTTGGCTGATCCAATGTCCAAAAGTCTAATAATTTCAGATCATATAACTAAATAAATCTGGTTTTTCATTGAGATACTCGCCGAAAAAGTTCCTTTGTTTCATTCGGGTCAATAGGGGCTCAAAGTCTTCTTTGGCTTTGAGTTCGATACCTACGAGTGCGGGGCCTTTTTCTCGTGAGGTCTTTTTGGTGTATTCAAAGTGCACGATATCATCGTCGGGCCCGAGTACTTCGGCCACAAATTCCTTCAGTGCTCCGGCGCGTTGGGGAAAACGGATGATAAAGTAGTGCATCAGATCTTCATGGAGCAAAGACCGCTCCCGGATTTCTTCGGTGCGGGTGATGTCGTTGTTGCTGCCAGACAGGAGGCAGATGATGTTTTTGCCTTTGATCTGATCTTTGTACTGATCCAGTACGGCCACCGAAAGTGCGCCTGCGGGCTCCAGTACTATGCCGCTTTCGTTGTACATGCTGATGAGGGAGGAGCAGAGCTTCCCCTCGTCTACCAGGGCTATTTCATCCAGATTGGCTTTGCAGAGCGGGTAGGTGAGTTCGCCTACACGCTTTACGGCCGCGCCGTCTACAAACTTGTCTATTTCTTCCAATGTCACCACATGGCCTTGCTGAAATGCTTCATGCATGGCAGGGGCTCCGGCAGGCTCCACACCGATCATTTGGGTATGTGGGCTCAGGGCTTTGATAATGGAGGATACTCCGGCAGACAATCCGCCGCCACCTACTGGTAAAAAAAGATAATCGATGCTGAAGTTGGCATCTTTGAACAACTCCAGGCCGATGGTGGCCTGACCTTCTATGACTTTAGGGTCATCGAAGGGGTGCACAAACGTGCTTTTATTCACTGTGCAGTATTCCATGGCTGTCTGGTAGGCATCATCGAAGGTGTCTCCTGCCAGGATCACTTCCACTTTGTCTTTGCCAAACATTTTGACCTGCTGCACTTTTTGTTTGGGGGTGGGAGCGGGCATGAAAATCACGCCCTTCACCCCAAGTTTATAACAGGAGAATGCTACGCCCTGTGCATGGTTGCCAGCACTGGCACATACTACTCCATTGATGAGCTGATCAGGAGCGAGCGAAGTGATTTTATTATAAGCACCTCTGATTTTGTATGAGCGCACAATCTGGGTGTCTTCTCTTTTGAGATAGATGTGGGCGTCATAGCGCTCACTCAGATTGAAGCTATACTGCAAGGCGGTCTGATAGATCACCTTGCTCAGTATATTGTGTGCTTTTTTTACCTCTTCTACCTCCGGATAAAAAGCCGTATGGGTAGTATTTGTAGTCATTCTATTGATTAACTGTTTTCTGGACGCAGCTTTCTTACAGCTTTGCCGGCTTGCCACATTTCAGATTCTTCCAATTCTTTCAGTTCGGCTTCCAGTTTTACCCGGTAGTCTGGCTGAGAGTTGCTGTCGATCGATTTCTGAGCTTCTATACCATCTGTCACAGACTTATAGAGTTTTTCGAATACTGGCTTGGTCGCTTCATAGAAAGGTCCCATCCAATCCAAAGCACCTCTTTGTGCAGTAGTAGAGCAGTTGGCATACATCCAATCCATTCCATTCTCTGCGATCAGTGGATAAAGTGACTGAGTAGCTTCTTCCACAGTTTCGTTGAAAGCTTCGGAAGGTGAGTGACCATTGGCTCTCAATACTTCGTACTGTGCACGGAAGATTCCCTGAATAGCACCCATCAAAGTACCTCTTTCACCTGTAAGGTCAGAAGAAACTTCTTTGTAAAAATCTGTTTCGAACAGGTAACCTGATCCCACAGCGATACCCAGAGCAACTACTCTGTCTTTGGCTTTTCCGGTCGCATCCTGGTGGATGGCAAAGCTGGAATTAAGTCCTTTTCCTTCTACAAAAAGTCTTCTGAGAGAAGTTCCTGAGCCTTTAGGAGCTACCAGGATCACATCTACGTCAGCAGGAGGAATGATGCCTGTTTTTTCTTTGTAAGTCACACCAAACCCGTGAGAAAAGTAAAGTGCTTTTCCTGGAGTAAGGTATTTCTTTACGGTAGGCCAAAGGGCTATCTGACCAGCATCTGAAAGCAAGAACTGTAGGATTGTGCCTCTTTCGCAAGCTTCTTCCAGTTCGAAAAGCGTTTCACCTGGTACCCATCCGTCGGCTACTGCCTTGTCCCAGGTTTTAGAATCTTTTCTTTGACCAACGATCACGTTGATGCCATTGTCTTTGAGGTTGAGTGCCTGACCAGGGCCTTGCACACCGTAGCCTAATACCGCTACTGTTTCACCTTTTAGTACTTCCTGAGCTTTTGATAAAGGAAATTCTTCTCTTGTTACTACTTCCTCTTCTACACCTCCAAAATTGATTTTCGCCATTGTTTTGTTTGTTTGTAATAAAATAAGTTTAAAAATCTTTTATGCTTAAATAATGTGACGGGGCATCCTCCAATTGCTTGATGTAGGCCTCGGTCTTTCTTTTTGATTTGGAAATGGCCACCCTTCCGGACCTCACAAACTCCAGCAAACCATGGGGCTCGAGTTTTTTGTAAAGATCATGAGTGTCTTTCTTGTGACCGGTTTTTTCTATGATGATGTGATCCTCTTCGATCACCAGTATGCGTGCGCCGCTGTTTCTCACCAGATCTTCAATCTTGCTGCCGTTCAAAAACACCTTGGTAGGCACTTTGTAGAGGGCTATTTCCTGATAGTAGATCTCATGGTCTTCATAAACAAAGGCTCCTAGTACATCGATGAGCTTTCTGATCTGCTTCACCACTTTTTCGATGGTTTCGCGGGTGGAATGCAGCACGATGGTGAATCGGGAAACTCCCGCCACCTCCGTAGTGGATACATTCAAGCTGATAATGTTCATTTTCCGCCTGGTGAAAATGATCGTGATGTGGTTCAGAAGCCCCGCTTTGTCTTCGGTAAGCACCGAAAGTGTGAAGTCTTTTTCCACTTTCTCACTACTGTCTTCGCTATATATAGAGTTTGACATGGTTTGTTTATTAAATGGGTTACTCTAATCTGATGTCAGATACGGAGGCTCCTGATGGTACCATTGGAAATACGTTTTCTTCTTTCTCTACCACTACTTCCAGCAGGGTAGGACCTTTATCAGCCAACCATTCGTCGATCGCTGCATTCAATGCGGCTCTCTCGGAGACCTTGTTGGTTTTGATGCCGTAGCCTTCAGTGATTTTCTGAAAGTCGGGGTTGGTCAATTCGGTGAAAGAATATCTTCTGTCATGGAAAAGCTGCTGCCACTGACGTACCATCCCCAGGAAGTTATTGTTGAGGATCAGAATTTTAACACCCAGGTTATTCTGAGCGATTGTACCCAGCTCCTGTATGGTCATCTGAAAGCCACCGTCCCCGATCACTGCAATGACGGTACGGTCCGGACGACCTACCTGTGCGCCCATGGAGGCCGGCAGGGCAAACCCCATGGTACCCAGACCACCTGAGGTGATATTGGAGTCGGTGTCTGCAAACTCGTAGTAGCGGCTGGCTACCATCTGGTGCTGCCCTACGTCCGTCACGATCACTGCTTTACCTTCGGTCTTGTCAGAGATCATTCGGATCACTTCAGCCATCAAAATGGGGCCTTCCGTAGGGAATTTCTCCTTTTTGGTCACCTTCTCTTCTTCCAGTTTGTCACACTCCCTGAATTCTGCGATCCATGCCTGGTGATTATTGGACTCCGTCTGCTTGATCAATGATTGCAGTGCCTGCTTGGCGTCTGCATTGATGGCCACAGTTGTTTTTACATTTTTATCAATCTCAGCCGGGTCTATTTCTATGTGAATGACTTTGGCCTGACGTGCATATTTTTTGAGATCTCCGGTTACCCGGTCGTCAAATCGCATCCCAATGGCGATCATCACATCACACTCATTGGTTTTGATGTTGGGGCCATAGTTTCCATGCATTCCCAGATAGCCTACATAGAGTGGATGGTTCACTGGTACTGCAGAGAGGCCCATCAGGGTAGAGGCCATCGGGATGTTGGCTTTTTCTGCAAAAGCAAGTAGCTCTTTTTGAGCTTCCGAAATCAACACGCCGTGCCCTACCAGCAAAAATGGTTTTTTGGCTTCATTGATGATTTTGGCAGCCGCCGCTATCTTGTCTTCTTCCAAAATGGGGTAAGGGTGATAGCTTCTGATTTTAGTGCATTTCTTATAGCTAAACTCGAACTCACCAAACTGTGCGTCTTTGGTAATATCCACCAATACGGGGCCTGGTCTACCTGTACCGGCAATATAGAATGCCCTGGCAATGGCTTCCGGGATTTCTTCAGCGCGTGTGACCTGATAGTTCCACTTAGTGACGGGCATGGAGATACCTACCACGTCCGTTTCCTGAAAGGCATCTGTGCCCAAAAGGTGCGAAGGTACCTGGCCGGTGATGGCGACCAAAGGCGTAGAGTCAATCTGAGCATCGGCTATGCCGGTGATGAGGTTGGTGGCTCCCGGGCCTGAGGTGGCAAAGCAGACGCCAGTACGACCATTGACTCTGGCATATCCTTGTGCAGCATGTGCCGCGCCTTGCTCGTGTCTGGTCAGAATGTGGTTGAGCTTGTCGGCATAACCATACAGCGCATCATAAATAGGCATGATGGCCCCTCCGGGATAGCCAAATATGACATCAACTCCTTCTTCGATCAGGCATAATAAAACCGCCTCTGCTCCCGATACCTTGATCGTGGATTGTTTGGGCTCCTTCTCTACCGCTAAAGATGGTGAATTCATAGTCTTATGTTTATTCATCAGTTACGCAACCCTCCGAGGCTGATTTTACTGAATTGATATATTTCCTTAATATGCCCTTCGTAGCCTTATAAGGTGGCTTGTTCCAGGCTTTTCTGCGTGCTTCCAGCTCTTCGTCCGAAAGTTTCACTTCCAGTTTGTTGGTGATGGCATCTATGCGAATGATGTCTCCGTTTTGGATCAGTCCGAGCGGGCCACCTTCCTGGGCTTCAGGAGTGATGTGACCCACCACAAAACCGTGCGATCCGCCTGAGAACCTGCCATCGGTGATGAGCGCTACATCTTTACCCAGGCCTTTACCCATCACAGCACCAGTAGGCTTGAGCATTTCCGGCATTCCGGGAGCACCTTTTGGTCCGGAGTATCTGATCACAATCACTTCTCCTTTTTGTACTTCCTCCTGTATACCTCGGATGGCATCAAATTCATCTTCATAAATCCTGGCGGGTCCTTCGAAAACTTCACCTTCCTTGCCCGTGATCTTCGCCACGGCCCCTTCAGGTGCCAGGTTGCCATAGAGTATCTGGAGGTGTCCTTTGGCTTTGATAGGTTTATCAAAGCTGTACATCAGTCCTTTGTCATCATGCAGATCAGGAACTTCGGCCAGGTTTTCGGCCAGTGTCTTGCCTGTGACCGTCATACAGTCGCCATGCAGGTAGCCTTCTTTTAGCAAAAGCTTTAATACGCCGGGTACCCCGCCAATCTTATGAAGGTCTTCCATGAGGAACCTGCCGCTTGGTTTCAGGTCGGCCAGGAAAGGGGTCTTATCGCTAATTCGCTGAAAGTCGTCCAATCCTATGTTTACATCTACTGATCTGGCCATGGCAATGAGGTGAAGTACCGCATTGGTAGAGCCACCAAGTATCATAACAGTGGTGATGGCATTTTCAAATGCCTCTTTTGTCATGATGTCCCTTGGGAGGATATTTTTCTCCAGCAGGTTTCTGATCGCCGCTCCTACCTTTTGTGTTTCCGTCTGTTTTTCATCGCTCACGGCAGGGTTAGAGGAGCTAAAAGGTAAGCTCATCCCCATAGCCTCAATGGCTGATGCCATGGTGTTGGCCGTGTACATGCCGCCGCAGGCTCCGGGGCCCGGGATGGAGTTTTTGATGATGCCTTTGTAATCTTCATCAGACATGTTGCCCTGCATGCGTGCACCATAGGCTTCAAAAGCCGATACAATGTTCAGGTCTTCACCTTTCCATTTTCCAGGTTTCACAGAACCCCCGTAGACCATAAGTCCGGGTCTGTTGAGCCTTCCAAGTGCCATGATGGCCCCAGGCATATTTTTATCACATCCTACTACCGGCACCACCGCATCATAAAACTGGGCGTTGACCACCGTTTCAATAGAGTCGGCGATGATGTCTCTGGAAATGAGGGAGTATTTCATCCCTACGGTACCATTAGAAATACCATCACTCACCCCAATGGTGTGAAAAATAAGACCTACCAGGTCAGCTTCTCTTACCCCCTTTTTCACCTGATGGGCGAGGATGTTGAGGTGCATGTTGCATGGATTGCCCTCAAAACCTGTGGATACGATGCCCACCTGAGCTCTGTCCATATCTTCCTCGGTGAGGCCTGTAGCATAGAGCTGCGCCTGAGAGGCAGGTTGTGTAGGGTCTTGTGTGATTACTTTGCTAAAAGTGTTGAGTTCTTGCGCCATTTTATACAATCGTGAGTCCCTGGTACTCGTCAAACATTACTTTTTGTTGGTAGATCAAGTGGAGGTTGTGTCCGATGGACCCTTCCCACTCTTTTTTGAATTTTTCTCCATTCACAGAGCTGATGTGCGTGATCTCGGTGGCGGTGCCACAGAAGAAGGCGTGATCAGCTTTGTAAAACTCTTCGGGAGTGATGTCTTTTTCTGTGACTTTCACCTTGAGCTCTTCACAAATTTCCAGCACAGTGCTTCTGGTGATCCCGGGGAAGATGTTGCCCAGCTTGGGAGTGAAGAGTTCTCCATTTTTTTCGTAAAAGATGTTGCTGCCAGGGCCTTCCGCGAGGTGACCATTGTGGTCCAGGAGGATGGCTTCATCGTAGCCCAGTCGCTTAGCCTCTGCAGATGCCAGGGTATTGGCCGAGTAGTTTCCTACGATTTTGGCATCTACCACGGTGGATTTGGGGCTGGGCTTCAGATAGGACGAGATCATGGTATTGAGTGGCTCGTATCCGGGGTACTTGGCCCATTTCCATGCAGTCATGAAAAAGTGTGATTCCTTTGATGGGGCCAGGATCATGTTGGGTCCGGCAAAAACCAGGGGTCTGATGTAGGCGTTGGTGAGGTTGTTTCGGTCTATCAGGTCGTAGGCTATTTTGATGAGGTCTTCAATGGGGTAGGGTATTTTTAAGAAAACCTTTTCGGCGGCTTTATGCAGCCTTTTGAAGTGCTCGGCAGGTTTGAAGATGTTGAACCCATTACCATTGTTATAGGACCTCAACCCATCAAAAACGCCTGTGCCATAGTGGAGGGTCTGATCAAAAAGGCTGGCTTTTGCGTCCTTGGCCTTGATCCATTCCCCATCCAAAAATACTTCTGTACGATCGTCGTAGTACATGGTCAATTTGATTAAAAAAAAGCGCCATTCCGTGTTAGGAATGGCGCTTTGTGTTTATTTTATATTTTCTGCTAAACACAGCCATTCCCATTCCTAATCACAGTGGTGACCAGAATAATAATTGGTACAATGACAATATTTAGGTTGATTCTTTTCATTATTCGAAATCAAAGCTAATATATAAGCCAGCAAATTGACAACCTACCTCTTCGATTTTTTTACAGAAATAATAATAATTACGATATCAAAGAAGATTGATTTTTGAATCAAGCTCAGTATTGGTTCAAATTGAGTATTTCCACCTTCTTTTATCTACGATGTTTAGTGGTTAGATTCAAGGGCATAAGTCGTTCTGGCATGGCATTTGTTTTTCCCCGGCCAAACAAACTTATATACTTATGAAAAAGGTTCTAACCTCATTTTTTCTCATTGCAGTATTTGGAATGACCAGTGTATCCGCACAGGATGCTGAAAAGAAGAATACGCTAAAAGCCAACCCAATGGGTCTGATTATCGGGCTTGGCAAGATCAACTACGAGCGCAAGCTTGGTGATGCCAGCTCTGCTCAGCTTGGCGTTTCTTACTTCAGCTATTCCTCTGATGGCACCTCGTTTTCAGGACTTGGTTTGTTGCCAGAGTATCGGTTTTATGTGACCAAGGAAGCGCTTGATGGATTTTATCTGGCTCCCTTTATGAAGTATAACAATTTCACATTGAAGAATGATGAGGAAGACTTCAAAGGCAGCTTGAATGCATACAGATTTGGAGCCAAGGCTGGTTTTCAGTGGCTGATGGGTAAGCGCAAGAGCTTCGTGATGGATCTGGCGTTCGGCGGCAAGTACTCAGATTTTAATCTGAAAGTAAAAGAAGGCAGCGAAGATGATTTTGATAATGAAAATCTGTTCCAGGGCTTTAGTCCGGAATTGCACTTTGCGATCGGTTACGCATTCTAATGATCCAGCTTAGATTGCATAAAAAAAGGCTTCCAGTAACCTGGAAGCCTTTTTTTGTTTTGATATGTAAGTCTTACGCCAGTACTTGTTTTACTTTCTCAGCGGCATCTTTGAGTACAATGGCAGATGTTACCTTCAGCCCTGACTCTTCGATGATTTTCGCACCTTCTTCGGCGTTGGTGCCTTGCAGACGTACAATGATCGGTACTCTGATGTCTCCGATGCTCTTGTAAGCTTCTACCACACCATTGGCTACCCGGTCGCATCTCACAATACCACCAAAGATGTTAATGAGAATGGCTTTTACATTAGGGTCTTTCAGGATGATTCTGAAACCGGCCTCTACCGTTTGTGCATTGGCCCCACCCCCTACATCCAGGAAGTTGGCAGGCTCACCACCTGATAGCTTGATGATGTCCATAGTAGCCATGGCCAAACCAGCTCCGTTCACCATGCAGCCTACGTTTCCGTCAAGCTTCACATAGTTCAGCCCATTTTGGCCAGCTTCTACTTCCAAAGGATCTTCTTCCGACAGATCTCTCATTTCGGCAATGTCTTTGTGGCGATACAGGGCATTGTCGTCCACGTTGACCTTAGCATCTACTGCCAGGATTTTGTTGTCTGATGTTTTGAGTACCGGGTTGATCTCAAACTGAGAGCTATCAGTAGCTTCGTATGCTTTGTAAAGGTTGAAAATGAATTTCACCATTTCCTTGAATGCCTGACCTTCCAGTCCAAGGGCGAATGCCACTTTTCGGGCCTGAAATCCTTGCAAACCGACAGCAGGATCGATCCATTCTTTGACGATCTTCTCAGGAGTCTCTTCAGCCACTGTTTCGATATCCATACCGCCTTCTGTAGAAGCCATGATGACGTTACATCCTTTTGCACGATCAAGCAAAATAGAGAGGTAATATTCTTTTGGCTCAGACTCGCCAGGGTAGTACACATCCTGTGCAATCAATATCTTGTTGACTTTTTTGCCTTCAGGTCCGGTTTGGTGTGTGACCAGCGTACCGCCCAGGATGGCGTCAGCTTTGGGCTTTACCTCTGCCAAACCTTTTGCCAATACCACTCCATTGGATCCGGTTTCGTTAATTTTTCCCTTGCCGCGTCCACCAGCGTGGATTTGTGCCTTTATCACATACCATTCTGTTCCGGTTTCTCTGTTGAGTTCTTTGGCTGCTTCATGGGCTTTTTCTGGGGTATCAGCTACGATTCCTTCCTGGATGGTTACACCATAGCTTTTCAATATCTCTTTAGCTTGATATTCGTGGATGTTCATGCTGTCTGAATTTTCTTGCGAATCTACGGCAAACGGCTTGCTTATTCAACCGAATGGCATTGAAAGTTCAGTAGATCGGGGACAATATGAGTGAAAAGTGAGTGACCACATATTGCTTTCAGCGAGGAGGGGTCTGATATGAGGGGATCCAATGACTAAACCGTAAAAAGGGAGGTTATCAACTAAAGAACATCTATATATTTGCGGCATGCTAAAAGCTGAGGGCCTGTATAAAGCATATGGAAAGCTTCCCGTCCTGAAGGGAATAGACCTCCACATCAGAGAAGGGGAGATTGTTTCTATCGTAGGGGCATCGGGTGCAGGCAAGAGTACCTTGCTGCATTTGCTGGGTACGTTGGATTCGCCTGAAAAAGGAAAAATTTTCATCAGCAATACCGACGTTTTTCAGCTCAACCAACAGAAACTGGCTGGTTTTAGAAATAAGCACATTGGATTTATTTTTCAGTTTCACAACCTGCTACCCGAATTTTCAGCACTGGAAAATGTGATGATTCCCGGGCTCATCGCTAAGCGATCAGGTACAGAGGTCAAACGTAGGGCGATGGAGCTGCTGGGGCTACTAGGGCTGTTGGAGCGAAAAGATCATAAGCCAGGCGAACTCTCAGGTGGAGAGCAGCAGCGTGTATCTGTAGCGCGTGCACTGATCAATGACCCTTCCATTGTATTTGCTGATGAGCCCAGTGGAAACCTGGATTCCAAAAATGCAGATGAACTGCATCAGCTATTTTTTGATCTAAGAAAGGAGCTTAACCAGACTTTTGTGATTGTCACCCACAATAAAGAATTGGCGGAGATGGCAGACCGAAAGCTGGAGATTGAAGATGGGGTGATCCTGTGAAGGCTCAACTGTCCGCTGGCGTAAAATTCATGCTCCTGGCCACTTTTACCTTCACCCTGATGAAGGTTTGTGTAAAGCTGATTCCTCATATTCCGGCCATTGAAATCATTCTTTTCCGATCGGTTATTTCCTTGGTCATCAGTGTCTTTTACCTGTACCAACAGCAGGTAAGTGTGTGGGGTAATAATAAGCCCATACTACTTCTGAGAGGCGTTACCGGAGCCATCGCATTGATCACCTACTTCAGTTTGTTACAGCAAATACCCCTTGCCACCGCTTCTACGCTGCAGTACCTGGCCCCGATCTTCACGGCTATTTTGGGTATTTTTCTGGTCAAAGAAAAGGTGCGGTCCTGGCAGTGGCTTTTCTTTGCGATCAGTTTCGCGGGAGTGGTAGTGGTACAGGGTTTTGATCCGCGAATTTCTACCCTGCACCTGCTCATGGGGGTGGGTGCTTCTCTCTTTATGGGGCTGGCTTACAATTTTATCAGAATGCTGAAGACCTCCGAACATCCACTGGTGATCATTTTCTATTTCCCACTGGTCATGCTGCCAGTGGCAGGTCTGTGGTCCGTGATGGTGTGGGTTCAGCCGGTGGGGTGGGACTGGCTGGTGCTGCTGGCCGTAGGTTTGTGTACACAGATTGCTCAGTTTTTTATGACCAAATCTTATCAGTCTGCAGAGCTTTCTAAGGTCTCTATTCTCAATTATATTGGTATTGTGTATGCACTGGGATTTGGCTGGCTTCTCTTTGATGAGACGTTTAACCTGATGACCTATGTGGGCATGGGGCTGGTGCTGGCCGGGGTTATAGGCAATGTGGTTTTTAAGAAGTGATAAGAAGGTGTCTCGGTACTACAATTTTTTGATTTGAGAAAGTACCTGGTCTTTATACGACATGCCTATGGGTACAGGCTCCCCTTCTATATATAGCATGAAATCCTCCAGGATGATCTGGCTGATCCGAAGTGAATCTACCACATAAGACCTGTGCACCTGCAAATAATTGGAGGGTATTTTGGCCAGTAGGTCTTTCAGGGAAATCCGAATGATATATTTCTTTTGAGGGGTGTGAAGTATACAGTATTTGTCTTCTGCCTTGATGTAGAGAATGTCCTTTACCATTACCTTGACGAGGACATTTTTTTCCTTGATAAAAAAGCTGTCTGATAGAATGACATCTTTTTCTTTCCAGACATCCTTTTTCTCTCCGGCAAGATTGGCTACTGCCAGCTCTATCGCATTGGTCAACATCAGTGGGTCGAAAGGCTTCAGGATAAAAGCAAAAGGCTTGGTTTGTTTGGCTTGTTCGAAAATGGAACGTTCGCGCAATGAGGTGATGAAAATAATAGGAATGGCCGGATTCAGTTTGTTGGCCAACTCTATTCCATTGTGCGGCCCGGAAATGTGGATGTCCAGCAGGAGGAGGTCGGGCCTGGTGGATTCTATGACGCGTAGGGCCTCTGTGCTATCGGCTATTACATCTATCACCTGATAGCCTGCCTGCTCCACTGTAAAACGTATGGTTTCTGCGTAAATGGGGTCGTCCTCCACGGACAGTATTCTGATATTGGACATATAGTTTTTAGGGTACAAAGGCAAACTAGAAGGGTGATAGATTGTTTAGGTTTTAAGGGTGATTTTAATGTTTTTTAGGGTTGATGGATGCTGGAGATAGGCTCCTCGTTCATGGAGGAGATTGGCAATGTAAAAGTGAACACTGTGCCGTGGCCCGGGGTGCTGTCCACGCTGATGGTGCCTTTGTTGAGTGACACATATTCCTTGCAAAGGATGAGCCCAAGTCCTGTGCCTTTCTCATTTGCGGTGCCAAAGGTGGACTTGCTCTCATTCAACTCAAAGAGGGTTTCCAGTTTTTCCTTGGGAATACCAACCCCTGAGTCCCGAACCTGAATGAGCACCTGCTCATTTTCTGTCTGGCACCCTATCAGGATAGCACCATTCATAGGGGTGAATTTGAGGGCATTGGAAATGAGATTTCGCAGTACCAGCAGGAGTGCGTTTCTGTCTGCCAGAACACAGGTAGGCTCAGTGATTTTAACCGTCAGAGCAATGTTTTTCACTTTCAGTTGGTTGGTGAAAAGGCCTTCTATTTCATGGATCGCGGGTTCTAGTTGGAAGCTTTCCGGGTGATAAGGGAGACCTCCTGTTTGAGCCATGGCCCAGTTCAGCAGGTTGTTGAGGAGTGTGTCCAGCTGTTCTGCCGATTTGGAAATATTTTCACCAAGCGCCCGCAGCTTCTTTTCATCTTTCTTTTCGATATACCATTTTATGAGATTATTGATGCCTGCAAAGGAGGTGATAGGTCCTCTTAAATCATGCCCTATGATACTAAAGAAGCGGTCTTTTGTCCTGATTAGGTTTTGAAGTCTGGTATTTTGATCCTCCACCACCTTTTTGTTTTGTCGCAGGGTGACATAGAGAAAAATACCCAATGCAAGCACCACCATGGTCATCATAAGGCCGGCGATCAGAAAGAGCTCCCGGGTTTTACGTTCTTCCAGGCTTGACTGTGCAGCCTTTTGTCTGGCAACTGCCAGAGCCAGTTGCTGCTCCTTTTTTTCATTTTCATAAAGCGCCTCTATGTTGGCAATCTGGCGGGTTTTTTCCTGATTCAGTACACTGTCCTTCACAGCGGAGTATTCCAGACTAAGTTGGTAGGCTTTGGAGAAGTCTTTCTGTGAAGCATAAAGCCTGGATAGAAGCAACAGAAAGTCCTTTTCAGTGTCTTTGAGCTCAAGTTCACGAGAGAGTGAAAGGCCTTTCTCTGCCAGCGAAACTGATTTTTTTATGTCGTGAAGATTCAGATAGGCCTCAGACAAAACCAATTGGGCAGCAGTATATCTTCTCGGAGACTTCACTTTCCTGAAATACTCGTAAGCAATGGAGGCATTCTCGGCTACTTTATTCCATTCCTCGTTGCGTTTATAATGGAGTGCCAAATAGTGGTGTCCCTCGGCAACCCGATCTGCGTCGTTTGTTTTTAGCGCAACAGAGATACCCTTTTTGATATGAAAAATGCAGGAATCCCGATTGCCAATTTGTGAATACACATTGCCCAGGGTGTAATGACTCTCAGATATCCCCACTGGCGACTGGGTGCTATTTTCGAATCCATCCAGGGCTTTGAGTGCGTGCTGCCTGGCTTTTCTATAGTCTTCCAGAAGCTCATAACATTCGCCAAGATTCAGGTTGAGGATGGCCTGGGTTTCTCCGCCATCTTCACTGAGGTAGTTGAACGATTCGAAAAAGGACCGGATGGCAGCCGGGTAGTCGCCTTGCCGCATGTACACATTTCCAAGGTTGATGAACCTGCCAGCTATGGAAATAGAATCTTTTAGAGCCTTGTGGATAATGAGTGATTGATTATAGTATGAAATAGATGTCTGAAAATCTCCCAGATAGCCTGCCACGATGCCTTTATAATTCAGTGCATTGGCCAGTTCAGCTTGTGTAAGCTTGTCTGATGTTGCCTTAGAGGGTACTATTTTTTCCAAAGAGGCTTGAGCCGCAATGAAGTCGTTCTTGATGATGTGAGCGGCGCCCATCAGGCGCAGTGCTTTAATGTGCTGGTGGTATTTGCCTTGCTTTTCTGCCAGAGATAACGCCCATCGGGCATAAGAGAGTGTAGAATCGGGCATCCGTTTTTGGTGGTAACGTTCAGCCAATTCCAATAAAAGATCTATGTGGGTGCTGTCCGCCGGGGTTTCACGGTGAAGGGTGGATTTAATGCTGTCTATCCGTTGGCTTTGCCCAAAGCCACTGTGTTGAAGGGTAATACTAAGTACAATTAATAACAACAGCTTTATCGGGTAGCTCATACAATTCTCCAGCGGCCTGCCAATGAGCTGGTTTCATCTAATCATTTGTCCTTTTTTGAAATATGTCGGTGAGGGGCGGCAAGATTCACGACATGAATTCTGGTGTTGGCGCCACAAAGCACGGCATTCGTGGACAAAAACCCAAGGGCAATTTGCCAATTGATCTTCTTTATGGTCAGAATGACCAATTCATATGCCAAGACAAATGCTATTCAGACCAACAGACATACTATCACCAACAAGAATCAAATCTCAAACCTGCTAATCTATGATGACGAACAGCTCGTCCATGATCATCAAAAATTCAATATCAAGGTGTTTTCTTTCTCCAATAAATCTATGAATCAAGTTTACCATTTATTTCAGACCGAATCGGGTAAGAGACCCGGATTTGCACGTGTGCTATGGAAAGCACTGAGTTTTGTGATCGTCTTCAGCTTCGGAGCCTCGATGGCTACTGCTCAGCAGCAATTATATGTTTCCACGGATACCATCTCGGCGGTTGTTCAATCAGGAGGGACCGCTGGGGTATCTTTTAATATTACCAATTCGGGAGATGCTCCTTTGGTCATTGACTCCTATACGGAGCGAAATGCCTATGGTACTGCCAAGTCGGTAGTATTCACGAAAGCGAATTATGCCAACTGGCTCTTGCCTGCTAACCAGGATCGCATTGCAACTCATGTCTGGCTTACCAGAGATGAAACCAAGAGTTTGTTCAACGCCAAAAGCGAAGTAGCTTCAGAGACCAGCTCACCGGAGGGTACTTCCTGGGCACTGGGCACTGTCAATGAGGTGTCGCCAGGAGATTTCACTACCTTCAACACCATGCATGGTAATGATCCTCAGTCACTAGTGGGGGATACGGCTACTCTGAAGATTGATTTCGCCAATGGATCCTCCAGTAAATACTATTCTATTTACATGCAGCAATGGAGTGGTGGAAAAACCGGTGGAGGTTTTACGTATATCAGAAAGGAGATGCTCCCCTTTTACAACCTGACTGCTTCCTATACCGGGGAGATATTAGCAGGTAATACCGAGTCCGTGAGTATCCTGCTAAGTGATGCGGGATTGGAATCAGGCACTCATTTCGGGCATGTCGACATTGCCAGTAATGACCCCAGCCAGCCTGTCACCACAGTGGTGGTGAAGCTTGAGGTACTTCCGGTACCCCAAATTGAGTTATCGGAATCTACCATCTCTGTGAGTATGGACAATGCAGAGGGGCCGATTGAAAGGACGTTTACAATTTTCAACAATGGTGGATCCACACTGAACTGGAGTGGTAGCACGAGCACCAATACTCAGGGAATGTGTGCCAACTTTAGTGCGTTGAGTGGTTCTATTGAGGCCGGAGCCTCCGCAGAGTATACCATCACATTTGCGGTATGTAATGAGGGCACCTATCAGTGGCCGTTCGTGATCACCTCCAATGATACTGGCCGCCCGAACGTAACGCTACAGTTGACTGCAGTGGTGGACGGAAGTCCGGAGCTGGATTACACTACACCCGTATTTATGGAAACATATACTGGAGCATCCTCGACCGGGACTTTGATCCTTCATTCTACAGGAACTGCAGATCTGCACATCACAGATATTTCGAGTGATAACCCTGTTTTTTCCCCTACCAGGAAAACACTTACGATAAAGCCGGGAGCCAGTATGTCCGTTCCTGTGAAGTTTATCCCCAAGTCTGCCGGATCACATTCCGGTCAATTGCTGATAGTGAGTGACCATGAAGAAGACTCTCTGTATGTTGACTTGTCCGCTTCGGCGGTAGGGGCACCTGTTTTGTCCATCTCTCCTTCAAGCCTGGCCTTTGATATGGGCCATGGAGAAAGCACTAAAGACAGCCTGGCCATTTTCAATAATGGAACATCTGATTTGAAATGGGATTTTTCGGTCACTGGGGCCGTTTCATCTGCTGGCTCTTTTTTTGAAAAGAAAGACCATGCCGACATCTCTCTGTCACAGAATCGTGACCGACTCACTCCAAACGTGGAGCTGGCAAGGGATGATGAAGGAGGGATATATAACTACCTTTCTGCGCCAATAATGTATGCATTGGGGTCTGCCAAAGAGAATAATTCCACCAAATACAAGAGTGATTTCAGGTCTGGGGTTAATAGTAGTGCCAGTGATCTACCTGGTCAGATTCTTTCGATTTATATACCTTCTGAGGAAAGATACTTCGATTTACACATCGATTCATGGACTTGCTGCGGAGCTGGTGGAGGTCTGTCTTACACTCGCTATGAGGTATTTAAGTGGATCAATCCGGAATATAAGAGTAACCCCGAGCTGGAGGTGTTTTTTGAAAAGCCAGAAAATGTAAACACCAACTTGCCGGAGTATCGGGATAGCCTGACGGAAAATGTATCGCTGGTGCGGAACTTCTACAGTAATATGGGTAACTACAATGGTAGTCCTGAAATCAGATATGCATTGGGCTCTGCCCGATACCTGAGTGCGGAAGACTATGTAAGTTACTTCCCGAATGCTGTGGGCAATGCGAGCGAGCTGCCCGGAAAGACGGTTTCCATCTACATTCCTGCGGAAGACAGGTATTTTGATCTGGATTTCATTACCTGGTCACCGGATAATTATAGTAACTACACCCCAGGAGGGTATTCGTATGTGCGCAGGGAGATTCTGCCAACATCCACAGCTGCAGGCATGACAGACTATGCCGTAATCAATGTGAACGGCAATATGCCGGCGGGTACCTATTCAGGATCGGTTACCGTGGAATCAAACGATCCCCTTTTACCATCGGCCATCGTGCCAATTACCATTACCACTACAGGAACTCCTGATATTTCGGAGACGGATCAGACCTACGATTTCGGGTCTACGGTTCAAGGGGTGGCTAAGACATTTGAAGTAAGGATTCGAAATAGTGGCTCGGATGTGCTGGAGATCGCTTCTGTGGTTATTGATAATAGTAGTTTTGAGATAAGCTATGACGGTATTTCTATTCCTGCGGGGAGCTCACATAAGCTTCCAGTGACGGTTCATTCATCAGTTGTTGGACCTATTGTCGCCACACTCACATTGACTACCAATGATTCTGAGCATTCTGAATATACCATTGAGGTTTCAGGTCTAATACTGGATGTGCCGGTTTTTGCCATGAACGAGGTGATATTCTATGATACGCTGGCGTTTGGTAGCAGCTCTGTGCAGCAACTGTCTATTCAGAACAACGGACTCGGGCAGATGGAATGGGCAGTGGCTTATGATGTTTACTTCGAGAAGGAAGATTTTGCGCTGACCACTGATGCGTCTGCTCAGGACAGGATTACGGATCATGTATGGTTGACTCGCGCGAATGAGCGAGGGCTTTTCAATATTTTGGAAGCAGATGAGTATACTCGGGTTGCGGAGACATTCGAGTGGGGTAATGGGGCTTCTACTTATGAATCTACCGAATACAGTTATTTCACCGATTTCTGGGATGGCGGAGACCTTATGAATAATGCTAAGATCTCCATGCACATGATTCCTGATGATTTGTACTATGATTTTCATTTTACCAGTTGGACATCTGGTGAAGGCCTTGGCGGAGGTGGTTTTGCTTATGAGCGGCGCGCAGGTGTGAGGTGGCTTGGCCTGGGAGCATATGAGGGTGTAGTGGAGGCCGGAGCATCGGTAGACGTTCCCCTATACTTCTCTGCAGTAAATACTACGGCGGGTGATCATGAGTTTACCTATAGGATTGCGACGAATGACCCTAATAATCCAGAACAGCTGATTACTTTCAAGCTACATGTAGATGGTGAGCCTGAGATCGAAGTAGCGATGGATCCCCTGGATTTTGGTTCTTTTCCTATCGGAAAAACGCATACTGCAGAATCCGCAATAGAAATAAACAACCTTGGTGGCGCTGATCTCGAAATCACCTTGAGTACTGATAATGAGGTATTCTCTTTCGAAACTTCTTCGTTTGTGATTCCTGGTGGTACTTCCAAAGCCATTTATCCCCGATTCACACCGGAAACTGAAACCATCTACGAAGGAACCATCACCATCAGTAGCAATGACGCTGATGAGCCTGTATTAAACCTTGCAGTTTCTGCTGAGGGTTTCTATGGCCCTGAGGTGACGGTGAGTGCGGATACCATAGCTGCCACGATGATAAGTGGAGGGTTGGTTAAAAAGACAGTTACCCTCTCCAATACCGGAGGTACCAACCTTGGGTGGAGCCTATGGTCCGGATTCTTCATGAAGGAAGAGCTGACTGATTACAAACTGGAAGCAAATCAGCTTCATTTAAGCGATAAGGTCTGGATTACCAGAAATGGCTACAATGGGCCTTTTAACATCAAGGAAACCAGTAACTATAGCTATAACCCGTCTTCGGTCAAATGGGCTTTGGGAGCTACGAAAGATCTTTTATCAACGGCATATTCCGCCGATTGGAATAGTCTGGTTTATTCTTTGAGTTACAATTTTAACAACCTACCCGGGAAAGTGGTATCTCTCTATATGGTAGAGGAGGGTCGATATTTTGATTTCTTTTTTACCAACTATACCAACAATGGAGCAATGGGATTTTACTACGCCGAAGTTGGTAGCATTTCTCCAAATGAGGGCGAAATTCTTCCGGGCGAAGCGGAAGTTGTGGAGTTGAGTCTGAGTGCGGAAGGGCTGGACGCCGGCGTGCATTATCAGGAGTTTACCCTGTTCCACAATGGCCTGGCGCCATCAAAAAAGGTGGTAGGTAAAATCACTGTACTTGGAGCTCCGGCATTGTCGGTGGCAGAGGAGTCCTTGGCTTTTGGGATATCCCCAATAGGAGATAAATCTTATCAGGAAATATCCATCACCAACTCCGGTTCGGCCAGTGGTGTGATCAGTTTGGCTTCAGATCATCCGGCGTTCACAGTGGATTCTGAGAGTGTTCGCATCAAAGCAAATGAAACCAAAACGGTAGCAGTGGCTTTCAATCCACCATCCTCCGGTGATTTTAGTGGCCTTATCACCATCACTACAGACGATGCTGCCAATCCAAGTTTCGAGGTGGGCGTTTCCGGATCAGGAGCTACTGCAGCTACCATATCCGTAGTGAAACCCAACCTCAATGCTTCACTGTTTTTGGGAGAAACGATTACGCGATCATTCGCAATCTCTAATAGTGGAGACTTTGACCTAAACTGGTCACTGGGCACCTATGGAGAGGAAATCTCATTTGTCAAGCCGGATTATGCAGATTACAAACTTGAAGCATTTCAGGATAGAGTCTCTGATCATCTCTGGATCACCAGACAAAATGAGCGGGGTATTTTCAATATAGCCCTGGAAACGCAATACAACAGGTCCAATTACGAATCACCTAAGGGCACAGAATGGCTCGGTGATGGCTCTGCGATACCAGGTCCTTTTATCACTGTTAGTGCCAACGAATATGGCAAGTGGAGAGATGTGGCCTACCCACCCAATGAACAGCCGGGAAGAACATTTTCCATGCATGATATTAAATCAGATCAATACTATGACATCAGCTGGGATAGCTGGACGGAGGATGGGAATGGGGGAGGCTTCTCCTATAGAAGAAAAGTCGCATTCGGTCCGGAGTACAACGCAGTATCCTTTTCTGATACGGAAGGTGTGATTGCTCCAGGTAAAACGGTCACTGTGTTAGTTACCTATAATCCGAACTCCAGTTTTGACGGAGATTTCGAATTACCACTTGCTATTTTGAGCAATGACCCAGCAAATAGGGAAGTGAGGACTCCAATTTCACTTTCCGTGAAGGGAATTATCGTTGATCGGTTCCTTGAGGACTTACAGCTAAACGAAGGGTTTGGTACTCTCTCTATTGATGTGAGTGATGTATTTGTGGATGCTCAAGGAGATGTGTTGAGCCTTTCGGTGAGCAATTCAGATGAAACCGCCATTGCGGCCACTATTCTGGATGGTAATCTGGTACTGACAGAGACTGGATATGGTCATTCGTTAATCACCCTCACCGCCCGCGATGCTACCGGAAACACTGCTACCGAAAAATTCGAAATCGATGTGAACGCCAACCCGGTGGTCACCCCTCTCGAGGATGTGGAATTAACCAGGTCTTCCGAAGTGTTTACGCTCGACATTGCAGCCAACTTTGAAGACCCCGAAGGTCAGGAACTGTCTTATACTATGATTAATGGTTCTGATGTGGTAGCTGAAGTGAGTTTAACAGGCACCGTACTGTCCATTACTCAGTTGTCAGTGGGTACCTCCATGGTGTCACTTACGGTCACTGATCCATTAGGTGGCTCGGTTACGGAGGAGTTTGCTGTAAATGTAAGCGCTCTCCATCAGGAGATTACTTTTGATACCACCTATGTGAAAGTCTATGGAGATGGCGCTTTTGAGCTGGTCGCATTTGCATCATCAGGTTTGGAAGTGTCTTTTGTTAGCTCGAATGAGGACATTGTGACCATAGATGGCACATTAGCTACCGTGGTAAGCGCAGGAAGTGCAACCATCACGGCTACTCAGGTGGGTGATGATGTGTATGTGGCAGCCGAAGAAGTTCAGAATGTGCTGACCATTGGCAAAGCCACTCTGGAGGTGACTGTAGAGGATGCAGCAATAACCTATGGTGAAGCAGAACCCATTTATACACTGAGCTATACCGGGTTTGTAAATGGTGATGATCTTACAGATATAGCTACCCCTGGTAGCGGGGCAGTTGCTTCTGCTTTGGTCACCAATGCAGGTACTTATACCCTGCTGGCCAATGAAGATGCAGAAGACAATAACTATGCGTTTACATACACCAGTGGTGCATTGACAGTGCATCAGGCTAGCCTGATGATTAGTGCAGACGATGTGTCAAAGGTTTATGGAGATGAAAACCCTCCATTGACAGTGAGCTATCAGGGTTTTGTGAAGGATGAGGATGAGACGGTACTTAATAGCCCTGTTGTAGTGCTCTCAGCGGCATCAGCGGAGAGTTCTGTTGGAGCGTATGCCATCACCGCTTCGGGAGCCACTGCAGCCAACTACCAGATAGGCTATACAGATGGTTTGCTGACCATTAGTTCGAAGGGCCTCACGGTGAGTGCTATAGATCAGGTGAAGGTTTATGGCGAGTCAGATCCTGAATTGACTTATGCGATTACCGCAGGTGATCTGGTAGGGGAGGATGTGCTCACGGGAGCATTGGAGAGAGAGAGTGGAGAAAATGTGGGATCGTATACAATCAATCAAGGAACATTGCTGGCTGGAGCCAATTATGAGCTTCACTTTGAGGAGGCTGACCTGACCATTGAACAAGCTGTCCTTACAGTGACTGCTGATGCCAAAACGAAAGTTTATGGTGAGTCTGATCCTGAATTGACCTATTCCATTTCCGGAGGGGAGTTGATAGGAGAAGATGTACTATCGGGAGCTTTGACAAGAGCAGCTGGAGAGAACGCAGGCGTGTACCTGATTAGTTTGGGTAGTGTATCAGCGGGAGTCAACTATGAGCTTCAATATGAAGGCGCAGAATTAACGATCACTAAGGCACCTCTTACTGTGGCTGCTGATGCCAAAACGAAAGTTTATGGTGAGTCTGATCCTGAATTGACCTATTCTATTTCCGGAGGGGTGTTGATAGGAGAAGATGTACTATCGGGAGCTTTGGCAAGAGCAGCTGGAGAGAACGCAGGTGTGTACCTGATTAGTTTGGGTAGCGTATCAGCAGGTGTCAACTACGACCTTCAGTATGAAGGCGCAGAATTAACGATCACTAAGGCGGCCCTTACTGTGGCTGCTGATGCCAAAACGAAAGTTTATGGTGAGTCTGATCCTGAATTGACCTATTCCATTTCCGGAGGGGAGTTGATAGGAGAAGATGTACTATCGGGAGCTTTGATGAGGGTAGCTGGAGAGAACGCAGGCGTGTACCTGATTAGCTTGGGTAGCATATCAGCGGGTGTCAACTATGACCTTCAGTATGAAAGCGCGGAATTAACTATTGGGAAAGCCACGTTGACGGTGACTGCCAATGATGTGGTGATCACAGAAGGTGATTTGATCCCGGCACTTACAGTGACTTATTCAGGATTTGTGAATGGAGATACCAAAGCTGACCTTCAGAAGGAGCCGGTAGCTTCTACTACGGCAACTCCTTCCAGTATGCCTGGGGCATATCCCATTGTATTGGTGGCGGAGATGGATCATAATTATTCATTCGTTCTGTTAAATGGCACCCTGACCATCGAGGCTGGTGAGCCAATACTGGGTGTTGAACGAGCGGAACTCATAGAGGTGTATCCAAATCCGGCAGTGAACTTTGTGATGATAAAATCTTCAGAGTCCAAACCATTGGAGCTTTATGATGCAGTAGGTCATCTGGTACGATCAGGTGTTACCAATCATCAGCTGGAGATTGGTGAATTGCCTGCTGGAATGTACTTGATCAAGGTAGAAGGCCAGGTTTTCAGACTGGTTAAAAAATGATACTAAGGCGGGGGCAGGCTCACAGAGTCTGTTCCAACCAGCCCCGAGGGGGCTGGTTTTTTTGAAATCAATGAGCGCTCCTGCAGGTACTGTAGGAGCGCTTTGTTTTTTTTGGAGTTTCCAGAAATCCGAAAGCGCTTGCTCCGGAGGATATTTATTTAAAACGGTATGATAAAGAACCTTTCTTGATCCGACTGACTATGTAAATTCTTTTTACATAGAAAGCCCTCCAAAAGGTGGGGATTTTGTATTTTCAGGATTGCTAACAGCCAGACCGCCGAATGTATTACACCGACCTGACAGATGCGAAGAGAGTTTTACAATTTCTGAAAAGAGCCAATCAGCAGGATATCGACTTGCACATTGGCTTGGGATTGGCTAGCAGAGCGCTTGAGCTCAGTATGAAGCTGGATGATACCGGGCTGATGGCCAGAAGTCTGTATAAGCTCTCAGAGTTGCACCAGGCCCTCGGTGAAATTGATCAATCCATTCATTATATCAGGGAAGCCATCGGGCTTTATCAGGTGCTGGGCGAGGAGGAGCTCATTGCCCGCAGCAAATTCCAACTGGCAGAAATTCATTATAAGTCAGAAAATTATCACCTGAGCCTCATTTATCTCCTGGATTGTCTGGATATCTACAATCGGACAAAGGATTACTATAATTTGGCTGGAGTTCAGAAATTTCTCGGGGGGATTTACGAGTATTTTGGTGATGAGCGCAATGCCATCATGGCCTATGAGCGATCTGCCCAGGCTGCCAGAAGGATCGGTGCCAGAGACCTGGAGTCGGACGCCTATAACCCCCTTTCGGGTATTTACCTTAACCAGAACGACACAGAAAAGGCCGAACAGCTTATTGAGCGGTCATTTCAGATGAAGCAGGAGCTCGGGGATAAGCGGGGCTTGGCATTTGCCCTGTACGGAAAAGCCAAGGTCTATGTGAAAAAAGGGCAAAGTAACCGTGCCAAAGAGGCCTACCAGGAAGCCATACGGCTGCACAGGGAGATCGGAGAGTTGCTGGGATTGGGCATGTGCTACCACAAGCTTGGGGTGATGTACTATGAGGAGGGGGATCTGGACAAGGCGATAGAAGCACTGAAGGGAGCGTTGAATTTCGCAGGACTGTACAACCTGGTGGTGATCAAATCCAAATGTAACAACCTGCTATATCGGATTTTCAAAGAGCGTGGGGATTTTGAGAATGCCCTCGGCTACATCGAGGATTATGTGACCGAAAAGGAAGTCCTTATAGGTGCACAGACCCAGAAAGTCATCCACAGCTATGATGCCATCACTACCATGGAGCGTCTACAAAAAGATGCTGAAAATCAGCGTGAGAAGGCTGAGATCATGGATAAAAAGAATAAAGCAGAGCAGTCCTCCAAGATGAAGCAGGACTTCCTCTCTACGATGAGTCATGAGATCAGAACTCCGCTGAATGCCGTGACCACCATCACCTCATTATTGCAGGAGAGCGCCCGGGAGGATCAGGTAAGTCTATTGAGTTCACTCAGTTTTTCTTCCAACAACCTTCTGAGGATCATTAATGATATTCTGGATTTCAACAAGCTGGACGTAGGCAAACTGAGGTTGCAGCCATCGACCGTGGCGTTCAGGAAGTTGATGGAAAATATACGTCTTACCTATAGCAACATGGCTATTGAGAAAGGCATCAGTTTGAAAATGCACATTTCAGAACAGGTCTCTGATTTTTATAAGGTTGACGAAACACGTATTACTCAGATTTTGGGCAACCTGGTAAGTAATGCTATCAAATTCACGGAGAAGGGATCCGTCAGTCTGAATATCGAATACGGGGAGACAAAAAACAATAAAGACCTGCTCAGATTCAGTGTGGTGGATACGGGGATCGGCATAGAGGAGGACTTTATTCATGAGGTGTTTGATAGTTTCTCTCAGCCGCAGTTTCACAAAAGCAAAAAATATGGGGGCTCGGGATTGGGGCTGGCCATTGTGAAAAAATTAATTGAGTTGCACGGAAGCAATATCCATGTGGAGAGTCAGGTGGGGCACGGAGCCACTTTTTATTTTACCCTATATCTGGAAAAGGCAGAGCCGCGCCGCTTGAAAACCGAAACCCGAAGGAAAAAACTCAATCCCAAGTCTATTTTGCTGGCGGAGGATAATATGATCAATGCCATGGTTTCCCTGAAGCTACTGGGCAACTGGGGGATGGAAAGTGTACACGCCCGCAATGGCGAGGAGGCGGTAAAGTTGGCCGAGTCACAGGTATTTGATTGTATTCTCATGGATATTCATATGCCTAGCATGGATGGCATAGAGGCCTCGCAGCGCATCCGGAATACGAACAACCCCAATGTTAACACGCCTATATATGCCCTCACCGCTGATGTGATGGTGGGCTTTGGTGATGAATCTTCACAGTTTTTCAACGGTTTTTTGCTCAAGCCTATAGAGCAGGAAAAACTCTATGCGGTGCTGGCTTCAGTCTGATAGTACCACTAAAATTCACACGATTTTCTACATTTAATCTATTTTGAGCGCCTCAGGGGCATTTTTTTGATGTGAGATATCATGGTGTCACTGGATCAATCGGGCTATGTGATCCGTCTCGCGTTATGAAATGAGGCGAATGAGAGGGTATAAGAGGGGAGATTGGTTATCACAAATTTTAAAATGCTAACCAAAATCCAATCAATGATGAAACACCTCTTACTTTCTATCGCTTTTTTACTGCTCATGATGAGCGCCGGTGCCCAGGCCGCCAATGATGGCCGGGTGCTTCTCCAGGGTTTTTACTGGGAATCTTCTCATGATTATCCGGGTGACTGGTACAGTCATTTGGAAGGCAAATCTGCGGATATGAATGCCGCCGGTATTGACATGATCTGGCTTCCGCCTCCGAGTGATGCCGGGTCATTGGAGGGCTACCTCCCCAGAGAACTCAATAATTTCGCTAACTCGTATGGATCACTGGCTGAGCATCAGAGCCTGCTCTCTACCCTGAATGGATTGGGTATAGAAGCCATTGCAGACATTGTGGTCAACCATCGGGTGGGGTCAACCAATTGGGTGGATTTCACCAACCCTACCTGGGGAACCAACTCCATTACCGGTGACGATGAGGTCTGGAGCAATTCGGCTTATAGTGGAATCTCTCTGAGAGGCAATAACGACTCGGGTACCCCATACGCTGCTGCCAGGGATATTGATCATTCGCAGGGCTTTGTGCAGAACGACATCAAGGCTTTTTTGGACAATCTGAAAGCCATTGGCTATGACGGCTGGCGTTACGACTTTGTACATGGGTTTGATCCTTATTATTTCACAGTATATAACGGTCACACCAATCCCACATTTTCTGTAGGTGAAAACTGGAGTGCCAACAAGCAAGTGGTTCAGGACTGGGTAAATGCCACCGGCTCTACAGCCTTTGATTTTTCCACTTATTACACCCTCAAGGCGGTGATTAAGGATAATAATTATTCATATCTGTCTACTCAGGGGGCACCTTCAGGAGGTATTGGCTGGGACCCACGGCATTATACCACTTTTATTGAAAACCATGACACTCCGGATTACGATCCCGGCAACAATGTATTGAATGGTAACAATGTAGGTCAGTCTTACGCCTACCTGCTGACTCACCCAGGAGTACCCTGTATCTACTGGCCGCACATGTATGAGTGGGGATCAGCGGTGACCAACGAGATCAAGGCGCTGATCCAGGTGAGGAAGGATGCCGGGATTCATAGTGAGAGCCCGGTCACGATTCATCGGAGCGAAAATGGATTGTACGTGGCCTCCATTGCGGGAGATATCCATTCTGTTTTCCTGAAGATGGGTTATGGCAACTGGGGAGATCCTGCGGCTGAGGGGATGGGTAGTACCTGGACTTTGGCTGCATCAGGAACCAACTATGCTGTATGGTCTGAAGGAGGCACAGGTGGTGGAGGCGGAGGTGGCTCCATGACCGTATATGTGCAGGGTTATAGTCATGCTTATGCCTGGGATAGTAATCAAAATCCACTCCTTGGCGCCTGGCCAGGCACGGCGATGACTGCCGGGGCTGGTGGATGGAATGAAGTGACCATCTCCGCAGACTGCTCGAACGTGATCTTCAGCAACAATGGAGCTGGCCAGACAGCAGACCTTAGCACTTGCAATGACATGCCTTACTATGAGAATGGCACTTGGTATGCAAGCGAGCCAGGAGGTGGCGGAGGAGGTTCCTCTGGCTCTATGACGGTATATGCCCAGGGCTACACGCACGCCTATGCCTGGGATGCCAATTTGAACCCACTTCTTGGCGCCTGGCCAGGGTCAGCACTGGGTACTGGTCCTAATGGATGGAGTGAAATTAGCATTTCGGAGGACTGTGCCAACATCATTTTTAGCAACAATGGAAGTAACCAGACCAGTGATTTGTACACCTGTAGTGACTCTCCCTATTACAGCAATGGAGCATGGTATGCCACTGATCCCAATGGAGGCGGAAGTACCCTCACAGTTTACGTTCAGGGCTACTCCCACTTTTATGCCTGGGGGGATGGACAGACCTACACCAATGGCTGGCCTGGTAGTACACTGACTAACAATGGTGACGGTTGGTACTATGGAGTGATCCCGGCCAATTGCTCCAATGTGATCTTCAATAACAATGGAGCCAATCAGACGGCTGACTTGTATACCTGTGGGCCTACGTCTTATTATGCCAATGGCAGCTGGTCTGGTAGTGGTAGCCGGGCAGCTATTTTTGATGACAATGACCTGACCATCTATCCCAATCCATTTTTCTCTCAAGCCAGTGTGTCATTTAGTTTGAAAACAGCCGCCCATGTCAGGTTGGAGGTCTTCAATACGAGCGGACAGAGTATGAAACTTTTTGATTCAGATTTAGCTGAGGGTGGGCATCAAATCACTTTTCATGCGAGCCAGTTGCCGCCTTCCAATGCCATGTATATCGTGAGGGTATCGGTGAATGATGAGCAATATACGCGGAAGATTGTGGTGAAGTAATCCGGTGGTTCTAACCAGCAGAATAAAAAAAGGGGTTCAGACGATAGTCCGAACCCCTTTTTTAATGATTTGTGAATGCTTATTTGGAAGCGATGTATTCCAATAGCTCAACAACTTTAGTAGAATAACCCCACTCATTGTCGTACCATGATACCACTTTCAAGAATTTAGGAGTCAATTGGATACCTGCACCCGCATCGAAGATCGAAGTTCTGGAATCACCCAGGAAGTCGTTAGAGACAACTGCATCTTCTGTATATCCAAGAATACCCTTCAATGGACCTTCAGCTGCTGCTTTCATAGCCGCACATACTTCTTCGTAAGTAGTTTCAGTTTTCAGGTTGACGGTAAGGTCTACACAAGAAACGTCAGGAGTAGGTACTCTGAAAGACATACCTGTTAATTTTCCGTTCAACTCAGGAATTACTTTACCCACAGCTTTGGCTGCACCTGTAGAAGAAGGGATAATGTTTTGTCCGGCACCTCTTCCGCCTCTCCAGTCTTTCATAGACGGTCCGTCTACAGTTTTCTGAGTAGCAGTGGTAGCGTGTACAGTAGTCATCAGGCCAGACTCAATTCCGAATTTATCATTCAAAACCTTGGCAATCGGAGCCAGACAGTTGGTAGTACAAGAGGCGTTTGATACAAACACCATGTCAGAGGTATAAGCGTCCTGGTTCACACCCATTACGAACATAGGGGTGTCGTCCTTAGAAGGAGCAGACATGATTACTTTTTTTGCACCAGCATCGATGTGCCCTTTAGCTGATTCTTTGGTGAGGAAGAGTCCTGTAGATTCTACAATGTACTCAGCGCCTACGTCGCTCCACTTAAGGTCTGCAGGGTTTCTTTCTGATGTTACACGAATTGCAGAACCATTTACAACCAGTTTACCGTCTTTTACTTCTACATCGCCTTTGAACTGGCCGTGTGTAGAATCGTATTTTAGCATATAAGCCATGTAATCAACATCTATAAGGTCGTTGATTCCCACCACTTCAATATTCGGATTTTCAGCGGCTACTCTGAATACCAGTCTGCCGATTCTTCCGAATCCATTGATTCCGATTTTTACTTTTGACATAATATATATTGGTTTTGAAATGTTTTGCTCAAATTCGATGCAAATCTATAACTAGATTATTCAGAAACAAATTTCCAAAAAGAACACTTTTTTAGTATTTTCAGCTCTACTGTCCTGAGCCTCAGGGCTGTTTCGATATTATCTTTGGTTGGTGGGCATATATAATTCCAACGCTGGTGGATTTTTAGTTTTTTGAGCCGGATTTTGAAAAATTTACAACGGGGATGGGCTCTTGAAGAGAATTATTTTGTGAGGAATTTTTTTTGAAAATAATTGCGGTCAACATTTGCATAATAAAAGAGCTTATCTATTTTTGCAGCACCAAAAACAAAATGGTCCGTTCGTCTAGGGGTTAGGACGCCAGGTTTTCATCCTGGTAACAGGGGTTCGATTCCCCTACGGACTACAAAAAGCCACTCATTCGAGTGGCTTTTTTTGTTTACTGCCATCATTTCCCTTGTGCTTGGGCCTAGGAGGCAGTGAGGAATTATGGATCAAGCGGAATTACTGTGGCGAGATTGCATTAAGGATGGCAGTGAAACGTGATCTGACATCTCATAGACCCGATCCAACTCATTGGCTATTTACTCTTCATTTTCTTTGCTTGCCCAAAGAAAACGAAGCAAAAGAAAAGGCACCAACGCAAAAAATCATTTTGACTAATCGCATAAGGGCTTTTTTTAGTAATTGTTAGAGTCAAAATGATTCACACTTGCCTTGGATGCCCCGCCCTCCTTTGCGTCCCTACGTTTCTGAATCCGCAGTAAATTAATTTGGTCTTACAAAATATAACTATATGGAGTTACCCCACACGAATATTGCTTGATCCGGAATTATCTCGATAATGATATATTCCCGTCTGAAAGGCCTTTATAATTCCTTTATATGTGATTTACCCGTCGATGACGATAGAGAGATAATCTCTGGTGAGTCGTGGATTTTAGGCTGAAAATTTATGTTTATCTTTCATTCGATTAATGTCCATTTCCACTAAATGCTTGCTCAAATGTGCTTTTATTATATTTAAGGGTCCTTTTTGTGGTGGACGGAACTGTTCGGAGTAAAAAAATGTATAAAAAGTGGTTTAAGTTTTGAAGAGAATATAATTTAGAATGGGCTGGTCAAAATCGACACCAATAATTAACCAAACGTCATGGATTTGCTAAATAACTTTAAGGAGATTGTCATTGAAAAACCGGGGGATAAAATCATCAAACAGATTAAGGAACTGATTTCTTCTGGTCAATTGAAGCCGGGAGATAGGCTACCAGCAGAGCGCATGCTGAGCGAACGCTTTGGGGTAGGCAGAACTTATGTGAGAGATGCTATTCGCAAACTGGAATTTTACGGTATTTTAAAGACTCTTCCACAGAGTGGTACAGTGGTGGCTGGTTTTGGAATCGGGGCCCTTGAAGGACTTATCTCCGACGTGCTTGAATTGCAGGGAAGTGATTTTCATGCTTTGGTAGAAACCAGAGTTCTTTTGGAGGTAAATGCTGCACGTTTTGCGGCTATGCGCAGAACCAATGAGGACATTGGATCCATTGCCAGTGCATTGTCGGATTACGAAAAGGTTGTTTCAGAGGGTAAAAATTCAGTGGAGTGTGACTTGTTGTTCCACTTGAAAATAGCTGAAGCTAGTAAGAACTCGGTGCTTACATCCCTCATGTTGATTATAACCCCAGACATTCTTACCTACTTCAAGGAAAACAATGTATGCGGGGGTGATCGCCCAGTTACCGCTTTGGATGAACATTACAAGATATTGGAGCACATTGAGCAGAAAAGACCTGATGAGGCTGCTGACTCCATGAAAGAGCATTTGAGTGATATATTGAGTTTTTCATTGACTCAAAGCAATATCAGTGAATCGGCAGTTGCTGAAAAGTAAGCAAAGACTGACGAACAGCTTAGGTTGAATTTGACCTACTAGTTTATCAAGTTTCCAGCTTGAGATACACTTAGCAATGAATGTCGGAATGAAATATAAAAAAGAGGCTGTCTCAGAAGGGCAGCCTTTTTTATTAAAGAAGGCCGAGATCAATAAAGTGAGCGGCCTTTGAACTAGGGAAATTGAGAGCTCGACAATTAACTCCATAGAAATCAATTGGAAATAAAAAGGCCGCCTCAAACATTTGAGACGGCCTTTTTTTATACTTGATTCTAAGCTTTGATAGCGCTTATTTGAAATCGATAACGTAGTTATCTGTCCAAACTTCACGAGTTCCATCCACAAGTGGATCATCACTGATGAGGAAGAAAAGCACTTTGTCGGTGGTTGCTGTGAATTCCATGGAATAAGTTTGGAACTCACCCTTAGCTGCAGTAGGGTAGCTGGTTACCGTGACCTTGGCCATGGTGTTAGCCTCTGTGATAGCCGCCTCTGTTTTAATTTCCTCAGAGAGAATATAAGCAGATACTAAGTCAACAGCTGGCTCGTCAATTACTTCAGTTGCTGCTTCGAATGTAACTACGTAAGTAGCGCCTGGAACCACATCAACTACCTGGTATGCGCCTCGCTCTGGGCCGTAAATTTTAAGACCATTGGTTTTAGTGCCATCCTCAAGCTTTTTACCGTCAGTGGTCATACCGCCAGCTCTGAAGCCTTCACGTCCTGTCCAGCCATCATCTGCAGTTGGTGGTTCCCACATGTCATTGTTGGCCTGGTACATTTCATGGTCAGCAGGATACAGATCAAAATCACCATTTTCAAAAGATGACTCTGGGATAACGATTGACACTACTTCTTCAGCAGTATCTGTGTCTTCAGCTTCACCTGTTACGGTTAGTGTTACAGTGTAGTCACCTGGTGAGGTGTAAGTGTGCACTACATTAAGCTCTGTAGAGGTGTTGCCATCTCCAAAATCCCAAGCAGAACTTACAGCGCCAGTAGACGAGTTAACGAAGGTCACCTCGAATACATCCACTTGAGCGACAAAAGACGCTGCTGCGGGTACTGGAGGATCGACTTTCTCATCTTCTCCACAAGATGTTGCGAAGGTAAGAGCCCCAAAGGCCAATATAGTTGCCGCTAGGCCTCTTGAGAAAAAGGCCGTTGCCTTCTTGCCGGATAGAAATGTTCGTTTCATAATTAATTTGAGTTTAGTAGAAAAAAAGATAATTAATGGTTCTCCAATAATTGGTCGACCAATATAGAGTATTGAAAGTTGTATTGCAAGAAATCAATCAAAATGGTGTTGAAATTCTTTTTTTTATAATTTTTATACTGTCAGCGTTGAGTGATTTGTTGAATTTTTATTTTAATGAAATGCAACAGGTTGCAGATTCTAAGGGCTTTTGGGATTTTGAATGGTAATAATTCCCTTTTCACCAGTTACTTCTTCATTCATTTGAATCCAGTCTTCATGCATTTGGTCCGGGTCTTAAAATAAGGTGCCATTTCCATTGGATTCGTCCTTAATTATTCGACCATTCAGAAGAATGAAAAAGTGAATTTGCTAATTATTGATTGGTAAATTAAGCAATTTTAAATTGGTAGACCAGTTTTTCGTTAAAAAATTCTATTTTGGTAATTGATTGTTGGTGTGATCTGGTGAGCTCCAGTTTGCCCAAAGGAGTTCGTAAACATGGTGATCAATGGATGATTTGGGTAGTGTGGGGGGTGAGTCACGAGAGCGGCAGAGACTTGCGTCAGGATCTAAAAGAATTGTCAGGCATAAGTGTAAATATGTGCTTTATGAGCCTATTATGGTATATATGTCAGCATAAGTGCCTTCAAAATTCCAGGCTATGGAGTGCAATGCGTTGCAGGAGAGTCAACAAAAAAAAGTTTGGTCGACCAATTTTGAGATTTCTTACGCGAGAAAGCCCCCTGAGGGGTTCGAGAATAGCCAATTACCATATTTATAAAATGAAATGCCTTTGTGCTCTCAAGACTGAATTATTTTTAATTTCCTTGTGATCTTATTGAAAATAGTTATATTGCTCCCAAGTGCAATTGGTTGACCAATCAATTGACCGATCAATCAGTTCAATTTTTTTTCTATTGTTTAGTTGATTTAAATTATGAGAAGACTATTACTATTGAAGATTAAGAGCAAGTACGTAGCGTTATTAGCGATGTGCTTTGTGTCGTATTTAGCGTCTGCACAAATGACTGTGTCCGGCGTTGTTGCTTCGGCCGAGGACGGTCTCGGCATACCGGGTGCTACGGTTCTCGAGAAAGGTACTTCCAATGGTACCATTACTGATGTGGATGGACGCTACTCAATTACTGTATCCGACCCTCAGACTGCTGTTTTGCGTGTGAGTTTTGTTGGGTATGTGAACACTGAGGTGCAGGTGGCTGGAAGGTCTGAGATAGATGTGTCGATAGAGATGGATCTACAGCAGCTCAATGAAATTGTGGTAGTTGGGTACGGATCAGTGCGAAAAAGTGATAATACAGGGGCATTATCTTCGATAAAATCCGAAGAATTAAACGCTTTTCCTGCGTTGAGCGCTGTACAAACACTTCAAGGCCGGGCAGCCGGTGTGCAGATTCAATCTACCAACGGAGGTGAGCCAGGAGCTAACTTCAGCCTGAAAATAAGAGGAGGAAGTTCTATCAATGCCAGTAGTGAGCCACTTAGAGTAGTCGATGGCTTTGTTGGCGGTGAAATGCCACCTCCACAGGATATTCAATCCATGGAGATTTTGAAAGATGCGTCTGCCACTGCTATCTACGGATCACGGGCAGCCAATGGTGTGCTATTGATCACTACCAAAAGTGGTGGAGAAGGTAAGATGAAGGTTGACTTCAATAGTTCTTATTCTTATCAGGAGGCCAGTGACCGTTTGGATTTGTTATCAGGAGAAGACTTCAGAGATTATATTCTGGAGGTCCTTCCAAATTATGATTACAATCCTGATGTAGATACTGACTGGCAGGACGAAATTTTAAGATCAGGTCATATTTGGAATAATCAGGTGTCTGTAAGTGGAGGGAGTCCTTCATCGAAATATTACATATCTGCTACGCATTTTGAGCAGGAAGGTGTCGTAGTGAATTCAGATTATGAGCGCTACTCAATTACCAGTAATTTGTCTTTTACGGCATCTGACAGGGTAAATCTCGGAGTGAATCTTTATGGTAGAAGGAGCATCCAAAATGGTGTGCTTACCCAGGAAACTACCGGAGGATCAAGTAACACAGGCGTGCTAGGAGCAGCAGCCAGGTTGGAACCTGACACACCGGTGCGTGATGCAGATGGCAATTATACTCAATCCAAATTGGGAGATAATATTGACAACCCGGTAGCCATTGCCAATGGCATAGATCGTGAAAGAATTACTGACAGGTTTCAGGTCAATAGTTTTGCGGAGGTTAAGATCCTTGATTGGCTTAGTTTCAAATCTACACTGGGAGCTGGTGTTACTTCTTATAGAGAGGGCACTTTTACTTCCTCACAGCTGGGAAGAGGAGGCAATGGTGGTATCGGAACACTGGAGTTTGATAAGGCCATCAATTTGCTGACAGAAAATTACTTCACTGTAAAAAAGGATTTTGACGGACACCGAATCAACTGGGTGAATGGTTATTCTTATCAAAAATCACAGGACGAAGATCTACTGGCCACATCTAGTGACTTTGTTTCTGAGGCAGTGAGCTACTGGAACTTAGGCGGTGGTGCTACATGGCCTGCACCAAATTCAGGTACTTCTACCAGAATCTTGAAATCATACTATTCCAGATTGAACTACACTTTGTTTGACAGGTATGTTTTTACTGTCACTGGTAGATATGATGGTGCTTCTAATTTCGCGGCAAACAACAAGTGGGCATTTTTCCCTTCAGGTGCGATTGCCTGGAATATCGGTGATGAGGCTTTCATGAAAAACCTTAACCCGATCTATTCTATGAAACTCAGGACCAGTTACGGTCTGACGGGTAATCAGGCCATTGGTGCTTATGGTTCTTTGGCAACCTTGCGTTCACAATATTCCATCAGACCAGGTGAAGGTGCTTTTATTTTGGGCACCCTGGCAAATCCTAACCTAACATGGGAGACTACTTCTCAGCTGAACGTTGGACTGGATGTTGGATTGATCGATGACAGAATCAATTTCACGGTGGATTACTACAATAAGCTTACCAGTGATCTTCTGTTTGATCGTCCCATTCCATCATTTCTCGGTGTAGCAGGAACGGCCACGCAGATTCAGAATGCTGGCGAAGTTAGAAACAAGGGGCTTGAAGCCGCTATTACCACTCGGAATATACAGCGAGCAGACTTCTCCTGGACTTCCAATTTCGTTTTCTCCATGAACAGAAATGAAATAGTGTCATTGGCCGATACGGTTGGGATTAGATATGAAGACGCTCCGGGTCATTTCAATATAGCCACTGGATTTCAACTCCTGGAAATAGGACAGCCTGTGGGTGTCTACTACGGCTTTGTTTATGAGGGAGTGACCCAGCCAGGTGATCCTCTACTGGAGGGCTCAGATGGAAAAATAGGCGGAGAGCAGTTTGCAGACCTTAATGATGATGGAATATTGAATGACGATGATCGAAAAATCATTGGTAATCCACATCCAGATTTTGTGTGGTCTATGAACAACAACTTCACTTACAAGAATTTCGATTTGAATATTTTCCTTCAGGGTGTTCATGGTAATGATATGATGAATCTTACCAGAATGGAATTGGAATCTTTTAGAGGTACGTGGAACGTGTCAACAGCCGCGCTTGATCGCTATCATCCAATAGACAATGCCAAAGGGACTATTCCATCTGCAGATACAGACAGAACCCTTAAAGTAACCTCTCGCTGGATAGAGGATGGGAGCTATGTGCGTGTGAAGAATATTGCCCTGGGCTATAATGTGCCATCATCCTTACTTGATAAAATCAACGTTCGATCATTGAGGTTTTATGTAAGTGCACAGAATCTTTTGACATTCACTGATTACTCTGGGTTAGATCCGGAAACTGCCTACAATAATTCAACAAGTAATGCTGATTCCAACAGGAATCTGGGATTGGATTACGGTAGTTACCCTAACGTGAAAACCTATACTGTGGGTCTAAACCTGGGTTTTTAAACAATTGACAGTTGTTTTATTTGTCAGTTTCTAAATAAAAAAGATAATGAAAAGAACATATTTAAACTCAATATTATTCGCGCTGATCATGGTGTTTTCAACCATGTCATGTGAAGATTTGGAAGAGCGACCAGTGGGGACATTAAGTCCTGAGGGTCTCTTTGTATCAGTGAAGGAGTTAAAGGCCGGAGTTAATGGGGCCTATGGCCAACTTGCACGTGAGGAATTTCACGGACGTAAATTGACTCTGGCACTTCTGTTGCGTTCGGACATGGTGGGTATTGGAGATCCAAGTACTCCTACCAGACGACATGCATGCGATCTCATGCAAATGGAACAGGACAATGGCCTGGTAGATGCATTTTGGACCGTGGGGTATAGAGCCCTTGCAGCTGCCAATGAGGTGATTAATGCTAAGGATAATGTAGATGGATCAGAAGCAGAAATCAATGCAGTAGCGGCGCAAGCATACTTCCTGCGTGCTTATGTACATTTTGTATATGTGCGCCTATTTGGTGAAATCATATACATGGATGGTCAGCCAATAGATGATCCATATGCCGTTCAGCAGTCTTCTGTTTCAGACATCTATGAGGGGATAATAGCAGACCTGGATTTTGCCAAGGAATGGCTGGCAGATATTCCAGTGGACAGATCTCATCCGGGTAAAGCGGCAGCTTATGGCATGCAAGCCTCGGTTTATATGACCAGAGCGACCTCTGATGTGGCACAACCTGATGATTGGCAAAATGCTTTTGACAATGCCAAACACGTGATCGACAATGAAGGCAAGTATGGTGTGGCTTTGGATAATAATTACTATGATATTTTCGCGCCTGATTTCGCTTCATCTGAGATCCTGTTCAATATCACTTTCATAGCTAATGACAATCATAACATCACACCGGGAGAACTGGGAGGATCTAATGCGGGTACAGATCAGGTAACATCTGTTACAGGTCCTCGTGGTGACGAAAGGTTTGCAGCGCTTAGTTCAGATGCTTTTGGATGGAGTGTAGCGGTACCGGAGCTGAGTGTGTACAATACCTGGGATGGTAGGGATTATCGTAAAGCTGTGAGTTTGGATACTGCCATTACCTATCAGGGTGTGCCAGATTACCGATTTACCGAGTGGGATGGAATTAGTCAAAATGTCGCAAGACCACACATTGCAAAATACTTCAGAGCTGTAGGAGAAGCTGGTTTAAGGACTAGCACACCTCAGGGAGCAAGTTTAAGGGATTCTAATTCTAAGCAAATCATTTTACGCTATGCGGAAGTACTCTTAATAGCAGCAGAGGCAGCCGTAGAATTAGGTAACAATGGAGCTGCTGTGGAATATATCAATAGAGTACGGGCACGCGCAAGAAATGCAGCCGGTGCTGGTCATAGCAAGTATCCCCCAAGTCCGGTTCCAGCTGACATTACAGGTGCCGTGACAATCCAGGATGTGATGGAAGAGCGCAGATTAGAGCTGGCTTTTGAGGGCGTGAGATGGTATGATATTGTGCGCAGAAAAATGGGTAACGTATACAGTGGTGCTGCACCTGCTCTTGAGAATAGAGATTTTGATCCTAATGTGGATTACCTATGGCCTAAGTACTACGTAGATGTGGATTTACTGGAAGGACTTAAGCAAAATGTGGGCTACGAAGGATTGTAACACATAGAGCATTGATAACTAAAAGAGGCCATCAGAACGTGGTGGTCTCTTTTAAGAATTCAATTTTGAAACCACATGGTACCAGGTAGAATAGTAAGAAGTACAGGGATAATGAAGTTGGTTGGTATCAGTGTATGGAAGGTTCAAGATTGAGATCTGTGATGTGGAATCGAAGTACTTTTGGTAAGTTTGCGCAACATAGTCACTAGCCATCCAATATTTGGTTAACCAAATATTGAGGAGGAATATATCGATCGAGTTCGTTGAGTTATTTGGCTTAATGATCTGATAATGAAAGAGTAAAAAGGAGTTTTGACTTCTTTGTTTAATCGTGTGTTTTTAGGAGCTGGGGGCTAATCAGACTATGGGAAATATTTTGTTCAATTATTTTGACCTGCAATTGTGACGCTCTAAATTGGTCGACCAATTGTTGGGTACAACTGATTACTTATTATGGAAATACTTAGCAACTTTAGTCGTATTAAAATTGAAACCCCAGTTGATAAGATCATCAATCAAATCAAGGAATTGATTACGTCTGGTCAGCTGAAACCCGGGGATCGACTCCCTCCTGAGCGTAAGCTTTGCGAGAAACTTGGAGTAGGTCGTACCCACTTGAGAGATGCGATAAAGAAGCTTGAGTTTTATGGTATTCTTAAGACTTTGCCACAGAGCGGAACAGTAGTAGGCGGGATGGGGATTACGGCTCTGGAAGGCCTTATTTCGGATGTACTAAAGTTAGAAGCTAATGATTTCCGTGCTTTGGTGGAGACCAGGGTTTTGCTTGAGGTTAACTCAGCCAAGTTCGCTGCAATGCGCCGTTCGGATGCTGATCTTATTCATATGTCGAAAGCACTGAGTGACTATGAAAAGGCCGTCTCAAAAGGAGCGGATACTGTTGAGCATGATTTAATGTTTCATTTGAAGATTGCCGAGGCGAGTAACAATACCGCTCTTAAATCTCTGATGTTGATTATATCTCCAGACATACTCACACATTTCAAGGAGAACAATATATGTGGTGGAGACAGGCCAGTATGTGCTTTGGAAGAACACTACCAAATATTTGAGCACATAGAAAGTAGAAATCCGGAATTGGCCTCTGAAACCATGGAACACCACTTACAAGATATTTTGAGTTTTTCATTGGAGCAGAGTGGGTTCATCAACGGAAAAACTAAAAAGAGTTGATCAGGGTGGTGTAGCCCGGTACTCGTGATTCAGGTGTTCCTGATGAGTGTTTGCTTCTACCATCATGGGGATAAAAACATTGAAGTAACTAAATAGAAAGTGAGATTTAAAATTTACATAACAATTGTTTTCTTCTTCATACTGTCAAAATCGGATGGGCAAACGAGCCCATCCTTGATTTTGACGAAAGACGGAATCAAAGAAATTCGTCAGGGGCTTGGTCGGGTGGCTTTATTTGACCAGACACTGGCTACTGTACAACTTGAAGTAGATGCGGAGATCGAGAAGGGGATAGATGTGCCTGTACCCAAAGATTTAGCTGGTGGATATACACATGAGCAGCACAAGACTAACTTTTTCACCTTACAGAAAGCAGGTGTATTGTTCCAGATCACCGGGGATGAGCGATATGCTGTTTATATCAAGGATATGTTGTATGCCTATCTGGAGTTATACCCTGATTTAGATCGACATCCTGCTGAGCGCTCCTATGCCAGAGGAAAGTTGTTCTGGCAATGCCTCAACGATGCAAACTGGCTGGTATATGTGAGTCAGGCTTACGATTGTATATATGAGTGGCTTTCTGAGGAAGATCGTCAGGCACTCAATGATGGTCTTTTCAAACCGATGGCTGATTTTCTTTCTATAGAAACTCCGCAATTTTTTAATCGAATTCACAATCATAGTACATGGGGTAATGCCGCCGTAGGGATGATCGGATTGGTCATCGACGATCAGGAATTAGTCGATCGGGCATTGTACGGAGCAAGGTCAGTATCGGTAAAAGCCGGTGCTGTGGATAATGATGGTGGAAGTATTGTTGCCCAAGATCAAGAAATGGGTTTCCTGGCACAAATAAACCATGCGTTCTCTCCTGATGGATATTATACAGAGGGCCCCTATTACCAGCGATACGCCATGTACCCATTTTTGATCTTTGCGGAGGCTTTGTCTAATAAGCGCCCAGATCTCAAGATTCTGGCCTATAAGGATTCTGTATTGATCAAAGGAGTCTACGCCCTTCTTAATCAAACTAATTCCGCGGGTGAATTTTTCCCGATCAACGATTCACAGAAAGGTATGTCGCTGGCATCGCGTGAGCTTGTGAATGCCGTGAGCATGGCTTATCACTATGGTTCACAGGACCTCAGCTTATTGTCGGTCATAGCTTCTCAAGGTAGAGTTCCGCTCAATGATGCCGGGTTTGATGCCGCTAAGGCCATCGGGGAGGGGCTTGCCAGGCCATTTATTAAACCAAGTATTGAGCTCAGCGATGGCGCCAATGGAGATGAGGGTGCTATTGGTATCCTCAGAGGGGGTGACCTTACACTGGTGATGAAGTATGCCAAGCATGGAATGGGGCACGGACATTTCGATCGGCTGGGATTTATGCTTTATGATGAGACTGGTGAGGTCATTCAAGACTATGGCTCAGCTCGTTGGGTTAACATTGAACACAAGGACGGGGGTGGATACCTCAAAGAAAATCACAGCTGGGCCAAGGAGACTGTTGCCCACAATGCCCTGGTAGTGAATAAGGATTCGCATTTTGATGGCAAGGTCAAGGAAGCCGATAAGACGTCTGGCACTCCTTATTATTTTGCTGCTGGTCAAAGCGTTCGGATTGTAAGTGCCAAAGAAACACGAGCCTATGATGATGTTGAGATGCATCGGACCATGGCCATGGTTGATCTTGAGGAACTAGAGCACCCATTGGTGATAGATTTATTATCGGTACAGGCGCGAGCAGAAACCAGGTATGATTTACCACTTTATTATGTGGGTGAATTCATGTCCTCAAATCAGCAACTTCAGACTAACAATGACCTGACCCCAATGGGCAAGGAGTCTGGGTACCAGCACTTATGGGCTGAAGCGCAAGCAGACCTCACGGGAGACTTGTATAGCATGACATGGTTTAATAAGAAGAGATTCTATACCCTGACCTCCGTTATTCAATCAGGTGACCAAATGATAATGACGAGGATAGGTGCCAATGATCCTAATTTTAACCTGCGACGTGACCCGGGCCTTATTCACCGCAGGACTGGAGTCAATACCGTTTTTGCCAGCTTATATGAAATACATGGGAGTTACGATTACTCTACTGAACGTCCTTTAAACCTGTTTACTTCCATTGCAGATTTAAAAGTGCTGCATCAATCAGCAGAATATGTGGTGGTTAGATTTCAATTGAACAGTGGTGAGGAATACCAACTGGCCTTTTCACTGAAAGATGATAGCGAATCAAGTCAGCATGCTGTGAAATCAGCCAAGGGACAGTGCACGTGGCAAGGAGTTTATGAATTTAAGAAAATAAAATAATTGAGAAATGGGAAGAAAAAGCGAAAAATACATTTTAACCAAGGAGATGGAATGGGAAGAGCTTGGCGGTGGCGTCTCTCGAAAGATGCTGGGCTGGGATAATCAGATCATGATGGTACAAGTGAAGTTTGAAAAGGGAGCCGAAGGCTCACCTCATCAACACTTTCATACCCAGACAACCTACTGTGTTTCTGGCAAGTTCGAGTTTGTGATCGATGGCGTGAAACAGATAGTAAGCGGAGGCGATGGCGTGTACATCGAGCCTAACCTGCTGCACAGTGCGGTATGTCTGGAAGCGGGAATGTTGATCGATACTTTCAGTCCGGTGCGAGAAGACTTTCTCGATGGGTCTGGGGTTTCGTACTTCGGTGATAAATAAAATAGACACATAACAAAGGATAAGATGAAGGTTAAGGGACTTAGGTGGTGGATCATTGGACTGATATGTCTGGCTACCGTAATCAATTACATTGATCGGTCGGCGCTGAGCATTATGTGGCCGAGTATTTCAGAGGACCTGGGCATGTCGAAAAATGACTATGCGCTCATTCTGAATATATTCATGATAGCCTATGCAGTAGGACAATCAGTATCTGGTCGGATGTTTGACAAAATTGGTACACGGCTTGGGTTTGTAGTATCCATTTCGGTGTGGGGCGTGGCCACCATGCTTCACGCACTGGCTAGAGGATTGTTCTCATTTTCGGCCTTCAGGGTGCTATTAGGATTAGGGGAAGCTGGAAACTGGCCTGGGGCCGTAAAGAGTAATGCTGAATGGTTTCCTGTAAAGGAACGAGCCATGGCTCAGGGCATATTCAACGCCGGAGCAGCACTTGGATCTGTAGTGGCACCACCTTTGATTGCCCTGCTTTGGGTTGCTTTTGGTTGGGAAGTCACTTTCATGGTGGTTGGCGCCATTGGTTTATTGTGGGTATTGCCCTGGGTGCTTGTGAATAAAGCCAAACCAAATGAACATCCATGGATTACCGAAGAGGAGAAGAAATACATACTTGCAGGACAATCAGAGGCGGACAATAATCCTTCAACCGAAGGTCTGTCAATGAAGCAAATACTCAGCCATCGTGAATCATGGGCTGTGCTGATATCCAGGTTTTTTGTGGAGCCTATCTGGTGGTTGTTTGTAGGGTGGATGCCCATTTACCTGGCAGAGACTTATGGCTTCAACGTAAAAGAAATAGGTTTTTTCGCCTGGGTGCCATACGTAGGAGCTGCGCTGGGTAGTTTGTCTGGCGGTTATTTTGCAGGACGTTTGATGCTCAACGGGGCATCTGTAGACCGGGCTAGAAAGCTGACCATTACCATAGGCGGAGTGATCATGTTTTTGGGACTGTTGGCGACCATCCTTCTGGCGGATAGTCCACTGATTTTTGTGGTAATTGTAGCTTTCGTACTGTTTGGCTTTCAGTTTATCATTAGCAATATTCAGACCATGCCAAGTGACCTGTTCAGCGGGAAATCAGTAGGATCATTGGCCGGTTTGGGTGGTACAGTAGGTGTCTTTTCGGTCATCATCATGAACTTTCTGGTTCCTATCATTTCAGAAATATCCTATACACCAATTTTTATCATGATCGCGGTATTTGTACCACTGGGAGTAGCGTCAGTGTACTTTTTCGCGAAAGAAATTAAACCAATTGATTAGATATAAATAATAAACGAATAATTAGACATGGAAGAAAAACGAGAAAATAAAGTAGCAGTAATAACGGGTGCAACTGGAGGGATTGGTTTCGAGGTTGCCAAGAGATTAGGTAAAGATGGGTTTACTGTTGTTCTAAATGGCATCGAAGATGAAGCAGGAGCGAAGAGAGTAGAGGAACTTGCCAGTGAGGGCATCACCGCAGAATATTATGGCTTTGATGTGACAAAAGACGAGGAAGTAACTTCAAATATTAAAGCAATTGGTGAAAAGTACGGTAAAATTGATGTGCTGGTAAACAATGCTGGTGGATTAGGAGGCAGATCTCGATTTGAAGAGATGACCACTGAGTTTTACCGATTTGTGATGGCCTTAAACCTTGATTCAGTGTTTTTTGCTTCGAGAGCAGCCATTCCTTACTTGAAAAAGGGAGAAAATGCCTCAATCATCAATTACACCTCAAACGCAGGGTGGAATGCTGGTGGACCAGGAGCGGGCGTTTATGGTACATCCAAAGCCGGAGTTCATGCCATTACACGAGCGTTGGCCAAAGATTTGGCTGAATACGGAATCAGAGTAAATGCTGTTTCTCCTGGAACAATCGATACGCCATTTCACTCTGAAATCAAATCGACTAAACCTGAAGTATTTGCTTCGTGGAAGAATAATATTATGCTAGGCCGATTGGGTCAGCCTGAGGAAGTAGCGTCTGTAGTGTCTTTCCTGGCAGGTAAGGATGCATCTTTCATTACTGCTGAGACAATACAAGTGGGTGGCGGTCAGGCCTTAGGGATATAAATGGAAATTGGATTGTAGCTAGCGAACCGGAGCAGGTATGATGAGTTTATTTGAGTATTTGCTCCTGGTTCTTGCTGGTATAGGCGCGGGATTCCTGAATGTGGTTGCAGGAGGAGGTTCTATGTTGACCCTACCCTTATTGATCTTTCTGGGGTTGCCGCCGGCCATGGCCAATGGCACCAACCGGATAGCAATCCTTTGGCAAAATGTGTTTGCCATAAATAAATTTAGAAGAGCCGGGATCATTGATTATCCCTACAGTATTTACCTGGGACTGGCAGCCATCCCAGGGGCGGTGTTAGGCGGGTTTTTAGCAGTTGATATCAGGGGTGAGTTGTTCACCCGAATTTTGTCAATCATCATGTTGGCGGTAGGGTTGATGATTGTGTTTGGTTCCGCTCGGAAGCCAATTAGTATCCACACCGGAGGTGAAAGAAGAAGCCCATGGGTAGGGATATTGATTTTCTTTCTGATAGGGATATATGGTGGTTTTATTCATGCGGGAGTAGGTTTTATCATCATTTTCGTGCTGGACAGGCTACATCACTATCCCATGGTAAGAATCAATAGCATCAAGGTCATTGTAGCATTTGTGTACACGCTGGCTGTGGTGATGGTTTTCATTTACAATGATTTGATTCAGTGGCGATACGGATTGACCCTGGCAGTGGGGACTTCATTGGGAGGATGGCTGGGAAGCCTTTTTTCCATCAAAAAGGGTGATAAATGGATTAAGGCTTTGTTGCTTGTTACGATAGTGGTTCTGTCAGTAAAACTTTGGTTTTACTATTGAAAAGTACGCGGTGGTCACTTGCGAGAAGCTTCAGAAAAGAGCAAGGTTCATTGAGGAGGAGTGTTTGAAATGGGAACACTGGTTGCATTTCAATTGATTTCGGAAAGGCATCAGAAGGATGTAGAGTGGGATGATTTGACTCGAAAGATTACGATAGATTTTAATTTATAAAAATGGTCTACCATCTATAATACCCCTTTTAGCTTAACCAACGAGTTGGTAGTCCAAAGTCTCAACCTAAATACTTAAAACGATGAAAATTTTTTTTCGAAAATCAAGCTTTCTTTTGATGCTTGTGGGAGCAACCATGTTCTCATCACTTGCCGCCTTTGGAGCGGAGTATACGGTCAGCTCAGCTGGACAGCTCAATTCTCTCAGCCTTTCAGCAGGCGACATTGTAACCTGGACTGATGGTACTTATTCGAATCAGGACATCACCTTCACTGGTTCGGGAACACAAAGCAACCCCATTATCCTCAAAGCCGAGACCCCGGGAGGAGTCATACTGAATGGTTCTTCCAAACTCAACATCTACGGTAGTTATTTGATTGTAGAAGGCTTCTTTTGGGATGGAGGAGAAGGCGAGAGTGACCATGTAGAGTTTAGGAAAAGTGGTTCGAGTACAGAATTTGCAAATAACTGTACAATAAGAAATTGTGGTTTTGATAACCTATATACTCCAGAGCCAAATAAGAGCCGATGGATAGTGCTACATGGTACCAATAATGTAGTAGAAAACTGCTCCTTCGTCAATAAACTAAGCGCTGGTGCCTGCATTCTGGTGGAACTCTCCTATGCTGGATCGAGTACCCCCGGGCACTCCATTAGAAGTAACTATTTCTATAACATTACTCCTAAAGATAACTTTTCGACCAACTCTGGTGATTGCGAAGCTATTCGCATAGGGGTTAGTTCTTATCAGTCAGTCAGCGCTCAGGTGCTGGTAGAGGGCAATTATTTCAAAGCTGCCGATGGAGAGAACGAAATCATTACCAATAAAAGTTCTGACAACACTTTCCTGCATAATACTTTCAGAAACTGCCGGGGCTCACTTGTGCTCAGACATGGTGCCCGGGCACATATAGAGGGAAATTTTTTCCTTGGAGAAGGAAAGGCCAAATCGGGAGGTATTCGTGTGAGCGATCGGGATCATGTGATCATTAACAATTACATGCAGGGCCTTAATAATGATGGGGATGTTTGGAACAACGGGATCACTCTGGTAGGCGGTGGGGAGTCGTCCGGGGGCTCTGGCAATGGTTATCAAAACGTTGACAATATCCTCGTGGCCTTTAATACCATCTATAATTCTGACGATCCTATCCACTATAACGACAGAAACTCATATGATCCAACAGGAGTGATCGCCTATAATCTGGTATATAGTACCAATGGTGATATTGTGTCGGGTGATATTTCAGGAACAGGTCAGGGTATGACTTATGTTGGAAATATTTTTGGTGGATCCAATATCGGAATATCCGATCCCGGCATTACGGAAGGAGATGCCAACTTTTCTGCCGTCGGAGAGATTTACAAACCGAGTAGCAGCGGGATAGCAGCCAATGCTGCCGGCAGCACGTACGCCAATGTAGTCGATCTGGACATAGAAGGACTGACGCGCCCAAACAGCAATATGGACGTAGGAGCGCACGAAGTTTCGGGAGCCAGTGGCTCTATAGCCTATGCACCCATTACAGATGGTGACGTAGGGGCAGGTGTGGGAGCTTGTTTTTTAGATGCCGCCGGAAGTGTATTAAGCGCATGTGGGGCTGTAGGAGATTACCTGACCGTTTCTTCTGTTTCTGAATTTACGGACGCAGGGGGCACTCAGTCCGCTGCCATTTCTTCAAACGTGAGCTGGACAGTCACAGATAATCAATCCTGGATTTCCGTAAGTCCAACATCCGGCTCAGGCTCAGGAAATATTGACATCACAGTGAATGCAAATGCAAACACTACCGAGCGTTCAGGTACGGTTACTGTAAGTGGGGTAGGTGTGCCGGACCGAACCATTAGCATCACCCAGGCCAGATATGTAGCACCTGTAAATGTCACCGGAGTGAGTTTATCACCGGGATCGGCCACAGTCGGAGTTGGCGGGAGCCAGCAGCTATCAGCTACTGTTTCCCCCAATGATGCTACTAATCAGGAGGTGACTTACAGTTCCAGCAATACTTCTGTAGCTACTGTGAGCGGAAGTGGTTTAGTGACAGCTGTAGCCGAGGGAAGTGCTACGATCACGGTTACCACTGACGATGGTGGATATACAGATACGAGCATAATTACGGTCAGTGCACCTTCATCCGAAACTAACCTGGCGCTGAATAAATCTATATCGGGTACAGGTACTCCAGATGGCACCAATGTGCCCGCTAACCTGGTAGATGGCGATGTGGCTACTCGCTGGTCAGTGTCTGGATTCCCTCAATCTGCTACTGTAGATTTAGGAGCGGTATTTACCATTGGTAGAACCGAGCTGACCTGCTACTCGGATCGGGCTTATCAGTTCATCGTTGAAGGTTCTTCGGATGGAAGTACCTATACACAGATAGTAGACCGGTCGGGCAATACAACTCCTGGGGCAGATTCAAGTCCCATTATAGATACATTTTCTGATTTTGATGCCAGATACGTTAGGATCACCGTGACTGGAGCTGATGTATACACCGGATCATGGGTAAGTTTGACCGAATTGAGAGTGTTTGCAGGCGAAGGAGGCCCTGAGCCCGTGGCAGTGACCGGCGTATCGCTGACACCATCCAGTGTGACACTCGATGAAGGGGATACTCAGCAGTTGACCGCCTCAGTGAGCCCCTCCAATGCCACCAATCAGGGTGTAACCTATAGTTCCAGTAATTCATTGGTGGCCACTGTGAATTCTTCAGGGCTCGTGACCGCAGTTGCAGAAGGTACGGCAACGATTACAGTCACCACTGACGATGGTGGCCATACGGATATGAGTACAGTGAATGTAGTTGATCCTACCCCCACACTTTCGAATGTAGCGTTGAATAAGTCAGTAACTACATCCAATGAACAATCTACAAATCCGGGATCAAACCTGGTTGATGACGATCCAGATTCCAGATGGTCAGCTTCAGGATTCCCACAATCAGCGACTATCGATCTGGGTGCTAATTATACCATTAGTAGTACTGAAGTGATATGCTATGGTGACAGGGCATATCAGTACATCATTGAAGCCTCAGTGGATGGTAGTTCATATTCGACCATCGTTGATCGAAGTAGTAATACTACCGGGGGGTCTAATGCATCGCCTATCTCCGACACTTTCACCTCGATCAATGCCAGATATGTGAAAATCACGGTTTCCGGAGCGGATGTTTATTCCGGAAGCTGGGTGAGCCTGGAAGAGCTGCGGGTGTTTGGTTATGCTGCTGGGGCAAGAGTGTTATCTTCTCCTGAACTTAACGATTCAGAGGTGGGGGTGTCAGCATATCCGGTTCCTATGAGTGATGTACTGACCCTTGAGTTTGAAGATTTTTCCGAATTTGTTAGCCTCGATTTGATGGACATGTTCGGTAGGATACAGTTGAGAAACCGGGACATCAATTCGAAAAAAATGACACTGGATGTGTATGGACTATCGGATGGAGTTTATCTCCTCAGATTGTACAAGGCAGATGCGACCACTCGGGTGATCAGAATAGTGAAGTAATTTACCCTACCACTACCATTAATCATGGAGTTGCATTTCATGGTTAATGGTAGTTTAATAGTTGGGAAGGGGGCTATGTGATAATGATTGGACAGTTCATCCTCTGATAAGAGGTCATTAGACATGATGAAGATATGAGAATATCAAGAAGAAAGTTTTTACAAAAGTCAGGAACCGTGGCTCTGATGGCTCCTTTTTTGCCATCCCCTGTTGGTGGATTCCATCTGAATGGCTCTGGCGATCCCTTGAAGGTGCATATATTTTCCAAGCATTTGCAGTTTTTAGACTTCAAAGAAGCTGGTCAGATTGCCTCAGAGCTCGGGTTTGATGGCATTGATCTGACTGTCCGTCCCAAGGGTCATGTGCTGCCCGAAAATGTGAAATCAGACCTACCCGCAGCTATTAGGGATATTAAGCAGTCTGGTTCTACCTGTGAGATGATCACCACGGCCATTACCGATGTGAACAACGAATATGATTTGGACATCATCAAAACCGCAGCCAATGAAGGTATTGGGTTTTATCGCACCAATTGGTTTGAATATCATGCGGACAAATCATTGCAGGAGTCTATTCAAGTCTACCAGCAGAAAATCAAAGCGCTTGGTGAACAGGGTAGGCAATACGATATCATCGGCTGCTATCAAAACCATGCCGGAACAAGTATTGGATCTTCTTTTTGGGAAATAGAGCAACTGCTTGCAACCGTGGACCCTGTTTATTTTGGGACCCAATATGATATCCGTCATGCCACAGTGGAGGGAGGACTTTCCTGGACAAATGGATTACGGTTGCTCCGTGAGCGTATAAAAACGATCGTACTAAAAGATTTTCAATGGGCAAAGGTCAATGGCCAATGGGAAGCCGTGAACGTGCCAATAGGTGAAGGAATGGTGAACTTCAAAGACTATTTTAAATTATTGAAAACCTATGGTTTGAATCCTCCTGTGTCATTGCACCTGGAATACCCCTTGGGTGGAGCAGAAAAAGGTCATTATGAAATCACTGTAGATCGGAAGATTGTTTTTGATGCGATGAAAAAAGACCTGACTACTGTCCAACAACTATGGAAAGAAGCATAAAGAACCTGAAAGCGAATGATTAAATTATCTATCAAGATTGACCCAATTAATATTAAAATGATGAAGAGTATACTTTTTTCACTTACGACAATTTGCCTTTTGATGAGTTGTCAACTAAAGGAAGCCAATGAAGGAATCCTGGTTTCTAACGCAAAGGAGCTGCAAGATGCAATCTCAAAAGCCCAACCAGGCACCAGTATTGTCATGGCCAATGGCCAATGGGAGAATGTTGAAATTCGCCTGGTAGCAAAGGGAACTGAAGATCAACCCATCACACTTCGTGCTGAAACCCCCGGCGAAGTAATCATCCAGGGACAATCTGACCTGAAACTGGGTGGAGAGTATCTGGTGGTGGATGGGCTCTATTTTACCAATGGAGCGTCGCCTTCAGAATCCGTCATCCAGTTTTTCATCAATAAGGATACCCTTGCAAATAACAGCCGTGTGACAAACTGCGTGATCAAAGACTTCAACAAAGCCCAACGGAACATGACTGACCTTTGGGTGCTGTTCAAGGGAAAGTATAATCAACTCGATCATTGCTATCTGGAAGGAAAATCCAACAGAGGACCCACTATAAGAGTGGATCTGGAAGGCAATGAAAGTATACGAAACTACCACAAAATTAATGACAACTACTTTGGTCCCCGACCACCAAAAGGGGGCCCGAGTGCGGAGACAATTCAGATTGGGAACAGTAGCACGTCCATGACACCCAGCTACACGTTGGTGGTTAATAATTTGTTTGATCGATGCAATGGAGAAGTGGAGGTCATTTCCAGTAAATCCAATTTCAATGAGTTCAGGGGCAATGTCTTTTACAAAAGCCAGGGGTCACTGGTCACCAGACATGGAAATTACTGCATTGTAGATGGGAACTACTTTATCGGTGATGAAGATTCCCCGCAGGTGGGGGGAGTCCGACTGATTGGGACTGGTCACCGGGTCACCAATAATTATTTTTACAACCTCCATGGGGAGATTTTCAGAGGCCCATTGGCTATGATGAACGGAATTCGACAACCGGCTGTCAACAGATACTTTCAAGTGACTGACGTGGTTGTTGCTTACAACACCTGGGTCAATTGCTCCTCACCGTGGCAATTTGGTGTTGGATCAAATGTGGATCAGAAAGAGGTGCTGCCTCGTTCGGAAATCAGATCTGAAACGCCCATTCGGACCCTAGTCGTCAATAATGTGATTTACAATTCGGAAGGAGATGAAATGCCCATTATACGTTACGATTCCATTGACGGAATCGATTTTAAAAGCAACGTGATCAATAATCAGGGTGTGGCCTTCAGAGGCGTGAATGGTCTTGAGAAAAGGGACTTCTCCATGCGGGAATTGGAAGAAAATATTTGGATTCCAACAAGTGATCTGTCCGAAATCCAGGCCTATTATGGGTTTGAGTTTGATCAAATCGACAAAGACTTATTCGGGAATTCACGCTCTGAAAGTAGTTCGATAGGAGCCACCAATGGAGCCGGGCCGGAAAAACCTAACATTATGGATGTGTCCAAGTACGGTCCGGATTGGTACAATCCCTCTGCTGACGATTCAGCGAAGGAAACACATACGGTCAGTACTGCAGCGGATTTTGCCAAAGCAATGAAATCCGCGCAGGATGGCGATATCATTGAGCTAGCATCGGAGCGTTTTGAATTCAATTATTCCATGGTCATCGACAAGAAACTGACCATCAAGTCGGCGCAACCAGACTCTAAAGTATCGCTTGTCTATGCTGGCCCTGCCGCTACCCCGGCTTTCGAAATGAATCCGAAGGGGAAGCTGACTTTGAATGCAATCATTCTTAGTGGGAATGGGGAGAATTACGCCTTTGCTACCTTGAAAGAAAACATGTCCGGCCTTTACAATTTGAAGGTGAAGGACTGTGAGTTATCTGACTTTGATTATGTCCTTAAAGCCTACAAGTATTCGTTTTCTGAATACATCAGTTTCGAGTCTTCGTTGATAAAAAATTGTAACAACGGCATTGAGCTTTCTGCAGAAGACGATGATCGGGGTGAATACAATGCCGAAAATGTCTACATCGTGGATTGTCAATTTGATCGGGTCAATAAGAATGTCATCGATTATTACCGAGGCGGATATGACGAGTCCACAGTAGGAGGCAATCTGTTGGTCAGAGGAAGCACATTTACCCAATGTGGAGCCAGTGAGGAAAATGGGATTTTGATCAACACATACGGGATCATCAATGTGGATATTTCTGGCAATAAATTTCAGAACAACCCGGTAGAGCAAGTGGCTCGACTCTGGGGTGCCAAGAACAATTCACATGCTGACAATGTGATTGCAAACTCTGGAGCACTGGTTGTTGAAGAAAATCTTCCTCTGAAATTAATGTATTAGCAAAAGTGTTGAGATGATACGTTGGTTGGTTTTTGAATCGATGATCGCTCCTCTCAAGATTATCCAGAAGTGCCGAAAAAGGCATTTGAACGCGATTTAAGTACTAGTAAAAGTTTACAATATGAAAGCTACAACAACCAGGGAATCCGAATTTTCATCATCAAAAGGGAATATATGCTCTTACCTGATCATGTTTGTCCTCCTACAGTTTGCATCGGTTTCAGCAAGCTGGGCCCAGGATCCTGATTTACCACCTAGTGGAAATTTTGATCTTACGGATTGGAAGATCACGTTGGAGGATCAGTCGGAAGTTCAGGAAGCTGATCTATCCAATGGTTTTGAAAGACCAGCTCAGTTTTATACAGACCCCAATACCGGGGCGATGGTCTTTAGATGTCGGAATGATGGAGAAACCGGCGGGAGCTCTTACCCCAGAAGTGAACTTCGGGAAATGCTGCGGGCTGGCAATACCAGCTTCAACACACAGGGGATCGGCCCCAACAACTGGGTCTTCGCTTCTTCCAGTCAGGCCAATCAGGAGGCAGCCGGAGGAGTAGGTGGAACGCTGACAGCTACCGTTGCCGTGGATCATGTGTCTACCACAGGAGAAGCTGGCAAGGTTGGTCGTGTAATCATCGGGCAAATCCATGCGTCAAATGATGAGCCGTGCAGGATATACTACCGCAAATTACCAGGAAACACCAAAGGGGCGATTTACTTCGCTCATGAGCCTACCACCAGTGCAGAGCAATGGCACGAAATGATTGGCAGTAGAAGTGACAATGCTCCTGATCCTGAAGATGGGATTGCTCTGGGGGAGAAGTTTAGCTACGAAATCAAAGTGGAGGGCAATGACCTTACCGTGACCATTATGAGACCGGGAAAACCTGATGTCCAGAAAGTGGTAGACATGACCGATAGTGGATTTGCTGATGACTGGATGTATTTCAAAGCAGGGGTATATAATCAAAACAATTCGGGAGAGGATGGCGACTATTGTCAGGCATCTTTTTTTGCTTTGAGCAATGCTCATTCAACGGCAAGTAACAAAGCTCCTACCTCGAGCATTACCGCTCCGTCTAGTGGCGCAACTTTTAGCGCAGGAGAGAACATCACCATTTCAGCCGATGCCTCTGATAGTGATGGATCGATTGCCAAAGTAGAATTTTTCCACGGTTCAACCAAACTGGGTGAAGTCACTTCACCCCCCTATGACTATACCTGGAGCGACGTGCCTGCGGGGCGTTACGTTATCACTGCCACGGCTACAGATGATGGTGGCATCTCATACACTGCTTTGGGAGTGAGTATTGCCGTCAATCCCGTCGCGGAATACAATGCCCCTTATGATATCCCAAGATTTAAGGCGTTCATTGGGGAGTGTAAATTACAGGCACCTACGAGCTCCACCATTGCCACTCAAACTCAGCTCAAGGATGGCTATACGGATGATAACTTTTATGTCGTGGACGAGGATAAAGTTGCTTTTAATCAGTCCGGGTCCAGCCAGCGCACCGAACTGCGGTATCTGAACAACTGGACCCTTTCCGAAGGTGATCGTTCATTGCATGCCAGAATACATATTGTTGAGATGACCTGTGATCAGGTGACCGTGCTACAAATTCACGATGACGCCAATACAGGGAGCGGACCAAATAAGCCACTCCTAAGAATCTATAAACATCAAACCAAGGAACCAGTCAATCACCTGTGGGCAGCCATAAAAACCGATAATGAAGGTGTGAATACCACACATGTGGATCTGGGTGAAGCGCCTGCCGGATATTTTGACTGTGACGTTCGATTGGTGGATGGAAGCATGATCATTGATGTAGATGGAGCCGAAAAAGCCAATATGGATGTTTCATACTGGACATTCCCCAGCTACTGGAAAGCCGGAGTTTATCTGCAGGATGATGGGGAGGCTACTGCTTACTTCGATGAGCTGTATGTTGCTGATGGATCAGGAGGAAATGTTAATCCTGTAGTCAGTATTATTTCTCCTGAGAATGGTGCGAGTTTCGTGAATGGTGATGACATCACCATCGTAGTTGATGCTTCCGATCCTGACGGTACGCTCTCTAAGGTGGAGTTTTACAATGGGGCAACCAAACTTGGTGAGGATTCGACTACCCCTTATTCATTTACTATTCCATTTGCGGTTACAGGTAGCTACATTTTCACGGCAGTAGCTACCGACAATGAAGGAGCTACAACGACCTCTTCGGAAATCAACGTTGCGGTCACTGCCACCCAAACATATAAATTGACCACTTCTGCAGTCGGAAACGGTTTTGTGAGCTACAATCCCTCAGGAGGGGTCTACGAAGTAGGAACGCTCGTGTATCTGACGGCCAAACCCGATGATGGAAATCTATTTGATCATTGGAGTGGGGACGTGACCGGGACCTCTGCACAAACGACCATCATCATGGATGCCGACAAGTCAGTCACCGCTCACTTTAGTGAGGAAGAAGTTACGCTTAGTGTTGATCCAAATACGCTCGAGGCTTCCAATCGTGGGATGATTGTCTATCCTAATCCGATCCATTCCAAAGCCACCATAGAGTACAAAGTAAAGAAACCAGCGCTGGTAGAATTGACGATTTTCAATGTATCCGGCCAGAAGATTGTGAATTTGGTGAATGAACTTCAAAATGCGGGAACCCAGAAAGTGGAATGGACACCCGACAATCTGCCCAATGGCTTGTATATCGCCAAACTGAGAATTGGCAATGAAACGAAAACTCAAAGGCTGATTATTCAACCTTCGAAGTAGAAAATTAAAAGACTTGTTTTCCCAGGTATCAAACTTTTGAGGCAAGTGAAAAGTAAATAGCCAAATCATGAATGTATTGAAGATTTTAAAGAAGAAAGGCATTGTAGTTTGTGTAATCATGGCAATCATTCTGTCGTCTTGTGCTTCAGGCCCGGGCTCACCTGAAATTGTTGTTCAGGATTTGCAGATGAAAATACCGGCAGACGAGCAGGTTTTTAAAGAGGAATTGCTGGCAGGTGAAATTGCCGAGACCAAGATTGAGCACCTCGCATATGCAGGGCCTACCGAGCAGACCATCTCACTTTCTGATGAGTATGTGAGTATGTTTCTGTTTGTGAGTGGGAATGGAACCCTGCAGGCTGATTCAATGGTGTACAACCTGGTGCCTGAGTCCATTGCCATTCCAATGAATGACACGGATCAAGTGCAGTTTAAGGTACCTGAAGGTGAGGAACTTCATTTTCTACAGTTTACCAAAAGGCTGTCCGCTCAGGACATAGAGGACCTGAAGAACTTCCCTGAGGAGAATAAATATGACCTGTTTTTTACACGGTTTGAGGATTGCGAACCTTATACAGAAAAGATAAAGAGTCCGAATACCGTCAGCAGAACGGTGCTCCCCGCTGATATCGTTCCTCGCGTTTCGCTGGGAACTGTGGAAGCCATGGGGCCGGATGAGGTGGGTGCTCATGAGCACCCTATGCTTGACCAGCTGTTCTTAGGGCTATCCAACAATGATGTGGTGGTTCACGCTGATGCGGCTTCTACGGCCTTCAAGGAGTTCTCGCTTTTGCATATTCCAATTGGTTCGAGCCATTGGGTCACAGTGGGTGAGAACAAGAAGATGTACTACTTATGGATGGATTTTTTCCTGACTAAAGAAGGGCAGGAATGGCTGAAAACGCACAAGCCGATGAGTACCGATAAAGGTGAATAGTCTCGGGAGGACGATTCATCAATAGTGCCGAACGAATGAAAGTTACTTTTTCAAAGATTGATTAATATGCGGATTGCAGCCTTTTTAGTGATTTTACTTGTTGCGGAAGTGACGCTGGCCCAAACCAGGTACAATGTTTCTTCCCTGTCAGAATTCAAATCTGCTCTTAGTGAAGCAGTGAATGGAGATTCTGTTGTTTGGAGATCGGGCAGATACGAGGATGTCTTTATGGACATCAATGTGGAGGGTCTTGTGGTTACCGCAGAGAGCTACGGGGCTGTCATCTTCACTGGGGAATCAAAAGTGGAAATAGATGCCGACAAAGTAGTGTTGTCGGGGTTTCAATTTGTTGGGGGAGATATTGGTACGGATAATGTCATCAGAAACTGGGGCAGTGATGTGCTGATTACGCAAATCAACATTCTGGGCTATACGAGTTTTAAATATTTGATAGTTGATGAAGATTCGAGACGTACTACAATCAGCCATTGCAATTTTGAGAGCCGGATCAATCTGGCCGATCAAAACATCCTATCCATCCTGGTAGACAACGAGCCTGGTTATCACAAAATTCAACATTGCTCATTCAGAAACTTTCGGGGCAGCGGCGGTGACATGGGTGTAGAGCCTATTCGCATTGGTGTAAGCAGTCAGGCACACCTGGATTCGCGGACCATTGTGGAGTATTGCTATTTTGAAAACTGTGACGGTGATGGCGAATTGATTTCAAATAAGGCTGCGCAAAATGTCTTTCGGTACAATACCTTCGAGAACAACACCAAAGGCGAGCTGGTGCTACGCCACGGAGATGAAGCCATAGTTTATGGTAATTTTTTCCTGAACAATATGGGCGGTGTACGCGTGCGTGAAGGGCAGAACCACTTCATTTACAACAACTACTTTTCCGGGTTGACCAGCCGCGCCATCTATTTGCAAAACGAGTCTTCGGATCCCCTGGACTCCATCCACGTGTATTTCAATACCATTGTGGATTCTGAGGAGGTGAAGTTGGGTGGATCAGGAAGTTATCCGCCTCAACATGTTGTATTTGCCAACAACATTTTCAGCAATCCAAAGGGTGTGATTTTTGATGACCCGACAGGCACCGAACAATGGCTGGGCAACCTCTCTTCGGGTAGCCTGGGAATAGATCGACCATCAGGTATAAGTGATCTGGATCCAAAGCTGATTGAAAACGATGAAGGATTTTTTCAATTGGACTCAGGGAGCCCCGCCATTGATGCCGCAGTTTCCGGATTTCCGCCCATTCCTATGATTGATGGGTTGGAGTTTGATGACTTGAAACTGGACATTATGAAACAAACCAGACCTGATGAAATTGACCAAAAAGATGTGGGAGCTTCCGAATTTCCTCATACTGTGGGTGTGCAGCCCTATGCCACCACATCCAATACCGGCCCGGCTTATTCCAATGACGAGTCCATATTTTCATTATCGTCTTCTGTTGTAGGGGAGGGTAGTGTCGCCTGGTCTCCCGTAAAGGACACTTACCGGCTAGGAGAGATCATTACCCTCACGGCTACTCCGGCAGATGGCTACCAGTTTTCCAAGTGGGCTGGTGATTTAGACGGGACTGACAATCCGATGATGATTTCTATCACTGAGGATATGAATGTTATTGCTGAGTTTGCTTTGCCTGTGACGCCACCCCCACTTGGCACAGGGAGTAGGGGTGCGATTGAAATATTCCCCAACCCAACCAGCGACCTTGTACGGCTGGTACTGCCTTCCGGTAGTCCTCCACAGCTTTCGCTCCTCGTTTATGATGTCGAAGGTAAAATCAGGTTGTCCGGACAAATGACTGTTGTTCAGGATTATTTGGAAGTTGATGTTTCAATGCTTCCCGCAGCTATTTATTTTCTAACCCTCAGGAATGCCAGGAATGGTGAGGTGGTAGAGGAGGCTGGAATACTTAGGTTAATCAAGAACTGATTCCAGGGAGTAAGAATACACGATCCAGCACCTAAACATTGTTTAGCCATTTTATGCGCCTGACCGTAAGGCAAACAGCCCTGCAGATGCAGGGGATGTGAGAGATTCCCGCATTTTATTCATAATACATTTACAGTTTTCTCAAATAGCATTATCATTGAAAGGATTTCAGATTAGATAGAAGATGAGTAAGTGTTTGGGAGTTTTGGGTTTGATGTTCTGTTTGGCTTCTACATGTGCTGTAGCACAATATCAGAATTTGAAATTCGAATCGTATTCTACCCTGGAGGGGTTATCCAGCAGTACCTGTACTGAGATTTTTCAAGACTCAAAGGGGTTCATGTGGTTTGGGACCATAGATGGCCTCAACAAGTTCGATGGGTATCGGTTTACCATATACCGACCCGAATATGGCAAAATCAATTCTCTGGGGGGGAACCGAATCACTGCCATCGTGGAGGATGACGATCAAAACCTCTGGATTGGTACCTCTACTGGCCTCAATAAGTTTGATCAGAAAACCGAGAAATTCCATCAGATAGCGTTGTCCAAGGCCGATGAGAAGTCCTCGTTGGTATCTGTCAATTGCCTGCTCTATGACGAGCACACCTTGTGGGTGGGCACTTCCACCGGGCTGGTAGAAGTAAATCTCTCATCCGGGCAGGATCATCTGGCCTATCAAAGCTATGACAGCTCTCCTGATTCTAAATATCCGCTGGATCAGGAAGAGGTAGTGGGCATCATTTCAATCGACTCGGGCGTGGTGGTTGGCACTGAAGGTTCATCTCTGAACATCATTAACACCCTTACGGAGTCCATTCGGCATATTCCCAGCGCGGGTAAGGCCGATTTTGAGATCAATCAATTGCCCAAGAGCTTCTTAATGGATGCGAAAGGGGAGCTTCTTTTTGGAAATGATCTTTCCCGAATGTATGTGTACAACTTCGAGAGGGGTGAATATCGCTCAATGAATTATACCAAAGGGATGGCTGTTCCGGTCTTCGATATTTATCAGGATAATCAGGGGGTCATATGGATATCTACCGATGGTTATGGGATTTTCTTGCTGAATAAGAATAAAGAGCTGATTCAGCAAATCAAACATGATCCACAGGATCCGTCTTCATTGCCCAATAACCAACCCTCCAAGGTTATGGAAGATGGCGAAGGCATGTTTTGGATTGCTACCTATAACGAAGGGGTGTGCAAGTTATCAATGAACAAATCGGCTTTTGCGCATGTGTTTTACCGGCAGGGGAAAAATGACGGATTGAGTTCCAGGATAGCCCAGTCGGTCATGGAAGACAGCAAGGGAAGAATCTGGGTGGGTACTGATGGTGGAGGATTGAACCTCCTGAACGATGAGTTAAAGATCGTCAGCTCGTCCAGACATCAGGAAATCGGTAAGAGCTCTATCAGTTCGGATAAAATCGTCTACATGGAGGAGGGCCTTTCTGGTCAGCTTTGGATATGTACCTGGGATGGTGGGCTGAACCTATTCGATCCGGATACCCAGAGAGCCAGGCGATTCACCTACGATCCCAATAATGAATATTCCATCGGTCAGAATAGTGTCTGGTATGCTACTCAGGCTGATGACGGAATCCTCTGGTGTGGTACCCTTTCAGCAGGTCTGAATGCTTATGATCCCAGAGAAGATAAGTTTTATAGGTACAACAGCCAGACCATCGGTCAGCAGCTATTGAGCGATTTGGTGTTTTCATTGTTGATTGATTCCCAAAATCGCTTATTGATAGGGACCGATGCTGGTTTGCAGGTGCTTAACCTCAATAGGGTTTCGGACCTGAGTGAAATGACTTCCTTGCCACTTGTAAATACAGAAAACGCCCAGTTACGCGGTTTTAGAATCAATCATATCACAGAGGCGAAGGATCGGACTTATTGGGTAGGTACCGATTTGGGATTGTATCATCTCAGTACTGATTTTGAACTCATTAAAAGGTATACCACCAGTGATGGGCTCCCAAGTAACCTGATTGTTGGTGTGGTGTTTGATGAAGAAGAAAACCTGTGGTTTACCACTAAAAGTGGGTTGGGGAGACTAGATATAGCGCGTGAAGATTTTAAAAATTTTAATATCCACGATGGGATCCAGGGAATGGAATTTCAGAGTAAGTCCATCTTTCGAACAAGGGATGGCCGATTGCTTGCCGGGGGGATTAATGGTCTGAATGTCTTCCGTCCTGAGGAAGTCCATTTATCAGAGCAAGTGGGGCCACCAATGATCACCAGTATGAGTGTGTTGAATCATACTGTGCGGGTGGGGGAGATCTTCAATGAGCGAGTCCTATTGGACGCACCCATCACTGGCCAAAGCAAGGTGGTACTGAACTATGACGAGGGGTTTGTGTCCTTTGACTATGTGGCACTGCACCTCCCCAATCCGGATCGTGTGAGCTATGCTCATAGAATGATAGGGGTAAATGAAGACTGGGTATATGTGAAGAACAATCGCACTGCCAGCTATTCCAACCTGATTTCGGGAGACTACAGGTTTGAAGTGAAAACCGCCCTGGACGATGACTGGGAGAATGCTAAACTGACCAGCGTGGATCTGGAGGTATTGCTCCCACCATGGCGAACCTGGTGGGCTTATCTGATCTACAACATCCTGATAGGAGGGGTGATATGGATTGTTTTCAGAGTTTACAGCCAGAGGATTCGAGAGGAGCGCCAGCATGAGCTGGATCAAATGAAGCTGAGGTTTTTTATCAACGTGTCACATGAGTTCAGAACGCCGTTGACCCTTATTCTCAATCCAGTAGACAAAATCCTGTCGTCCACCAATGATGAAGAAGTGGTGAGAGACTCAGCGCTGGTGATCCAGCGCAGCGCCCGCAAGCTACTTAGTTTGGTGACCCAGCTTCTTGATTTTAGAAAAATGGATTTGGGGAAGACACCTCTTGAGCTGGTAGAGGGTGACCTGGTGAAGTTTTGTAAGGACACCTTTTTACTTTTTGAGGATTTGGCCAGGAGCAAATCTCTGAGTTTTAGGTATGAGAGCCCCTCCGACTCCTTAAAGGGTTATTTTGATCCCGATAAGGTGGAGAAAATCATTACCAACCTTCTTTCCAATGCCATCAAGTTTACCGACCCTGAAGGCGCCATCACCATGTCTGTGACTCCACTGAGCATGGGTAAAAAGGATTATGTCAGAATTGTAGTGGCCGATACAGGTATTGGCTTTAAAAAGGAGCAGTTGAAAGAGGTGTTTAGCCGGTTTTTTCATGTAGATAGTACCAAAACAGGGACCGGAATAGGATTGAACTTTACCAAGGGCCTGGTGGAAATACACAAAGGAGAAATCTCTGTAGAAAGCGAGTATCAGAAAGGAACCTCCTTCATCGTAGACTTACCACTCGACAAAAGTCTTTACAAAGATGTAGAACACAGAGCAATGGGAGAAGGGTATGCTCAGGATCCTGCAGCGGTTCTGTCTACGGCCTATGAATTGGCCATCTCAGACAATCAGACCATCACCGACGAGTCGCTGGACGAGGCATCAACGCTCAAAAGCCCAACCGTCCTCATTGTTGAAGACAACAAGGAATTGAGGGTGCATTTGCGCAAGGAACTCAGGTCCCGTTTCAAGGTCCGGGAAGCAGCTAATGGCAAGGAAGGGCTCGAGAAGATTAATAAGTATTACCCGGATATCGTGATCAGCGACGTGATGATGCCCGAAATGGACGGTTTTGAAATGTGCCGTCAGGCCAAAGTAAACATAGAAACCTGTCACATCCCCATTATCCTACTGACGGCCCGCAGCCTCGAGGAAGATCGCATTGAAGGATATCAGACAGGAGCCGATGAGTATTTGCCCAAACCCTTTAACATCAGTGTCCTCAAAGCTCGGATCAACAATTTGCTGGAGGCCAAAAACAGACTGAGGGAAAAGTTTACCTCTATAGGAGGAATGCTCCCTTCCAGTGAGATCACCACCAACACACTGGACGAAGCTTTTCTGGACAAAGCCACCAAGGTGATCCTGGACAATGTAAGTGATCAGGACTTCAGACTCGCCGAGTTGCTCAAGGAAATGGGAGCCAGTCGATCTCAGTTTTATCGAAAAGTCAGCTCACTCACAGGCCAAAACCCAAGTCACTTCATCCGGGTGATCAGGTTAAAGTATGCTTTGGATCTGCTGCGGAAGCAGCAGCACTCTATCAAGGAGGTTGCTTACATGTCTGGTTTCAACTCGTCGGCCTATTTTACCAAATCTTTCAGGGAGCATTTTGGAAAGGCTCCCAATCAATACCTCGCTGAGGAGATTGAATAATTTATATTTGTAAGTGCATGAAAATGCGTTTTCCTTAGTTTAAGGCCGCAAAAGACACATAATTTATCGATTTTGAATCATAGTTCATATCGCTCCAGGTTGGAGTGCTCTATCATTGTTGTCGGCGTTGAGTGATGCAAACACATCCTCCATCAACACCTGATTCGACAAACTAAAAACCTATTGACTATGATGAAATCGTTTACCAACCTGGGGACTGAAAGGACCCTCAACCAACAAGGGAGATGTCTTGCTCCTTTATGAATAGAAGGATGTATAAGTCCGGAATTAATTAATCAACTAATCTGAAAAATTCTAATAATATGAGATTAAGGTATACTAAAAAGGGGCAGTTTTTGAAAACGCTTTTTGCCGTGCTCATGCTGATAAGTGTGAATGCGTTTGGTCAGGGGCAGACCATTTCCGGTAAAGTTCTTGACGAGAACGGGGAAGGATTGCCGGGAGCTACTGTGGTTGTTAAAGGAACGACCTCAGGTACGACTACAGATATCGAAGGAGCTTTCAGGCTTCAGGCCGATGAGTCTTCAGTTTTGGTTATTTCATTTGTAGGTTATGAGCCTTACGAGGTTACAGTAGGTAACCAGAGCATCATCCAGACGTCACTGAAACCAGACGTGTCCAGCCTCGATGAAGTGGTGGTAGTGGGGTATGGTGAGCAAACCAAGGAAACTGTAACGGGAGCCATAGAGGTAGTGAAAGGTAAGGAAGTGTTCGCCAGTAGAGCACAAACCAACCCCGCCTTAGCCTTGCAGGGACAAACACCTGGTATCACTGTGACCAGAGGATCTGCGCGTCCGGGTCAGGAAGATATCGATTTACAGATCAGAGGTTTTGCATCCATCAATCAGGATCCACCATTGATAATGATTGATAACGTGCCTGTTCTGAATGCAAGAGAATTTTACAGTATGAACCCTGATGACATTGAAAGCATCAGTGTGTTGAAAGATGCTGCTACTGCTATATATGGAGCGCGTGGAGCTAATGGTGTTATTTTGGTAACTACCAAAAAAGGAACGCGTGGCGAATTGACGGTCAATTACAACGGTAATTTCAGAATGCAGTCAGTCGGTCTTACTCCGCATGCAGCAAATATGAGAGAGTATGGCCAGCTGTGGTTGGAAGCAAACGAAGAGATGCCAGAAGAAGGTAGAAATTATTGGGGATTTGGTACGGCAGAAAAGATTCAGCTATTGGCCGATGGGTATGAAGGCCCGCTCACAGATATATACTTTGCCTGGGATGGCATGTATGTGAAAGATGTAGACCGTATCGAAGAGTTTTTTGGTAACTCATACTCACAGCAGCACAACATCAGTGTATCTGGCGGAAATGAGACCACCAGATACCGTATATCAGGACTTTTTGCAGATGATGTAGGGGCATTGAAGCCTGCATATGATGGACAGAAGCAATACAACCTGAGGTTCAACTTTGATCATCAGCTTTCGGACAGAGTGAATTTGAGCTCGGGTATTACCTATCAGAAAAGAAGAAGATCAAGTCCTTCTAATGGAGTGGATGGCCGATCATTTCAGCAAAACCCCTGGATTTTCCCCAGTAAAAACGACGAAGATCAGTACGTAGCTGCTTTTGGTGTGATTGGTTCTGAAAACTTCCTGGCGAGTGTAGAATCAGGCGGTAGGGAAGAACTGGATGAAGATTTGACCAAAATCAACCTGGGAATGACGGCTGAAATTGTAGAAGGATTGACTCTTGAACTTACTGGTTCTTACAATAGACGAGTACAAAGTACCGATGAGAGCAATATAGACATAGCGTTATATGATTGGGATGGCAACTTCGCAAACTACACGAGTCAGATCCCCGAAGGAATCACCGACAGCTACGTGGAGAATGACTATTTGAACTATGGATCATACCTGAACTACCAAAAGAGTATTCAGGGTCACAACTTCAGTGCGAAAGTTGGGGTTACAGGAGATTATTTCCGATCAGAGGGCAATTCCATTACCAGAAACGGCTACTTTGAAGACAATGGAATTTACGACATCAACATTGCCCCACAGACAAACGTGCAAACAGAAGGAGGACAAGGCCAATGGGGACTATATGCATACCTTTCCAGAATCGCTTATGACTACAAAGGAAAGTATCTGTTCGACCTGGTAGGACGTAGAGATGTTTCGTCAAGGTTTGCAGAAGGGTATAAAGCATTGAATTACGCCGGTGTTTCAGCAGGTTGGGTGATTTCCGAAGAGTCATTCCTGAAAGGAGCATCATTCCTGAGCTTTTTGAAAATAAAGGCGAGTTATGGTGAAACAGGAAATCAGGCAGGTATTGATCAATTTTCTTACCTCTCTACCGTCGCACCGAGCAGACAGTTATTTGGTGCGTCACCAGCGCTCCAAAGTTCTGCCAGCATTCCGAACATTATAGACCCTACAGTGACGTGGGAGCGAATCAACATGACCAATTTCGGAACAGAGTTTAGCTTGTTTGATTTCAAATTGAGCGGAAGCTTCGATTACTACCTGAGGAATAATTCAGGGATGTTGATTGCTGTAGAATACGGGTCCATTATGGGTAATGACGGAATAGGCCCACTGACCAACTCAGGTGATCTGGATGCTCATGGATGGGAAGCAGCCCTGGGATGGAAAGATAGAGTAGGGGATGTTACCTTTTCGGTTTCGGCCAATATGAGTGACAGCAGAAACAAGATCGTAAGACTTGATGGTGCTAACATTCCGGTATTGAACACAGAAGGGATCAACATAGAAGGTTACCCGATCGGCTCACTGTTTTTGTGGGAGACCGACGGTTTTTTCCAGACTCAGGAAGAGGTTGATGCTTATTACTCAACTTATTCAGGAAGCTTCCCTAATCAGGGAAATACAGGCCTTCGTCCGGGAGACGTGATCAAGGTGGATAGAAATGAAGACGGGGTGATCACTTCTGAAAATGGCGAAGATTTGAAGTTCATGGGTGACTTGTCGCCTCACTATACCTATGGAGTGAATCTGGGTGCTGGTTGGAAAGGCATTGACTTTCAGGTGACTTTCCAGGGGGTATTGGATCAGAACATTTACAGACAAGAGGGAAACCTGTCAGCTCCTTTCGCGGGTAGCAGGTTTGCAAACCAAACTGCAGCTTTTCTGGGAAAAACATGGACTGAAAGCAACCCAAGTGCTGAATATCCCAGAATGACCTGGAATACAGCACTGGCCAGACATAACTGGTGGGATAACGAGTGGTTCCTTCAGAACAATCGTTACATGAGACTCAAGACGCTTATCGTAGGTTATACTTTGCCTAAGAGTTTGACTCAGAAGGTAGCTATAGATAAGGCGAGAATCTACTTCTCAGGAAATGACCTGTTCGAGTTTACCGCGATCAAGGATGGTTACGATCCTGAAAGCCGGGGAAGTTCAAGTAACATCTATCCTTTCATGAGGACTTATTCACTTGGTATAGACCTGACTTTCTAAATGAGATATTTCAGTTGTAATAAAAAATTAAGAGACATGAAAAATATATTCTTATCATTCTTAGTGTTAGGCACTATGATGATGTCGTGCCAGGATGCCTTTACGGACCTTGAGCCATTGGATGAAATCACGGACGCTACTTTTTATTCCACTCCTGCACATTTCGAACTTGCCTCCAATCATCTGTACGATGGTATGTTAGGCTGGGGAGCAGATGGAGAGTTTAGGGATTACGGATCAGATTTGGTTTCCATTCCGCAGATCTATACTCAGGGCAACGTAGTGGTTCCCGAGACCGACGCCCTTTGGAATGAAGGGTATGATGACCTGCGGGATGTCAATATGCTGATAGAAAGTGCTGCTGAATATACCGGTGATGCTAGTGAAATAGCTCCATATGTTGGCACCGCACATTTTTTCAGAGCCTATGAATATTTTACGTTGTTACAGAGGTTTGGAGGGGTGCCTCTGATCACTACAGTGATCAGTTCGGCTTCACCTGATGAGGTATTCGAAACTCCAAGAAGCAGTAGATATGAGGTGATAGGTTTGATTTTGTCAGATCTGGATGAGGCTATTGCTAATTGTCCTCCATCTGTAGGTGAATCCGATTTAGGGAAGATTACGAGCATGGCCGCTAAGGCTTATAAGGCCAAAGTGCTCTTGTATGAAGCTACCTGGGAAAAGTACGTAGGTACCGACACAGATGGAGATGGATCCACGACCGGTGCTGGTTCTTCAAAACCCGCTAACTATCCTACTGTAGAGGCTATGCTGGCCGACGCAATAGACCTGTCTAAGGATGTGATGGTAAATGGAGGCTATGAGCTATGGAACCATGACTTTCCGGAGATCAATTCTAATTTCTTCCTGCATCAGCTGGAAGATGGCGGATCAAACCCATTGGGCCTTGATAAATCCACTAACAAGGAGTTCATCATTCAGAAGGTTTATGATTATAATTTAGGGTTTGGTGATTTGAATTTCGCCACGACTGAGAGTCGTATGGCTCCCAACAGAAAGTCAATGGATATGTTTCTATGTACTGATGGATTGCCAATCAGCAAAAGCCCACGATTTCAGGGATACAATACCATGTGGGATGAACTGCAGAACAGGGACAACAGGATGGTTGCGTACTTCTACAATGTACCGGAAAACGGATCACCTGTCCTAAATGTAGGCCCAAGTGATTCAGGTGCTGGAATTGGCATTCGAAACCGAAAATTCAGATCGTGGAACGGATACAGACCCAACGAGAGACAAGCACAGAATTACTCAATACTACGTCTGGCAGAGGTGTATTTAACTTATGCTGAAGCGATTTATGAGCTTCGAGGATCCATTACAGACGCGGAGTTAGATGAGTCTATTAACCTGACCCGAGCAAGGGCTGGAATAGATCCACTATCGAATAACCTCGCAACTACATACGATCTGGATATCCTGGAGGAAATTAGAAGAGAAAGAGCACTGGAACTGTATTGTGAAAACACAAGAATCCACGACTTGAAGAGATGGGGTATCGCCGATGAGGTATTTGCTGAGGAGATTTATGGAGCAGTAATAGAAGGTACCGTCTATGATGGTGACGAATCATTGTATCTGCCTTCCATTTATCCATTTGGTGAGAAAACCATAACGGTAGGTAATGGAGAAGACCGTAGGGTAGTAGTAAGAGATGGAGCGTCAAATAGAAGGTTCACAATGGCCCATTATCTGGCTCCTATTCCGATTAGCCAAATTTCACTGACCGGGATTTTGCAAAACCCGGGATACTAAAAAGACAGTAGGTCCGATGAGTATTATGATCAACAGCTGGCGGCAGTAGTCGCTGGCTGTTGATTCATCAAATGGACATTCATTTTGAAAAACCGCACTGAGGACCATGTGAAATTGGACAGAGGTCGGTTCGGATTACACAATTTTAACACTTCAGATTGATTGGGTTCATGATTCGTCATTTCAGCCAGGAGAAACTGTTTCATCCGGAGCAGATTCTTTTTGTATGGATGAATGACAGATGAAATCCAGGATGTTTTGAATTTTTTAAAAACGATGGCATACAAAGAATCAAGAAGACACTTTATCAAAAAATCAGCCGTGGCGACCGCTGGTCTTTCACTGGGAATATCCACTTTAAGCGTTGCTTGTAGGGACAAGGTATTGGGTGGAGAAAATACTTTCAAAGTAATCCGAAACGGACGATCATTGTCGTTTAAGCTGCCTGTCAATCTGGATATTTCACAGGTGGAGGTGAGGCTTTTCAGCAAGGCCAACGAGTATATATTCGAATACGATGACGTGTCTCCGAACGCACCGAAAGTTCAAAACGAACAGACCAAAGATGTGTGGATGGCTGGGTTTGACGAACAAGCCGACATACGGAGAAATTCAGGCCGTGAGCAGCGCTTTCCTACGGTAGATATCGCCATGAATCCTGACATGGAAGCCATCATAGAGATGAATGTTAAAGAGCAGGGTATTTATGATTTCAATGATACCGGTGAAAACCCTGTTGCTGCCGAAATAAGAATACCATATGAAAAAGTAGAATACTGGGGTAATTCCCTGATTCTTGATCCTAAAACGAACTCCATAGCGCATTTCTATCTGTCAACGAAGGTTGAGGTAGCAGATTCTAAAGTCAGCTATCAGTTTGATGTACTTCGGGATGATTGGGTGGGTGCAGTGTCAATTCACCAGGTAGATACCGGCGAGTTCATTGCCAGTGCGGAAGTCACGTGGGACGGCACCTTGCCAAAGGTGTCTACAGGCAGTGGTGTATCGCGCGAACGCATGGTGGCAGCCCTTTCATGGGCAACTCACTACGTGCTCGACTGTGAGGATACCAAATCCGATAGCGCAACCAAAGGTGGCGAGTACCTCCTGTACGACCTCTCTGCCAAGACGCGGCTGAGACCTGCCTGGGCATGGGCCTGGGGACCTTCCGCTAAGATGTTTCTGGAGGCTGCAGCTTTGGATGGAGTGGACACCGAAGTGACCGGGTTGAGTCAGGAAGCGCTCAAGCAGAGAGCCATCGAGATAGGGAATATCACCCTGGACAGACTGGTGACAGATCCTTCCAGTCCGGCATACGGCATAGTCAAAACCAGCGCCACAGAAGCAAGTACAGTAGATGCTTTGTTCTTAGTGGGATGGGGTTGGATGCCCCTCTACCGGGCCACTGGCGACCAGCGATACATCGATGCTGGTAGAAAAGTAGCGGAAAAGCTCAACCTATTGATGGACGAGCACGATGACGTTTGGATTCCGCAGGCTTATGAGTTTCATAAGAAAGAATGGAAGACCATCATGAGTTTTGAGAGCTCAATGGGCTTGCCCGGACTAGCCGCGTTGTATTTTGAAACGGGCGATGACTATTTCAAGAAGACCACTATTCGTCTGGCTGATTTACTCATCCGCGCATTCGAGAAAGAAGATGGCATGTGGGGAGTGTTTTTCTATGGAGATAAGAAAAAATCGGGGCCTGTAAATTACTGGACCAAGGCATTTGGATACATCGCCGATGGCCTGATAGAAGCCCATCGGGTAGCACCTGAGCAAGGGTATTTGAAAAAGGTGCAAGTGATTGCAGATGCCATTATGGAAACCCAGGCTGCTGATGGATCTTTTTCTGTTCGCTTTGATAGAGACCCTGAGTTTGTGGGTGTCGGAGAAAAAGCCACTACCCTCTGGGCCGGATTATACATAAGAATCTATAAGCTCACGGGAGATAAAAAATACTACGACGTGGGCATGAAGACTTTGGAATGGTGCATGGACAATCAGTACTTTGGAGAGGATCCAGCTGCCAGAGGAGGTATTATCAGCCGGTCATGGCCATCTGGCATCAACTTCAGACATTGGTTTGATGTGGTGGTTACTTACAGTGTGTCATTTTTCGGAAACTCACTCGCTGAAGCGCTGAGCCTGGATGAATGGAAAAAGCCGTGATGAAAACACGATATATGCAAAGCAATGCCCGTTTACCTGGGAGCATTCTGTTGGTACTGACAATGCTTTTTAGTTCCTGTCAGCAGGAAGCGCAGCGGTCACCTAATATTGTCATTATCCTGGCGGATGACCTGGGCTACGGAGACATCTCCAGTTATAATCCCCAGTCGAAAATTCAGACACCTGCCATCGATGACCTGGCCAGGCAGGGGGTGATGTTTACCGATGCTCATACCAATTCTTCAGTTTGTACCCCTACGAGATACGGTCTTCTCACTGGTCGCTATAGTTGGCGAACACGATTGAAAGAATCGGTACTCTATGGGTACGATAAAGCACTTATTCCGGCGGATCGGCTGACGATAGCAGGTTTGCTACAGCAGCAGGGCTATGAAACTGCCGCCATTGGCAAGTGGCATTTGGGGTGGAATTGGGCCAATGTAGATGCCGGCAAGGACAGCATCGATTATGCTCAACCAATTACTAACGGCCCCACTACAGCAGGATTCGATTACTTCTATGGAATCATTGGTTCGTTGAGTATGCCTCCTTATGTGTGGGTAGAAAACGACCTACCAACCATGGTTCCGACCAGAAGAACTTCGAGTCAGAAGAAACAGTCCATCTGGCTGGAGGGCGAGATCGCGGAGGATTTTGTACATGAGGAGGTTCTACCGGAGATTCAAAAAGAGGCGGTTGAGTACATCCATGCACATGCCAATAAAGACAAACCTTTCTTTTTGTACCTTCCTCTCACCTCACCACACAATCCCATCTTACCCTCTCCTGAATATCAGGGCAAGAGTGGTTTGGATAATCCCTATCCTGATTTTGTGATGATGACAGATGGAGTGGTTTCGGCTGTTGCCAATGCGCTCAAAGAACAAGGGGTGTTTGATAACACCATTCTGGTATTTCTGAGCGACAATGGGTGCTCCAATCAGGCTGATTTTGAGCAGTTAGCCAGTAAGGATCATTTCCCAAGTTATATTTATCGTGGTTTTAAGTCGGACCTATACGAGGGAGGTCATCGGGTACCGTTTGTCGTTACCTGGCCTGACAAACTCAAGCCTGCCAAAACAGACGCATTGGTGAGTACCACAGATTTTCTGGCCACGTTTGCTGACCTGTTTAGCACGTCATTCCCTGATAATGCAGGGGAGGATAGCTATAGTTTTGTGTCAGCACTAGGTCTGACATCAGAGGCTCCCAGGCGTGAAAGCATCGTGATGCACTCTTATGATGGCTCCTTTGCTTATCGCAGTGGAAATTACAAAGCATTATTTACCTCTGGTTCAGGTGGTTGGAGTTTCCCTCGTTCTGGTTCGGATGATGTGGTAGGAATGCCTGAGGTTCAGCTGTACGATTTGAAAGCGGATCCGAGTGAAAAAACCAATATTCAAAGTGAGAATCCACAGTTGGTGAATCAGCTCAGTAAGGAGCTCACAGAAATCGTTCGCAATGGGCGAAGCATACCGGGTTTGCCACAAAAGAATGATGGCCCGGAAAACTGGAAACAGTTGACCTGGATGAATAGAGAAAATGAATTACCCTCCACAACCGGGGCAGGTAGGGAGAACAAAGTTCAATAAAATGAGAAGTTACATCCTTTTTTTACTCGTGGGGCTCAGCGCCTTGTTTTCATGCAAAGAGGAAATAGAGCGTCCACCCAATATCGTTGTGATCCTATGTGATGACCTGGGGTATGGTGATTTGTCTTCATTTGGCCACCCGAAGATCCAGACACCAAATCTGGATGGGTTAGCGGCCAAAGGTATGAAGTTGACCAATTTTTATTCCGCAGCACCTGTGTGTTCGCCATCCAGAGTGGGACTAATGACGGGGCGTAGCCCAAACCGCGCAGGTATTTATGATTTCATAATAGGAGGGAACAATCCTCGCCTGAATAATCGAGATATCGTTCATATGCAAGCGAATGAGGAAACGATCCCTGCCCGGCTAAAGTCTGTGGGGTATGCGACATGTCTTTCTGGTAAATGGCATTGTAACTCACATTTCAATAATACTGAAAAGCAGCCTACTCCAGATCAGTTTGGTTTTGATCACTGGTTTGCCACGCATAATAATGCCGCTCCAAGTCACGAGAATCCTAACAACTTTGTGAGAAATGGCGAAGAAGTAGGTGAAATCGAAGGATTTAGCTGTCAGATTGTGGTGAATGAAGCCATGGACTGGCTGGGTAAGCAAAAGAAAGACCAGCCGTTCTATCTTCAGGTGACTTTTCATGAGCCCCATGTGCCCATTGCTTCTCCACCTGAGCTGGTAGCGAAGTATCTGCCCTATGCACAAAATGAAAATGAAGCACAGTACTTCGCCAATGTAGAAAATGTGGACATAGCGGTCGGTAAATTGGTTGAATATCTGGAAAAGAATGGTCATGACAATACCTTAATCGTTTTCAGCTCTGATAACGGCCCGGAGACCCTGCTTAGGTATTCAAAGGCAATACACTCATATGGTACTACTGAAGGGTTAAAGGGCAGAAAACTCTGGACAACCGAGGGTGGCTTCAAGGTGCCTGGCATTATTTACTGGATGGGCCAGCCTACCTTCAATGGAGAAACAGATGCAGTCGTTTCGGCACTCGATCTGATGCCTACTTTTTGCGAGCTGGCTGGAGCAGATCTGCCACAAAGAGAACTGGATGGGCAATCCCTGACCAATTTCCTCAAAACAGGGAGGATGACGAGAGAGAAACCATTGCTCTGGGCTTTTTACAATGCCCTGAATGACCAGGTAGTGGCCATGCGCGATGGGGATTGGAAACTGATGGCCAGACTGAAGTATGACACAGCCTATCTACCTAAAATAACTAATGTTTATGTGGGAAATATTGATTCTGTGAGAAATGCAGAACTAGTGGATTTTGAACTCTACAATCTCGCTGCTGACGAAAATGAATGGATAGATCTTTCGGCTGACCGACCGGAGGAGTTGGCCAAAATGAAGGCAACACTGGCCACGGAATACCAAGCTCTGTTGGCGGATAGTCATGTTTGGGCAAGATCCGAAACCCAATAATGAAGGTCAAAATCACTGACCAATAGAATTAAATGATTGATAACAGCGCTATGAACTACCATACTACCATGAAGGGTGGCGCCTTGTTACATTGTGTTAAAGTTGTTGCATTCCTGCTGGTTTGCTTCATTTTGAATGGCTGCAACGATGCAACAACTGGTTCAGGTGTTCTGGATGGTGCGCAAATCAGTGGCTCAGAGAGACCCAATATCATTTTGATCATGACCGATGATCAGGGATGGTTCGATGTTGGGTTTAATGGAAACACGGAAATCATTACTCCAAACCTGGATAAGCTCGCTAGTAAAGGAGTGATACTGGATCGGTTTTATTCTGCTTCAGCCGTATGTTCTCCCACCAGAGCCAGCGTGATCACCGGGAGAAATCCCTTAAGAATGGGCATCCCATATGCCAATATTGGCCATATGAAGGATGAAGAGATCACTTTGCCTGAGTTGTTGAAGCGCAAGGGCTATACCACAGCGCATTTTGGAAAGTGGCATTTAGGGACATTCACCAAATCCGAATTGGATTCCAACCGCGGAGGCAAACCAAAATATGAGGAAGATTACTCTATACCTTCTCAGCACGGTTATGATACCTTTTTTTGTACGGAATCAAAGGTGCCAACCTACGACCCTATGGTGTATCCGGCTAAATTCTTGCAGGGGGAAAGTAAACGATATGGTTGGCGTGCAGTAGAAAATGGAGCGACCGTAAACTACGGAGCAGCCTATTGGAAAAGTGAACACCAAAAAGAAACGGATAATGTTCGAGGTGATGATTCACGCATCATCATGGATCGGGTGATTCCATTCGTCGAAGGTGCCACACAGGACAGTTCTCCCTTTTTTACCACTATATGGTTTCACACACCACATCTGCCGGTAGTGAGTGATAGCCTGCACAGAAGTATGTACGATCACCTCAGTTTGGAGCAACAAATCTACTATGGTGCGATCAGCGCCATGGACGAGCAGGTAGGTCGCTTATGGGATAAGTTAGAATCCCTTGAAGTGAGTGAGAACACTTTAATTTTCTTCTGTAGTGACAATGGGCCAGAAAACAAGACACCGGGCAGTGCAGGTATATTCAGGGGTCGAAAAAGAAGCTTGTATGAAGGAGGAGTGAGGGTTCCGGCTTTTGTTGTTTGGGAAGCCGAGATTGAAAAAGGTAAAAGAACAGCTTACCCCATGGTCACCAGTGATTATCTGCCCACCATTTTAGAGATTCTGGATATGGACTATCCACATAATCGTCCGCTCGATGGTATCAGTGTTTGGAAAGCAATCAAAGGTCAGCAGGAGGTTCGGGAAGAACCAATTGGATTTATCTGTAGTCCCGGGCTGAGCTGGATGACGCATCAATACAAATTGATCGGAAATGAGAAAGGCGAAAATTATGAATTGTACGATTTGCTCAATGATAAGTCTGAAACGAATGACCTCATGTATGTACGCCCTGAGTTGGCCTATCAAATGAAATCAGATCTTAACGCCTGGCTCAAGTCAGTTGAGAACAGTGGAAAAGGGCTTGATTATGAGGTAATTGAAAGTAGTGATGAATGATGGAGGAGTTTAAATGATAAATCGCGTACCCTTGACAGTGAAGTATGCGGTATGAAGGGTTTGCTAATTTTATAGAAGAAGTTCAATGAAAATATTTAAGCACATACTTTCCTGCGGTCTTGTATTACTCTCAGTGGCTGTGGTGGCGCAGGATAATATGAAGTTATGGTACGATAAACCTGCCCCCAATTGGAACGAGGCGCTGCCCATAGGGAATGGACGACTTGGTGCGATGATTTTTGGGGTGCCGGAGCGTGAAAACATACAGCTGAACGAGTCTACTTTATGGTCGGGCGGACCACATCGCAACGATAATCCCGGAATTCGTGAAAACTTAACGCAAATCCGTCAATTGCTTTTTGATGGAAATTATAAGGAGGCTCATGAAATGGCGAATGCCAAAATTATTTCGAACACCTCGCATGGTATGCCTTATGAAACAGCCGGCAATTTGTATTTGAAGTTTGAAGGGCATGAAAATTTCACAAATTATTACCGGGAATTAAACATTAGCGAAGCGATTCAAAGAACTAGCTATACGGTAGGTGAAGTGGTTTTTCAGCGAGAGGTATTTACTTCTTTTTCCGACCAGGTATTGGTGATGCGCCTTACGGCGAGTGAGCCGGGGCAGATTAGCTTCACCTCCACAATGGATCGTCCCAAGCCGGAGTTGGTGACAGTATCTACAGAAGGCAATGACCTATTGAAAATGGCTGGTCGAAATAATGACCGGAAAAGTAAACGTCTTCCTGAAGCGGCGGAGGGTACAAAAGGAAAGATCAAGTTCGAAACCCGAGTGAAGTTCTTGCCGGAGGGAGGGGAGTTGATTGCCGGAGATACCTCCCTGACAGTCAGGAATGCCAATAGTGTGACCGTTATTGTATCGATTGCTACCAATTTCATCAACTATCTGGACGTTTCAGCCGATGAGCATGAGCGGACACAGGGCTACCTCAGTGCCACTAATGGAAAAAGTTATGAAGCCCTAAAAAGGGCGCATACGCTGTATTATCAGCAGTTTTTTGATCGTGTGACGCTTGATCTGGGACAGACCGAAGAAGCAAATAAACCTACCGACGAGCGCATCAAAAACTTCAGTGCCGTCAACGATCCGGCCATGGCGGCTTTATACTTTCAGTACGGTCGCTATTTATTGATCAGCTCATCGCAGCCTGGCGGGCAGCCTGCCAATCTGCAGGGCATTTGGTGCAACGACCTCAATCCACCATGGAAGAGTGCTTACACCATCAATATAAATACTGAGATGAACTACTGGCCAGCTGAGGTGACGAACTTGCCGGAGATGCACGAGCCGCTGATTGAGATGGTGAAAGATCTTTCTGTAACGGGTCAGAAAACTGCGGCAGAGATGTATGGCGCAGATGGCTGGGTAGCGCATCACAATACAGATTTATGGAGAATTACAGGTGCAGTAGACGGTGCTACGTGGGGTATTTGGCCTTCAGGAGGCATTTGGCTCAGTCAGCATTTGTGGGAGAAATACATGTTCTCGGGAGATTTGGAGTATCTGAGAGAAGTATACCCGGTCATGAAAGGTTCGGCGAAATTTTGCCTGAGTTTTCTAACTCCCGAACCGGAGCACGGATGGTTGATTATGTCGCCATCTACATCTCCGGAAAACCGTCCGACACATTTCCCGAATATGGTCAACATTCAGTACGGGGCCACCATGGATAACGAGTTGGTGTTTGACATGCTTACCAGAACGGCCTCAGCTGCAAGATTACTGGGTGAGGATGAAGACTTCATTAAAGAAATTGAAGAAACCTTACCGAAGCTTGCACCGATTCAAGTCGGCCGGTATGGACAAATTCAGGAGTGGATTAAGGATTGGGATGATCCCAAAGATAAGCACCGTCACGTTTCTCATCTTTATGCGCTGCAGCCATCCAACCAGATTTCTCCCTACCGGAATCCTGAGCTTTTTGAGGCGGCTAAAAATGTATTGATTTACCGTGGCGACCCTTCCACAGGTTGGTCTATGAATTGGAAAATTAACCTTTGGGCGCGCCTGCTTGATGGCAATCATGCCTACAAGCTCATGGGCGATCAGATCAAACTCGTGGGCAGACCCAATGCTCCAAAGGGAGGAGGTACCTATGCCAATATGCTCGATGCACATCCTCCGTTTCAGATCGATGGCAACTTTGGTTTCACCTCCGGACTGGCCGAAATGCTACTTCAGAGTCACGATGGTGCGATCCATTTGCTACCAGCGTTGCCTGATGTTTGGCAGGATGGCAGGGTGACAGGACTAAGAGCCAGGGGCGGTTTTGTGATTGAGTCGATGGAGTGGAAAGGGGGGCAATTGGTGGAAGCCAAAATCCGCGCTACACTCGACGGCAACCTCCGGGTCAGGTCATACAATCAGTTGACCATGGCAGGAAAAAAACTTAAGAAAGCAAAAGGACAAAATGTAAATGGCTTTTTTCAAACACCTGAAATTTTGGATCCGCTGATTTCTGATGAAGCAAATTTGAAGGGGTATGAGCCTCCAATGAGCTATTTGTATGACTTGCCGGCAAACGCCGGAGAGGTTATTGTGTTAGTTGGGGAGTAAAACATCATGTTGTATTGATCATGAACCTAATTACAGTAAATAATATGAGTGTAAAAAGTACGATGCTTACCCTTTTGGTTGGCTTGCTATTCATTAAGTGTACAGAAAGAAAATATTCGGAGACTATTTATCAAAAGCCAGAAATTGTAAAGGAAGCTCCTTCCACGTTTTTGTCTCCGGAAGAAAGCATGGAAACATTTTATTTACCTGAAGGGTATCGGGTGGAGCTGGTGGCCAGTGAGCCCATGATAGATGAGCCGGTTGCTATTGCCTGGGATGGAAGTGGCCGAATGTATGTAGCTGAGATGAATACCTACATGCAAGACGTGGATGGTACAGGCACCAACAGGTCAATCAGTAAAATCAGGTTGCTTGAAGATCTGGATGGTGATGGAAAAATGGATAAAAGCACCATCTTCATTGACAGCCTGCTGTTGCCAAGAATGATCTTGCCTCTGGAAAATGAGCTGATCGTCAATGAGACCTACTCTTACGATCTTTGGAGCTACAAAGACACCGATAACGATGGAGTTGCAGATAAAAAAGAACGTGTCTATTACAACCCAAACCCTCGCGGTGGAAACTTAGAACACCAACAGAGTGGACTGGTCTGGAATCTGGATAACTGGGTGTATACCACCTATAATCCCATGCGCTTTAAGTTCAAAAAAGGCAAAGTCATTGTTGATTCTCTGGACAATATGCCTAGTGGTCAATGGGGGTTAACCCAGGACGAAATGGGGATCATGTATTATTCGGCCGCAGGGTCTGAAAACCCGGCTTATGGATTCCAACAAGCAGCCGTCTATGGTGACTACAACCCCAAAGGGCGGCTGTCCGAAGGATTTGTGGAGCCATGGCCAATCGTGGGCACACCGGATGTGCAGGGCGGCCCTAAAAGGTTAAGAGAGGACGGTACCCTTAATCATTTTACAGGGGTAGCCGGGCAAGAAATTTTCCTTGGTCATCGATTGCCGCCTTCCACTTACGGAGACTTGTTTATTCCAGAACCTGTGGGGCGATTGATTCGACGAGCCAAAGTAAGAGTAGAAGATGGTAAGAAGGTGCTTTACAATGCCTATGATCAGGCCGAATTTATGGCTTCCACCGATTTAAATTTCAGACCAGTACAAGCCAAAACCGGACCTGATGGAGCACTGTATATCGTGGATATGTATCGGGGCATTATTCAGGAGAGTAACTGGACCAGAAAGGGAAGTAAAATTCGCCCGCATATCCTTAGAAAAGATCTGGACAAAAACATTGGCAGAGGCAGGATTTATAGAATCGTACATGAGCAAATTGAGCCGGACGGCAGGCCGGACCTGGCCGGTAAAAGTGCTTCGGAATTAATTGAATTCCTGGGACATCCAAATGGATGGTACCGCATGACCGCTCAAAAACTCATTGTATTAAAGGATGATCAGACCGTGGTTCCAGTGTTGAAATCACTGGCATTAGATAACACCTCATTTTTTGACAGAATATTCAATGGTGATAAGGATTTTGGAATCGAACGTGTTCATGCACTTTGGACGCTGGAAGGACTCGGCGTAGTAGATAAAACACTTTTGTTGCAAAAGCTGAAAGATGAAGATCCAAGGGTCAGAATCACAGCTATCCGATTGGGTGAGACCTTTTTAAGGTCAGGGGGCAGTGATTTTATTCCACATCTGAAACCACTGGTGGCTGACACTTCCATTGAAGTAGTCAATCAGCTGGCGCTTAGTTTGCGCTATAGCCGAAGCGAAGCAGCGACTGACCTATTGAGCGAAATCGATAGTAAATATCAGCAAAATGAGATTGTAGCACATTCTGTGATGGAAAGCCTGAAGAAAGATGACTCTCGTCTGGAACAATTGAAGTTAAGGATAGCCAAAAGGTCTCTTGGTGACAAAAGAAGTATTCTGGGTGGATATGATACCTATAAGCAGCTATGCATTACCTGCCATGGCCCTGATCTCAAGGGGGTCACTCCTGAAAATGGTTTAGCCATTGCCCCACCCTTGTTAGGAAGTCCCAGGGTGACCGGTGATCCGGACAAGCTGAGCAAAATATTATTGAATGGACTTATTGGACCTATCGATGGTCAGGAGTATGGAATAATGACCTCTTACAAGAGTAATGATGATCAATGGATCACAGATGTACTGAATTATATAAGGGCGATGAATGATGCAGATGCCTTTAATAAAAAGGTGGTAAGAAACGCTAGAATAGAGACTGAGGATCGTGAAGATTTCTGGACGCTGGAAGAGCTTGCTACGGAATAACGAACTAATGATTACCAGCTCGATAAAAAGGCATTAAGTCAGATTGATCGATCAGATGGACATTACCACCTCTTTTATGGATAGAATTTGCAGTTGAAGCAACTGTATGGTGATCATTCCTATTTTAGCTCCAGGCGGTTTCATCAGGATGCTTCGGTTTCTGATTAATGATAACGATGAATTTCGCTCACTAGAGTGTTGCTAAATGTACAAAGTCAAATGAAAAAGCCATTATTCGTATACTTTAACATAATGTCAAAATTCACGTGGGTGATTTTGATCGGTTTGATCCTGACAGGATGTGCCGAGGATGCCTATGGACCCATTTATGTGACTTCTCCCGATGGCAAAAACACTTTTGAACTCACTTTGGATGAAAACAAGACTCTTTTGTTTGCGGTACTCCGAAACAGTGAAGGTGTAGAATCAACCAGGGTCATCCAACCATCCACGATCCGATTATTGTCCGAAGATTTGGATTTCACCGGGGCATTTGAAATAGTAGACGTCTCTACAAAGACATACCAAGGTGAATGGAAAACGCGCTTTGGGGAGCTGAGCACCATACCTGATCATTACAATGAAACCAAAGTAGCATTGGAAAGCCCAGGGGCCAAAATCAACCTGATCATCCGGGCTTACAATGAGGGGCTGGCATTTGCCTATGAGATTCCGCAGCAGAAGGGTTTGAAATCCATCAGTCTGGACGATGAGCTGATCAGCTATCAGTTTGATAAAGATTATGAGGTCTGGTCTACGCCAGAGCGAAGGCCCGGTAGACTCACTGCCCAGGGAGAATACCAAAAAATTCCATTGAGCCAATTGAAGCCAGGGGCTGAAAGACCTTTGCTCATCGAGTACCGTGACGATTTGAAAATTGCCTTGGCTGAAGCCAAACTGGTTGATTATGCGCGTTTGAGTTACAATGCTGATCCAAATGCGCAATTGGCCATTCTATCGAGCCTTGACGGCAAACTGTTACGTGCCAAACAAGACACCATTACCGGAGCATTGAAGAGCGGAAGAAGCCAAAAGGACAAAGTAAAAAAGGACTTGCCTTTTCAATCTCCCTGGCGGGTGATCATGATCGGGGAGAGCTATGGCGATTTATTGGAGAAAAACTACCTCATCCACAACCTGAACGATCCGAGCGCGATTGCGGACGATTCCTGGATCCAGCCGGGAAAAGTCTTGAGAGAGACCACACTCACCACAGAGGGTGGGTTGCGGGCAGTTGATTTTGTGGCGGCTCACCATATGCAGTACGTGCATTTTGATGCCGGCTGGTATGGCAACGAGATGGATGATAGCTCGGATGCCACTACCATCACGCTGGATCCCAAACGCTCAAAAGGGCCTTTTGATTTGGAAAAAATCACCGCATATGCAAGGGAAAAAGGTGTAAAAGTGATGCTCTATGTCAATCGCCGTTCGCTCGAAAAGCAGCTGGATGAGCTACTGCCACTATTCAAAGAGTGGGGCATAGCAGGCATCAAATACGGGTTTGTACGCGTGGGCGATCATGATGCCACCGCCTGGCTGCATGAGGCCATCAAAAAGGCCGCAGCGTATGGAATGGTTGTGGATGTGCACGACGAATACAGACCAACCGGTTTTTCGCGAACCTACCCGAATCTGCTCACTCAGGAAGGGATTGCCGGAGATGAAACCTCCGTGACTAACGAGCATACTTTGATCACGATGTTTACCCGCATGCTGGCTGGAGCTGCAGACAATACTTTTTGCTATTACAACAAGCGTGTGGAAACAATGGGATCGCATGCCTCTCAGCTGGCCAAGACGGTCTGCCTGTTTAGCCCGCTGCAGTTTCTCTACTGGTATGATCGGGTGCCAGCCGCTCCTGAAAAACTGGACGGACTTTGGGGGGATACCAAAACCATCGGGAATGAGCCCGAACTGGAGTTTTTTGACAATGTGCCTACGACATGGGATGAGACCAAAGTATTGGAAGCTGAGATCGCTCAAATTGGGGTGATGGCCCGTCGCAAAGGAAACGATTGGTTCATAGGTGGAGTCAATGGAAAAAGTAGACGCACAGTGACCATTAATTTCGATTTTCTGAATGATGGGGAAAAGTACTGGGCCAAGTTGTATACGGATGATGAAAGCATTAAAACCCGAACCAGGGTCAAAATAGAAGAGCTTACTCTAACCAGCGAGAGCAACTTGGAAGTCGAACTGCTTCCGAATAATGGGTTTGCCATGCATTTGGTACCCGTGCAAGATTAGCCATAGGGCTAAAATATGGATAAAACCACTTGAATCATGGATGGATTCTTCATTGGAGTACAGACTAAAAGTAAGGTTCATATTTTAGCTTTTAAGTCACCTCAATATTGAACCCAATCATGATGAGAACATCTATCTGTGTAATGACCCTCTGCCTGATTGCTTCATGTGGCATGCAGAATGAAGAGCGCTCTGTAGATCCAATTTTAGATCACTGTGTATCAAAGGTCACTGCCTCGGCAAATAGTCTTACGGAAACAGATCGCATGCCTCGAAATATTGCTCCGGGTAAAAAGGAATGGAATACCGTAAGTGTACGGGATTGGACCAGTGGTTTTTGGCCGGGGATCTTATGGTATGCCTATGAACACTCAGGCGATGAATCCATAAAAGCACAGGCCGAAAAGTTCACTGAACAGCTTGAGTTTATTGCCCACTCACCAGCGGATGATCATGATATTGGCTTTCAGATCTATTGCAGCTATGGCAATGGCTACAGGTTGACGGGTAATGAGGGTTACAGACAGGTGATGCTGAAAGCGGCGGATACATTAGCTACGCTTTTCAATCCTACTGTCGGGTCCATCCATTCATGGCCCTCGAAGAAGCAATGGCCTCACAATACCATCATCGACAATATGATGAATCTGGAGTTGCTGTTTTGGGCATCCAAAAATGGCGGAAGCAAAAGGCTCTATGATATCGCTGAACGCCACGCCGAAACCACCATGCAAACCCTGGTAAGACCGGATTTTGGCACCTATCATGTGGGAGTTTACGATACGCTGGATGGTCATTTTATCCAAGGGATTACCCATCAGGGATATGCCGATGATTCGCAGTGGGCACGTGGGCAGGCCTGGGCCATTTATGGCTTTACATTGAGTCATCGGGAGACGGGACGGAGGGATTTCCTGAAAACTGCTAAAAAGCTGGCTGATGTATTTCTGAAACGTTTGCCGGTAGATGGCATTCCTTTTTGGGACTTTGACGATCCGGCCATCCCCAATGCGCCCAAAGATGCTTCCGCTGCATGTATTGCCGCATCTGGCTTGTTGGAACTTTCCACCCAGCTGGAAGATCCCACGGAAAAGGAAAAGTATCAGAAAGCAGCTACAACCCTGATGAAAAAACTGGCTTCAGATGACTACCTGAGTAAGGATAGTAACAGGGCCATTTTGCTACATTCTACCGGGAATCACCCCAAGGGAAAGGAAATAGACGTGCCCATCATTTACGCAGATTATTACTTCATGGAAGCTCTTTTGAGGCTCAAAAAGCTGGGATTGGAGATTTAATCAGACTATTGACAAGGAATAAAAGACCAATAAAATGAATTTAAAATCGAGTTTGATAGGTGTAGCTGTTCTTCTGCTGGCTTCAGTGTTGCAAGCACAAGGGAGTGAATCAGGTGCCGGAGAAAATCATCCAAGAATTTATGTCAATAAGGTACAGCCAACAGACTTTGCCAAAGCGGTAAAAAAGGTGGAATGGAAGGCTGAAATCATTGCCAAAAAGCAAGAGCAGGTGGATCAGTACATTGAATACTGTAAGGCTGATCCAAAATGGCTGGTGTCGCGTCTGCAAATGAACTGGAAAACAAAACACGATAAGGTGTATGTGCGCGGAGGCGATTTTTCTTACTCGGAGGGTGAAGCACCAGTACCAACAGTTCGCTTTTCCGGCACTCGCGATTGGGCGACGGACTATATGAGGCCTCCATTGGAGGAAATTGAGCCTTATTTTGACGATGACCGGGGGATGTACCTGAGGCATAAGCAAACCAAGGAAATGGAATGGGTGCATCCTTCGGAAGCCGGACACATCATTGAGGGGATCAACAGGCATATAATGTCTATTGTCGAGGATGCTGCCTTTCTCTACTGGTACACAGGTGATGAGCAATACGCGGCCTTTGCGCTGCCAGTATATGATACCTACATGAAAGGCATGTATTACCGCGACGCACCGGTAGATCTCGATAGTACCAAGCAGCAATGGGTATCCGGGCTGGCCACCTTTGAAGTGATCCACGAGCAAATTGTGATTTCCCTCTCACTGATTCATGATTTCATGTATGATTACCTCGGTGCAAACGGGCATGACCGGAATATTTCAGTGGCGGTTTTTCAGAAATGGGGCGACCAGATCATTAAAAACGGAATCCCCGACAACAACTGGAATTTCTTCCAGGCGCGGTTCCTGACTTTCATTGCATTGACACTCGACAACAACGAATACTACGAAAACGGCAAAGGACAGCAGTACTACCTCGATCATACCTTTGAGGTCAGCACCGACAGGCAAATAGCCTTAAAGGAGGCCATCCTCAACTACGACCAGCAGACGGGCATATGGCCCGAATCAGCATCCTATTCCATGCATGTGACGGAAACATTACTCAAGATCCTGACAGTGCTGGACAATGCCACCAATGCCAATGAATTAGAAAACTTCCCGGTTGTTGAGAAAGCCACCCTGGCGACTTTCCAATATCTATTTCCGAATGGGGAAATTGTCGCTTTCGGAGATTCGCGTCATCAGACACTATCTGCTGAGAGCTTCGAATACTTAATTGCCAACTACAGAAAGTACGGCAAAACGGAAAAAGAAAAAGAAATTACGGCCTTGTATAAAAGCCTGCTCAATACCGAAAAGCGTGGCAATGGCCTGTTTGAGTTGTTTTTTTATGTGGATGAACTGGTCGAAAACGGCAACTCAGACACAGGAGAACTCATCGCCAGCCTGACATCACCCACCTTTTACGCACCCAATGTGAGCTGGTTTGTGCAGCGCATGGGGTCTGGAGATGATGCCACCATGGTTTCCACTTTTGGTGCCTTTGGCAATCATGCCCATGCCAATGGGATTGGTTTGGAATTGTACGCCAACAACTACGTACTCGCTCCGGATATGGGAAAAGGCCCAAGCTACTGGCATGAAGATCACCGCCAGTACTATGCACGATACCCTGCACACAACACGGTAGTCGTTGATGGAATCTCCGATAGCCGGGCCATGCGCGTGAGCCAGCCGTTCAGTCTGGACAATCATTTCCCGGAATCGGGAGACCGCAACAACATTTTCGATCAGGTCACTTTTGCGAAAGCTTCATTTGTCGAACCTGCCACGCTTTCCAACCAACAACGGCTGACGGCCATCATCAACGGCAAGTCAGGAAAAGGATATGTGTTGGATGTATTCCGTTCTGAAAGACCAGACGCAGAGCGTCAAAAGCACGACTACTTTTTCCACAGCCTGGGGCAGTCACTGAGTTTCTTGGATGAAAATAACGAGTCATTGCCGCTCACTTCTTCCGAGAAACTGAAGGAACCTGGATTCTTAACGGCATATGATTATTTCACTGATGAAAAGTCAATGGCCACTTCGCATGATTTGAATGCACTTTTTACCCTCCAGGGTGGAGAACATCCCACCAGCTTTTTGAACGTATGGATGAAAGGTGGAGAAAACCGGGAGTATTTTGCCGTAAAAGGTCCAAAATCCAATGCACTGAGTAAGTCCTCAGCACCTGCAGCATTGGTGGATGAAAAAATACCGACCCTAGTCATCCGTAGCAACAAAGAAGCCTGGAATGACCCGTTTGTGGTGGTCTTCAATCCTTTTATGGAGGGTAAGAACCAGGTCATATCAGAGGTTGACTTTTCTGAAAATAAGAACAATAAATCATCGCAGGTCCTTCAGGTTACCCATGAAGACAAGGTCACCAAAGATCGCATTGTGGTAGCAGCTTCCCAAAATGATATCGTCGAGGCAGAAGATTTTTACCAGAAAGGCCTGCTCAGCATCACTCGCGAAACCGCCGATGAGCTTGATTTCATTTTTACAGCGGGAGCTACCCGATATTCCAGTGAGGGTTGGGAAATACTCAGTATCAGGGAGCCGGTGACACTGTCGATTGAACGAACCGAAAACGGCTTTGAAATTCAAAATAATGAAGCCGTGTTAATTGGTGTACCCAAAAGGCTGAATCCTGCTTATATCGAAATCTATGTGGACGGGAAACTCATTGCAACCCGCAAAGGCATGAAAAGCCGCAATGACCCAAATCGAATCGATTTCCGCTTGGAAAAGGCTTTTCAGAAAGTGGTCATTGTGGTGAAGCAATAGCGCCTATTATTCGACAACTTATATTGAAGAAATGATGAAAAGATTTGAAATGAGACACTTACAAAAGATTACACTCAGCTTAATCTGTGCCGTTATTCTGCTCGGATGTGACGTTGAACCTCGACAACCCAACTTTCTTTTTGTACTCGTAGACGATCAGTCGGCATTCGACCTGAAGACCTATGATCCAAACTCGGTATTGGAGACACCCAATATTGACAGACTGGCTGAAGCCGGTATGGTGATAGAAAGCGCAAGACACATGGGGTCTATGAGTGGAGCCGTGTGCACGCCATCCAGGCACATGATCATGAGTGGAAGGACACTTTGGCACTTACCACCCAGTGCGGAGTTTTCAAAACAAACAGATCTACATCCGATAGATGATTTTACAATCGGTGCGGTGTTTAATAGAGCCGGTTACAAAACGATGAGGACCTGTAAAAGGGGAAACTCGTACCCGGGAGCAAACAGACAGTTTGCGGTAGTAAAGGATAAAACCAATCGGGAAGGAACAGCGGAAGACGGAAGTGCCTGGCATGCCAATCAAGTCTTGAGCTACTTACAGGAAAGAGAAGCAACCAGGGAAAAGGATCCGTTTTTCATATATTTTGGTTTTTCACATCCGCATGACCCCAGAAACGGTACACCTGAATTATTGGATAAGTATGGAGCAGTCAACCTGGACGATACACTTGCTTACCCACTGTTCAACCCCAACCTTCCTCCATTGCAGGAAAATTACTTAATGAAGCATCCATTTTTTCATGGACATCCTGAGCTGAGAGATGAGGAGCGCGTGAGTGGGGTTTGGAAGCGAAGAGACACCCTTACTGTCAGAAACGAATTGGGAAGGGAATATGCCTGCTCTGAAAATATTGATACCCAACTCGGCAAAGTGTTGAAAAAACTGGAAGATATGGGTGAGTTGGATAATACTTACATCATTTACACTTCGGATCATGGGATGTCGATCGGTCGACATGGTCTGATGGGTAAGCAAAATTTGTATGAGCACACCTGGAGGGTTCCGTTTATAGTTAAGGGTCCCGGAATCAAGGCCCATCAGCGAGTAGAAGGAAACATCTACCTGTCGGACATCCTACCCACTGTTTGTGAGTTGGCAGGTGTTGAAATACCTGAAACAGTACAGGGTACGAGTTTCAAACCCGTATTGATGGGAGAGCAGTCCAGTGTGAGAGATGTGCAATACGGTGTTTATTGTGGTGGGACAAAACCCGGAATGCGAACGGTACGAAAAGGTGATTGGAAATTGATCAAGTACGACATGATGGATGGAGAGGTGAGAGAAACGCAATTATTCAATCTGGCCGAAAACCCACATGAATATTTGGCAGAACATCGGCGGGATGATGAGATGGAAACAAACCTTGCTTCAAACCCTGAGTATGCCGACAAGCTCAGAGAGATGGAAGATTTATTGTTGGAGCAAATGATTGCTTACGAAGATCCGTATAGGCTTTGGGATCAGGAAAAAGTGAAATGAGAAATTCGTTTGCTTTAAGGAGCGATCTTCCCACTCGAAAATAGAATCACTAACGGCTCGAATCCCATCACGGATAACACCCCTTTGATGACGATGGTGTGTCTGCACCGAAAGGTATGAGCAATCTGGAAATTGGAAATAAAGTTAATTTCTTACCTTGACCGGAGAAATATCGAATATTTCTATTTCTGACCATGTTTTTGAGTAAAAAATCCATATTTGAATATAGCGTACATGCTAGTTTTGAAATTATTACAATTATTTAACCAGACTTATTTTATATGATGACAAAAACTAACACACTAAAAATCATACTTTCATTTTTAGTTTCGGCGAGTCTTTTCGGATGTCAAACCGAAGCAAAAGATTCGGCCCCCTGGGTTGATTTGTTTGATGGTGAAACCTTGACCGGGTGGTCCAAAATTGGCGGTGATGCCACATATAAAGTAGAGGATGGAGCCATAGTAGGAACCACTGTCTCGAATACACCAAATACTTTCTTGAGATCAGATGAATTGTATGGAGATTTTATCCTGGAGCTGGAGTACAAAGTGGATCCATCGATGAACTCAGGTGTTCAAATCAGGAGCAACAGTTTTGACTATTACCTCAATGGCAGGGTGCACGGGTATCAGATAGAAATTGACCCATCAGAAAGAGCATGGAGTGCAGGTATATATGATGAGGCCAGAAGAGGGTGGTTGAACACCATGGAGAACAATCCGGAAGCGCAGAAGGCCTTCAAGCAAAATGAATGGAATCATTACCGAATAGAAGCCATCGCTGACACCATCAGAACATGGATCAATAGTGTGCCGGCAGCTTACCTCGTTGACGATAAAACCGCTACAGGATTTATCGGGTTGCAGGTGCACAGTATCAAAGAAGATAGTCAGGAGGGCAAGCAGATCATGTGGAGGAATGTTAAAATCCTCACCTCGGATCTGGGCAAGTATGCTAAAAGCTCGCCTTTGCAGCCGGTCGTTACCAAAAATAACCTGACGATTGACGAAGAGAAGAAAGGATGGAAGTTGCTTTGGGATGGTAAAACATCCAATGGTTGGAAAGGTGCTAAGTTGGATGCTTTCCCAGAAAAAGGCTGGGTAATGGAAGACGGGGTATTATCCGTGCTGTCATCAGGCGGTGCTGAGTCCAGAGCAGGCGGCGATATCGTTACTGAGGAGTTATTCAGTGATTTCGAGTTGAAGGTGGATTTTAAACTCACTCCGGGCGCCAACAGTGGTATCAAATACTATGTAGATACGGAAATCAACAAAGGGCCGGGCTCTTCGATCGGGTTAGAATATCAGATACTGGACGATGAGCTGCACCCGGATGCCAAGTTGGGCAATCATGAAGGAAGCAGAACGGTGTCCTCTCTTTACGACCTGATTCAGGCAGATACCAACAAGCCAATAAAGCCAATAGGGGAGTGGAATACAGCTCACATTAAGTCCATTAACAACCATATTGAGCATTGGCTGAATGGTGTGAAAGTGCTGGAATATGAAAGGAAAAGCCCGGAATACAGAAAACTGGTTTCAGAAAGTAAATATGTGAAATGGAAAGATTTCGGTGAACTGGACAGAGGGCAAATCCTTTTGCAGGACCATGGTGATTTGGTGTCATTTAGAAATATTAAAATTCGTCCTTTAGATAAAAATACAGCTGAGTAATGATGAGAAAAGACAGAAGAAACTTCATAATAAAAGCAACTGCAGGTGCTGCTGGTATTGGTCTGACTAGCCAGCTAAATGCGATGAGCGCAAAAAGCTATTCCAAAATTATCGGTGCCAATGATCGCATTCGTGTGGCCCTGCAAGGCCTGGGGCGAAGATTTCCGGCATACAAAGACGCGATTGCCGATAAGAACAATAACGTAGAGCTCACTTATCTCTGTGATGTCATGAAAAGCCAGCGGGAAAGAGCCGCGGCGATGTTTGCCGAGGTAACAAGTGATAAGCCGAAGTTGGAAAATGACATTCGCAAAGTAATAAACGATAAAAAAGTAGATGCCATATTCATGGCCACACCTGACCACTGGCATGCACCAGGGGCGTGTATGGCGATGCAGGCAGGTAAGCATGTGTATTTGGAAAAACCATGTAGCCACAACCCAAGGGAAGGTGAGTTGTTGGTGGCTTATCAGAAAAAATATGATAAGGTGGTTCAGATGGGAAACCAGCAGCGTTCTTCTCCACAATCACAGGAAATCATCAAAGACATTCATGATGGAATCATTGGTGATGTTTATCAAGCCATTGCCTTCTACACCAGCAGAAGAGGGGCCGTACCACATCAAACACCTGCCAGCCCACCAGAGGGACTGGATTGGGAGTTGTTTCAGGGGCCTGCGCCAAGAAGACCATATACTGATAATACCTGGGATTACAACTGGCATTGGTATGGCTGGAATTACGGTACAGCAGAGACCGGAAACAATGCCACACATGAACTGGACATTGCCCGCTGGGCGCTGCAGGTGAAATATCCGGAGCGTGTAGAGGTCAATGCAGGTAAATACCAATACAAAGACGATGGTTGGGAAATGTATGACACCATGGAAGCCACTTTCAAGTTTTCAGGTAATAAGGTGATCCAATGGGACGGTCAGAGTAGAAACGGATATTATAAGTTTGGTGCTGGCAGAGGTACCATCATTTACGGATCTGAAGGTTCGGTTTTTATTGACAGAGAGGGTTACAAACTCTACAGTCTAAAGGGAGAACTTATCAGGGAAAATCTTTCTTCGGGTACGGAAGCCGGAACTGCCCTTGGAGGAGGTGGAGACATGTCTACCATGCACACAAAGAATTTCTTTGACGCCATTCGCGGTAAAGCAGCATTGACCTCACCCATTGATGAGGGCGCCATCAGTCAGATGTTGACACACTATGCCAACATCGCTTACAGGATTGACGATGCCTACGAAGTGGATGAAAATACGGGTCGGATATACAATAGGGAGGCCATGAAATTATGGTCCAGAACGTACGAGCCCGGTTGGGAGATTAAGTCAGTTTAGGTTAATTTAAGGGTTGTTAGGGTCACCTTTGATGCTTAGAATCAAAGGTGATTTTTTATTAAATAGTGTTATTATGAAGAGACGGGAATTTGTAATCAAAAGTGGTGTGGCGGCAGCCGGAATAGCAACTTCTACATTAACAACAGCAAAAATCATTGGCTTGAATGACGCCAACAATAAGATAAAAATAGGTGTGATAGGCACCGGATCGAGGGGGCAGGGCTTAATACCCAATATCAATAGCATTGATCATTTTGATGTGGCGGCTTGTGCGGATATTCTCCCCTTTCGCCTGGAAGAGGGGTTGAGCAAGGTGGCAGATCAGCAGGTGAAGGGGTACAGTGATTATAGAAAAATCCTTGATGATAAGGACATTGATGCCGTACTCATCGCTACGCCTTTTAGTATGCATGCAAATATTGCCATGGATGCCATTGATGCGGGCAAGCATGTGTATTGTGAAAAAACCATGGCCAAAGGCTACAAGGATATACAGGACCTGGTGAGTGTGGCCAATCGGTCCAAAAAGGTATTCCAAACAGGTCATCAATACCATAGTTCCAGATTGTACACTCATGTAGTAGACCTGATCAAAAAGGGAGAGCTGGGCCGGATACAGGCCTTTGAGTGCCAATGGAATAGAAATGGGAACTGGAGAAGGTCTGTTCCATCTCCTGATTTGGAAAGGATCATTAATTGGAGAATGTACCGAGAATATTCCGGCGGACTATTGGCCGAATTGTGCTCACACCAATTGGATTTTGCCAACTGGGTTTTAGATGCTACCCCCAACAAGGTAGCTGGTTTCGGTGGAGTGGATTATTGGAAAGACGGAAGGGAAACCTACGACAACATCCATCTGATCTATGACTATCCGGAGGGGGTCAAAGCAAAATTCACCTGCTTAACGGCCAATTCAAAAGATGATTACCAAATCAAAGTAATGGGAGATAAAGGCACCCTCATCCTGAGTTATGACAAGGCCTGGTTTTACCCGGAAGGAAAACTCAATAAAGAACTGGGAGAGGTAGACGGGGTGTCCGGAGCCACAGTCTCCTGGGACGAAGGAAAGGGAATTCCCATTGTAGTGGATCATATCGAACCAAGCAAGCAGGCCTTAATGGATTTTCGGGACAACATTGTCAACAACAAAAGACCAGCTTCCAATGTCATATCCGGAGCGAAGGCCGCGTTATGTGTGCAAATGGGCCTTGATGCTATGTATGACCAAAAAATTGTCCATTGGAATCCTGATTTTGATAAGCTGGGCTGATAGCCGTTTTAAATCAACTTTACCCTGCCTGGGGTCAGTCATCCATTTGATGGAAGAAGGATGGTCACTACCTTCTGGATAAAACTATTCTGATATGGATCACTTAGGTGGCGGGTGCAACCAATTTATTGTCTAAAACAATGTCTCATAGCAAGTCTTATTGTCAACTTCCTTTTGGGGTCACTTTTCTTATCCTGATAATAGCCACTGTCGGGTGCATGCAGTCGCCCAGGGTGAGTGATGACTTTTCTGTTCCCAAGGGTTTAAGTGTTGAATTCATACGACAACCAGCCGGTACCATCATCGCGGATCACACCCCCGAATTTGCCTGGGAAGTACCGACCTCAGCGCGTAGGCAGACTGCTTATCAGATACTGGTGGCATCATCCAGAGATTTGATAGCTGAAAATGAAGGAGACATTTGGGATACGGGCAAAGTCTCGGATAAGCAGTCAATCAATGTGGAGTTTAAAGAAAAGTCACTGGAGTCTGGTACCTATTTTTGGAAGGTCAAAATTTGGGATGAACAGGATCAAGAGACCCCATTTTCGGATTTTCAGCGTTTTGAAATTGGAGCAAAGGAAGACGTCATTACCAGTGCCAATTATTTTCAGGTGGATAGCATCAAGCCTGCTGTGTTTAGGAAAGTGGATCATGATTCTTACTTCATAGATTTCGGAAAAGCGGCTTTCTCTACACTTGCCTTTCACTACAAATCTGAGATCAGGGATACGCTCATCGTCCATATTGGAGAGCAGCTGATCGACAATCAAATAAACAGAAATCCTCAGAAGACGATTCGGTATCAGCAGGTCAAAGTACCTGTAAGTCCTTCAGTGTCAAGCTATACCTTGCAGATAGTACCGGACCAGAGAAACACCAAACCTCAGGCCGTACAGCTACCTGATTCGTTTCCGGTGTTAATGCCATTTAGATATGTGGAGGTGAAAGGTGCCCAAGGAAAACTGAGAGCAGAGAATTTTACGCAATTATTCCATCACGGCTATTGGGAAGATGATGCCAGCCATTTCACCAGTTCGGATAGTATTTTGAATAAGGTATGGGACCTGTGTAAATACTCCATTAAGGCAACAACTTTTGCGGGTTTGTATGTGGATGGTGATAGGGAGCGTATTCCTTATGAAGCCGATGCCTACCTCAACCAGTTGAGCCATTATACCACGGATCAGGAATATGCCATGGCTCGGCTCACCATGGAATATTTCATGGAAAACCCCACCTGGCCTACAGAGTGGCAACTGCACGTAGCACTCATGTTTCATGCAGATTACATGTATACCGGAAATACGGAGCTCATTGCTAAGTATTACGAAGAACTAAAACACAAGACCTTGATGGAACTGCGTGGTGAGGATGGGTTGATCAGTTCAGAGAACGCTACGCCGGATTTTATGAAAAAGTTGGGTTTTAAAAACCCCAAAGACCGATTGAAAGACATAGTCGACTGGCCCCCGGCTCAAAAGGATACAGGTTGGAAGTTGGCCACCGAAGAAGGCGAACGCGATGGTTTTGTTTTTAAGCCGATCAATACCGTGGTGAATTGCTTCTATTACCGCAATCTGGAGATCATCACAGAGTTTGCCAGGATCTTGAATAAGCCTGAGGAAGCTACAGAACTTCATCAGCTGGCACTAAAAGTCAGGCAATCGATCAACGATAAATTGTTGGATGAAAAAGCGGGCGTTTATGTAGACGGTGTAGGTACGGATCATGCTTCACTCCACTCCAATATGCTGGCTTTGGCATTTAGTATCGTTCCAGAAGCACAGGTAAGTTCCGTGGCAGCATTTATCAAATCTCGTGGCATGGCTTGTAGTGTGTATGGCTCCCAATATCTCATGGAAGCGTTGTACAAGGCCAATGAAGCAGACTATGCCTTTCAGTTGATGACTGCCACGCATGACAGAAGTTGGCATAACATGATAAACATTGGATCAACCATTACTTTGGAAGCCTGGGACATGAAATACAAGCCCAATTCAGACTGGAATCATGCCTGGGGGGCTACCCCAGCCAATATCATTCCAAGGTATTTGTGGGGGATTCAGCCTGAAACGCCAGGTTATGCCACTGTAGCAATTAGGCCACAAATGGGCAATTTGAATTCAAGCTCCATAAAAGTGCCGACCATTCGAGGGGCCATAAAAGCTCAATACACCAGACACCCGGATGATACAGAGCGTTACCTCATAGAAATGCCCTCCAACATGTCCGGGGCGTTTTATATCGATGGCGAACTCTACTCAAGAGTTGTTCTGAATGGAGAGGAAGTCGATAGCGATCTGAATACCATTCCTCTACAGCCGGGGGTGAATGATCTGAAATTGTACTAGACTGTGGATGAGAAAGTCCGAAGTACGGGAGCTAATCCTCTGTTTTCCATGCACACCTTTATACAGGAGCTCGGAAATCGCACGATTGATCCTGCAATCCTCAGGAAATTGACATTTCCCCTATTCAAAAATGAATTTTTATTGATCAAATCGGGACGTGATTGAAGAACTTCTAATCCTGAGATGACCAACACATAGCTCCCAAGATCGAATCCATGGATATTTTGTTCAGGGCATGGATGTTTCTGCGAAATGATAGAATTGTGTTAAATTATATCAAGGTGAAAAGGAACTTGAATTAATAAAATTCGCAATTTAAAAATAATAAATCGCCACAAAATCATTGAATACGCAATAAAAAGGCTGTTTTTTGCTAAATGTATAAATCATCCATGTTTTTGGATAAATCATCCATTAGGAAAATTGACGATTAAATTTACTTGAGGCTCGATAATCCATAAGGGAGTTCAATTTTTTAACCAAAAAATGATTTTTATGAGAAAACGTAGACTCTTATTGTTAGCCTTACTAATAGGTTATGCGAGTACTTCCTGGTCCCAGACACGAGTCTCAGGACTGGTAACAGATGATCAAAATGCACCTATACCAGGAGTGAATATTCTTGTTCAGGGTGCTTCTACAGGTACAGTGACAGATTTCGATGGAAACTACGCACTTACAGTGCCAGGTCCGGATGCCGTTTTAGTGTTTAGTTCTATAGGATTTCATCAACAAAACGTAACTGTAGGCACCAAGTCAACCATCAATATATCTATGGTGCCAGATATCACCTCTCTGGAGGAAGTAGTGGTGATAGGTTATGGTCAGGTTGAAAAGAAAGACGTGACTGGCGCAATAGCCTCGGTTGAGTCAAAAGATATTGTAAGAGCTAACCCGGTACAGGCAGCTAAGGCTATTCAAGGTCAGGCTGCGGGTGTGATTGTTTCTAAGCAGAGCAGCCGACCAGGAGCAGGATATAGTATTAACATTCGAGGTTTGAGTTCCATAGATTATAGCAACGAACCACTCGTGGTGATTGATGGTGTAATGGGTGGAGACATCAATGCGCTCAACCCTGCTGATATTGAGTCAATGGATATCCTGAAGGATGCCTCATCAACTGCCATTTATGGTTCCAGAGGAGCCAACGGGGTGATCATTATCAGTACCAAAAGAGGGTCCACAGGTAAACCAGTGGTCAGCTACAGTGGCTATGCAGGAGTAAAAGTACCTGCCCACCTACCAGACATGATGAACGCTCAGCAGTTTTACAAGGCCAGCGTTACAGACAATGAGCTCAACGGAGGTACTTCCAGACCATTCACTTCTACAGAGATGGACCTGGTTGAGTCCGGCAGAAGTACAGACTGGTTGGATAAAATATCCGATCCGGCCATGCAGACAAATCACTCCATATCAGTGGGTGGAGGAAGCGGTAGTACGAACTACCATTTTTCAGCCGGGTATTTGAATGAAGGCGGAAACTTGAAGAACACAAAATTCCAGCGTTACAACATTAAAGGTAGCATGGATAGTAAAGTCAATGACTTTTTGAAGGTAGGTTTCACAGCTAATTACAGTCTGGCGAAGCAGGAAATGGGCTCCAATGAAGCATTGAGAAGTGCCTACAGAGCGAGACCAACAGGTGTTGCGCACTACGATGAGGTACTTAATCCTGATGAAAACCAGGAGCTTGAATGGAATGGTTACGCTGCCTGGATGGGCATCAACGATAAGCAGGTTTTGAATCCTCTCATTGAAATTGATCCTTACAACTTTCAGGATGAAACCAGGTCTAACACTTTCTTCGGAAATGCTTACATCGAACTGACTCCAGTGGATGGATTATCTATCAAATCATCTCTTTCTGCCAGCGTGGATAATTCCAGATTTGGTCAGTTCAGAGGTACGATGACCAAAGACAGGAAAACTACCTTGCTGCCAAGATCATTTCGCCAGACGGATGATATATCCAATTATACCCTGGATAACATTATCACCTATAACAAGAAGGTTGGTGAGCACGATTTCACGCTGACTGGAGTGCAAAGTAGCTTTCAGGAGCGAAACGAAGAAATGGATAGCTACGTGGATGAACTTCCCTACAATTCTCTCTGGTACGCTTATGGCACAGGCCGACCTGTCGAGTTGGACACAAGACTGACCGAAAGATCTTTGCTTTCCTATATGGGAAGACTCATTTACGGATTCAAAAGCAAATACATACTCACGCTTACCAGCAGATGGGATGGCGCTTCACAATTGAGTGAGGGTAACAAATGGGACTTTTTCCCATCCGCAGCAGTGGCCTGGAGACTGGGTGAAGAAGATTTTATTAATAGCATTGAGGCTATTTCCGATATGAAGTTGAGAGTGAGTTATGGTTTGGTAGGTAACAGTTCTGTTTCTCCATACAGCACGCAAGCACGATTGGTCAATACGCCTTATGACTTTGATGGTTCAGAGGCATACGGATTTGCTCCGTCAAATTTGGCAGACAGAAACCTGAAATGGGAAAAAAGTAAGGAATTGAATATCGGTCTTGATATGGGATTCATTAAAAACAGGATCGGTGCCAGTTTGGAAGTATACAACCGAAAAACAGTGGATTTGATTTATAATGAGCAAATCCCGACCTCTTCAGGTTTCAGTAGTGTCACCACCAATGTGGGTGAAGTGGCTAACAGAGGAGTGGAGCTGAGCTTGAACACAGTGAATGTTGTCAATTCGAAGTTCAAATGGACCACAAGTGTCAACTTTGCCAGAAATGTTAATGAGATCCTCTCCATTGGTAATGATGGAATACAGGCTGATATTGCTACAGGCCTTTTTGTAGGGCACCCACTACAGTCTCACTACGATTATGAGTTTGACGGAATCTGGCAATTGGATGAAGAAGAAGCTGCTTCTGAATACAACCAGGTACCTGGTTCGGTAAAGGTGGTGGATCAAAATAATGATGGTCAGATATCTTCAAATGAAGGTGAGGATGATAGGAAAGTGATTGGCTCTGAGCAGCCTGACTGGACAATGGGTATGACCAATAAGTTTACCTATGGCAATTTCGACCTTTCTTTCCTGATCTACACAAGCCAGGGAGCTACGTACAGAAACAGCATGCTATCTGGAACCATGGGTGAAGTTGGAGCGGGAAGATACAATGCCCTGAACCTCAATTACTGGACGATTAACAATCCTTCCAATGAGTACTATGGACCAGGTATTGCGAATAATCCTTACAGAGGAGCGATTTTCTATCAGGATGCGAGTTTTGTCAGAATCTCTGACATCACATTGGGCTACACATTGCCGTCTACGGGCTTGGATAAATTCGGGTTTAGCAACTTCAGGATGTATGTCCAGGTATCCAATCCATTTGTTTTCCACGATTTTGATGGAATGGATCCGGAATTTAACTCCAGCACTTACAATGATGGTATTCCATCTGCGACCTATTTGTTTGGTTTAAATGTCTCTTTCTAGTCGGTTTATTTCCAACACAAAATTTTACAAAATGAAACTAATTAATAAACAATATATAGTAGCTCTGGTACTTGTGACGCTGTTCAGTACCGGTTGCGAGGATTTCCTGGATGAGAATTCGGTTTCCTATCAGACCACAGATAATTATTACGTTACTGCGCAAGGGTTCGAGGATCTTGTTCGGTCAAACTACACCAAGCTTAGGGAAATACACAAAGAGCGTGATTTGGTGATGATGGGTACGGACCTCTTCACCAGCCTGGCCTGGGATGAAGCAGGCAGCGGAAATCAGGGGAGTGTACTAAACACCTATGATACCCGATTTACCCCTAATGTAGGCGCAACTACAAACTTGTGGGATTTGCTCTACAGTCAAATTTCCAGAACCAATACTGCGATCTCAAGACAGCATGATGTTCAGGGAATAGACGCTGATGTCCTGGCTATCAGAGTGGGAGAGGCCAAGTTCCTGCGAGCATTTGCTTATTTCTATGCTGTGCAGCAGTGGGGCGATATTCCGATGCCTTTGGTGGAGACTACTACCGCCAGCAGAGAAGTGACCAAAGTACCTGCAGATCAGGTTTATGATCAGATCATCAAAGATTTGGAAGAGGCAGAAGCAGTATTGCCCACTAAAGGGAATACGGAATATGGCAGAGCCACAAAAGGTGCTGCACAGTTTCTTTTAGCCAGAGTTCACCTCACAAGAGGATGGAATTATAACAATTCGCTGGGAGGAACGGCCGCTGATTTTGACAAAGCAGTTGATTATGCAGATATGATCATAGCAGAGTATCCGCTGGAGCCAGAGTATCACAAGTTATTCCCGCTTCACGCTGAGAATCCGCTGGAGGAGACTTTCCCGGCTCAGAATGATAAAAATGCGGAAATCGTATTTGCAGTACAGTATAGCGACAATATTCAAACCAATGGTAGTGATAATGATGAGCCTAGCGAGTACCAGATAGGTAATGATTACCATTCCCTTTTCGGGGGTGATGCCGAAAGTATCCCCGGCTCTCCGGGAAGAACGGGCGACTATAACCGTCATGGAGGCAGAAACACTTACATCACTACTCCAGCGACCTACAGGTTGTTTGATCCGACACTCGATACCAGATATCATCACAATTTTGTAGAAGCGATGTACGCCTTAAGTGACGTTAACGACTTTGTTCCGGATCTTAATAATCCAGGTACCACCATCAATATTGCAACAGGAGATACGGTTGTTTATTTTCCTCCATGGAACAATCCTGCCAGCGCTTCGGACAAGGGTATGGATGTAGGAGGTAGCAAGCGCTATGCCGTACTGAATCTGGATGAAATCGGGATTAATCCTGTTACGCCTTATCACATCAAGGATATGACCCCTCTTATGTGGAAGTTCTGGCAGCCAGGTCTCCCGTATGACGAAGCACAAGGGACATTTGATCTGGCGCTTTTCAGATCTGCTGAAGCTTATTTGATCGCCGCTGAGGCCATCCTGAAGGGAGCGTCCAATGGTAACCTGGGGGGTGCAGAGGTTTATTATAATGCGATAGTTGACAGAGCACTTGGTGCCAATGCAGGAAGTGATCCTTTGTGTGCATCACAGCCAGCCAATCTCTCCTCTATGGCTACAGTATCCTACAGAGCTAACGGAAACCTGGATATCGATATGATATTGGATGAGCGTGCCAGGGAATTGATGGGTGAATACTGCAGATGGTACGACCTGAAAAGAACTGAAAAACTGGTCGAGCGCACCTCGTCCATGAACCCATGGACTGTAGCATTAGGTCAAATGAAGAGCACGCATTATCTGCGTCCGATTCCTCAGAAAGAGATTGATAGAACCATTCCATCCATTTCCCAAAATGATGGATACTAGCAGATTGGTTTTTATAATCTTCTAATGTCAATGTTGTTTCAAAAGGCGGATGAAACTTTTTTGTCTGCCTTTTGAAGCTTCACTCTGGTAGTGTTTCATCCGGTTCTCACTCTATTTTTTTAGTAGGAGGAAGTATGCCGAAATCAGGTTCTGATTGGCTGGCGTACTAGGAGTGACATCTGCCAGATAAGCAAGTGGTATGCTTAACAAATTAAAGCTAGAGGGTCTATGTGATTTTTTTCAGCCCTTCTCATGATCAGAGGAGCCTGGGAAAATCATATCCATGAAAACATCAAATGAGTAAAGTCGAAGTGTTGAAAAGCCGGAAATGCATTCTGTGTGATTCGTCGAAAACTCAACTCATGATTCTTTAAAGAGAATATAAATGGTTAAGAATAAATTATACATACATTTTTTACTATGCCTGATGCTGGGTGTTGCTGGTTCATGCAAACTAAATGTGAATGCGCCAGACAAGTTTGAGGACACCAAATCACTGACCGAGTTGGTTTATCCTGCTTTGGACACCGAGAATTCCAGGTGGTTTTTCTTCTCATCAGCAAGCAGACCGTTTGGGATGGTGAATCTCAGCCCTGATACCGAAATTGATGGTGCATGGGGAAGCGGCTACAGGTATAAAACCGATACCATCAAGGGATTTAGCCACATTCATGCATGGCAAATGTCTGGAGTGTCTGTAATGCCAGTGACCCTATCAGATGCGAATGAAAATACCATCTACAAGGATTTTTATTCCGGTTTCAGTCATGAAACTGAAAAAATATCACCCGGATATCACTATGTAGAACTTGATAGGTATGGCATAAAATCAGCATTAACCAGTACTACGCGTGTAGGGTTGCATCAATACACCTTTCCAAAAAACGCACGTCCTGCCATGTTATTTAACCTTCATACCATGCTGGGGCCTTGTGCAAACATTGATGGTGAATTGACGCTGAGCGGTGATAATGAACTTTCGGGAAAAGTGGTCATGGAGGCTACCGGAAGAAGGCCCAAACCATTTACAGTGTACTTTAAAGTAATGTTCAGCACAGACGTAGCGGCTATTGAACAAGACAGTGAGACCAAAAACTATTTGGTTCGACTCACGAACCCTGAAGAGGAAGTCCTCATGAAAGTAGGGATTTCCTACACCTCTGTGGACAATGCCGGGTTGAACATCAAGGAAGAATTGCCACACTGGGATTTTGACCGTGTGGTGTCCCAATCTAAGAATGAATGGAATGGTTTATTGGGCAGAATCAAAGTAGAGGGCGGCACCGAAACAGACCAGCGAAGATTTTATACAGACTTATGGCATGCCCTGCAGGGAAGAAGAATTATCAACGACGCAAATGGTGCCTATCCGGACAATACCGGTGCGACCTTCAGGGTGGGACAACTACCTCTGGATAATAGTGGCAAACCTCAGTTCAACCACTTTAACTCCGATTCCTTTTGGGGAGCCCAGTGGACCATCAATACGCTATGGGGGCTTGTTTATCCTGAGATAAAGCAACAGTTTGTCCTTTCGCTTTTACAGTATCAAAAAGATGGTGGCCTGGTGCCCAGGGGGCCATCAGGAGGGAATTACACCTATGTGATGACTGGTGCATCGAGCACCCCTTTTATCGTGAGCGCGGTTCAGGAAGGGTTGATTGATGGAGATCTGGAGGAAATTTATCAAGTACTGAAAAAGAATCATATGCCCGGCGGTATCATGGAAAAAGCAGGCTATGAGCACGATACCAATTTAGGAGGGGGTTTGAAATACTACCTGGAAAAAGGCTACGTGCCCTATCCTTTGCCGGAAGGAAAATTTGGAGGTCATCAGGATGGCGGAAGTCTCACAATGGAGTATGCCTATCAGGATTGGACACTTGCCCAATTCGCCAAAAAACTAGGGCATCAGGAGGATTACAGGTATTTCTTAAAGCGATCTGAAAATTTCAAAAACGTTTATGATGAATCTACGGGATGGATGCGTCCAAAGAACGTGGAAGGCCAGTGGCACGAAGATTTCGATCCCTACGATTACAAAGTTGGATTTATAGAAGCAAACAGTGCTCAGGCTACCTGGTTTGTGCCACATGACTTAGCGGGGTTGGCTCAGCTGATGGGTGGCGAAGAAAAAGCGGTGCAAAAACTCAATAGGCAATTTGAAGAGGCCATTAAATTGGGATTCACGGCGGGCACTTCTCACGACGTGGAAGAACACCCAGAATACAGAAGAATACCCATTAATTATGGAAATCAACCCTCCATACAGACCGCATTTGTTTTTCAAAAAATAGGCAGACCAGACCTGACCCAATACTGGTCGCGCAATGTGGTCAGGAAAACCTTTAGTGGATTATCTCCCGCTTCCGGCTACAATGGAGATGAAGATCAGGGTTTGATGGGAAGTTTGGCAGTATTGATGAAAATAGGCTTATTTCAAATGAATGGGGGAACGGACGAAGATCCCGAATACCAAATTGGTAGTCCCATTTTTGATAAGGTACGTATTGACTTGAACCCGGATTTTTACTCCCGGTCCGAATTCACCATTGAAACCATTAACAACAGCCCGGATCATGTCTATGTAGAATCGGCACATTGGAATAATAAACGGGTCAATGGCAACACGATCAATCATCGCCAGATTACTGAAGGTGGTAGGCTGGTACTTCAGATGACAGATGCTCCGGTTAGCACCGATGATGTGGTTCACTAATGCCGCGAGTAAACGAATTCAGAATTGAAAACTCGCCTAACATAGATTAGGATAAAGAACAGGTCAAGCATGTCTAAGGTGAAGAAAGTAGTAAAATACATCGTTATTTTTTCCATTGCGATGTTGTTATTAGCCAACAACATTCAGCTCAAATCACAGGTTTTAGGGGCTATCAAATACCGTGATGTGGAGATGGAGGCTGGGAATGTGGATGTTCCTCATGATCGGACACTGGAATGGAAAAAGGAATCTGCTTTTGCCGATAGCATTTACAAGACCATTGCTGCCATGCCCATTACCGAGGACATGTTAGTGAAAAAGGGGGATGCCGCTATCATTCTTCTGGCCAGGCTGCTATTGCGGCAAGATGTGTCAGACGTAAATGCCGTTATACAAAGACTTCCGGTTTGGGGAAATTGCGGTTCCTCTTGGTCCATGAACCCCAAAGGAGATTATGATTTTACACTCACCATCCTGACCACCATCCTTTGGAAATTTGGTGAACGACCAGATGTCTTATATCCTGAAACCAAAAAGTACCTGCTGGAGGTATTGATGATAGAGGATGGAGGCAAGTTCAGCTATACAGTTCCCAGAACTTTGGGAATGGTGATGGAAACTGAGAACCATATGCTGATGACCGAAGGCTCTCGTTACCTCAAAAATCGTTGGGTACAGCTGCACGGCAATACGGACCGCTACTATGACAATGTTCGGAATGGTATGGAGGAGAAACTGTTATCCCTCATGGAAGAAATGAAAACCAATGGTTTATATGAATTCAATTCCATTCCATATTTGGGATACACCATTACTGCTTTACTCAATATTGAAGCGTTTGCGTCTGAAAAAGTAAGTAAAACGGCCAGAGAGGTGCTTGATTATATCAACTGGAGCTATGGGCTGAGCAGCTTCAATTTGAAACATTTCCCACCGATGCGCAGAAGATATGAAAAAGCAAGCATCCAGGAACTCACCACAGATTATCACTCGGCATTCGTAAAATCCTGGCTAAGCTATGCTGCCATAGATGATTATGATGATCATGTTGGAGTGGCCATGAGGCATGCGTTCATGGGAGCATGTATGCCTTATCGTCCGGCAGATCGGTTTGTTGAGTTGCTTTTTGACAAAGAGGACGGATATTTTGTGCGCCAGGGGCACGGCCCGGAAGCCTCCCCGGAGATCAGCAGTGCTGGTCGGCATTTTCTGCTGAGCGCCGGAGGTGTCAACAGGGGCAGGAAATCACAAATCGTCACCAGACCTATTTGCCTTTTTCTCAACGATACTGCTGATCATCTGTCTGAGGTATTTCACCTCTCAGGTCCCGGTGATGATTTTATGCATTGGAATAACACCGGCGTGTACGAAAACTTTGCCTGTGCTGCAGGTCCTGTGTCGGTTCCACATGAAATGCAGGTAATAGCAGAAGAGGGAAACTGGTCTGCTTATTCAGGGCCCAATGATGTGAGCATTATCATCTATTCCACCAGTGAGTTTGGACTGGTGGCCGTATTTCAGGAGGTTCAGACTGCTGCCATATTCGAGGAGGTGATTCGTGAAAACCCTGACCCTGAGGTACTAAATACTCAATTTCAGTTTCCCGATGGCCCACTACTGGGCTACGATACCAAAGCCCCGCACAACCAGTGGGTGATGCAATCATTAGATGGCCAAAAGCTCAACAGAGATTTTGACTCCTGGCCCCTGATAGAGGGGGATTTATGAATGAATTAAACGATAAACCACGAACGAACAAGACCATGAATAAACTCAAAAAATTTTTGATGACCATGCTGCTGTGTATGTTGAGTGTTTCACTTTTTGGCCAGCTGAAAAATAAACCCGAATTGGAAGAAGATTTTATGGATATGGGATTTGGGATATTCATACACTGGAGTATGGATTCACAGCTTGGGAGTGTCATCAGCCACTCCATGGTGGGTGCATCAGAAGATTACCTTCAGCGGTACATGAATGAACTCCCGAAGACCTTCTATCCCGACAAATTTGATCCCGACGAATGGGCCAGGTTGTTTAAGTTAACCGGCGCGGAGTATGTGGTTTTTACTACTAAGCACCACAATGGCTTTTGTATGTGGGATACTCAAACCACCGATTTCAATATCATGAACACCCCTTACGGTAAGGACATTACCGGTATGCTGGTTCAGTCTTTGCGAAAGTTTGGGCTGAAAGTGGGCTTCTACTATTCTCCTGAAGATTTCAGCTTCATCCATCAGCAGGGACACCTGATCTCGCGCAAAGGGCCTATGACCCAGGTGACTGAAAACGCGGAACTGTTTGAATACTCCAAAAAGCAGGTGGATGAATTATTCACCAACTATGGCAAAGTCGATTTTGCATTTTTCGACTCGTTTTCCAAGAAGAATCTGGTGCAATATGTGCACGAAAAGTATCCTGAAATCGTGGTAACCCGTGGGGAGATGAATACCCCGGAGCAGAAAATCCCGAACGAACCCATGCCCGGGCCCTGGGAGACATGCATGACCATGGGTACGCAGTGGGCTTATAAGCCTACCAACGAAGTTTACAAAGACGGTGGTGATTTGATTAACAAGCTGATTGAGATCAGGGCCAAAGGCGGTAATTTTCTAATGAACGTGGGGCCGAAACCCAATGGCGAAATACCCATTGAGCAGGAAGAGCGTCTGCGTGAAATGGCCCTTTGGATGTTCATTAACGATGAAGCGGTCAAAAATGTAAGAACCGCGCCCACTCAAATCAAAGATGGTGATTTGTGGTTTACTAAAGCCAAAGACGAAAATACCGCCTATGTGTTCATTACCAATCAGCCAGAGTGGTTCAAAGGTAAAAGACGACTGTTTTACACAGAGAGTATCCGCGCAACAGAGGAGACTGAGATTTCTGTGCTGGGGCAGAATGATATGGTGGTGGAATATTCACCTACTAACAAACCAGTCTCACTATTCACTCAGCGTTCACATAATTTGGAGATATCAGTCACCAGAGCTCAGCGTGTTTACAACGACAAGATCTGGCCAAACCCCATCGTGGTGAAGCTGACAAATGTAGAGTTTGTGCTGCCGGAAAAATAGGTGATCATCTATGCGAAATCGTGAATTGGATAGGAAGAATCATCCGGATCAGCTCCCTGTTTTTCCTTTTGGAGCACCATTTCCAGCTTTTTTGTCAAGAATGAATTAGATTATTGTGCGCAAAGCGGTACCCCGATGAAACAACATTTACCCATCATATTCTTACTTATCCTGTCGTGCTTTTACGCCGGGTCTCAAAGTATAGAATTTGAGCATTACAATGATAAGGATGGACTGTCGCATAATTCCATTCGACACATCGTTCAGGACAATCAGGGGTTCATCTGGCTGGGTACATTCTATGGGCTTAACCGGTTCGATGGGTTTCAGTTTCAAAACTTCCTCAGCAATGATGAGGTTAGAAACACCTTGTACAATGATGACATCACAGCACTGAAATTAGACAGTGCCAAGAATAGCCTATGGATTGGGACCAGAAAAGGGTTGTCTCGTTTGCATCTGGATACGCATGTTTTCACTACCTACTTGTCTGATGACGATGACCCGAATAGTTTACCAGATGAGGAAATCCGCTCTATCTACCTGGATCGGTTTGATCGGGTTTGGGTGGGGACTAAAGATTCCGGTCTGTACATGTTTGAGCCGGATAAGAGCACCTTCACCAAGGTTCCGCTGGAAGGGGTTAACTATGTGAAGGAGATTTTTGAAGACAGTCAGGGAAATATTTGGATAGGTGCTTATGAAAGTGCCGGTGTAGCAAAGGTCAAACTCGGGAGTACTGGAATCATCTCGGAAATCGAATATTTCACACTGGAAGTGCCCGGAGCCAGCGCTGTAAATCCTTATTTGTACTTTATCTATGAAGATGAGCAGGGAGGTATTTTTGTCGGAACCCGAAAAGGACTTTACAAGTTTGACAGGAGCCTCAATGAGTTTAATAATCTGGAAATTCCCGATGATAAAGTAAGCGAGAAGTTAGGACCTTATTTTCTATGTGTGGCCCAGGCACCGGATGGTAAATATTGGGTCGGAACCCTCGGCGGTTTGTTGGTTTGCGATGCACTGGAGGATATTAGTGAAGGTAAATTTCAATGGTATTTTTCAGTATTGTCAGAGGATAATTCGCTTGTGGATAATTTGGTTTCTGCCCTTTATTTTGATCCATCAGGAGTACTTTGGATCGGTACAGAGGAAGGACTGGATAAGTATGATCCTTATGAAAATCAATTTAAAATCAACAAGGACATATCGAAGTACATAGATAACCAGGCGCCAAGAATCAGAGGCTTTTCCAAGACCTATCAGGATGAAGTTGTGGTGGCGACCAGACACAATGGTCTGTTCATTTCTGATGAGGGTAATTTTGTTCCGCTATTCAACGGCCCCTATGATATAGCCAGTATCTATTCGCATGACGGCATTGTGTTCTACTGCGGCTTGTGGAATGGGAAAATACTGATCTACGATTACCTCAAAAAAAGCTCAAGCATAGTGGATGTAGGCTTTAATAACACACCCATTTTTGACTTCAGAGTATTTGCAGGAAAGCTGGTAGTATGCTCTCATGGCGAAGGTGCCCTGTTATTAGATATGCAAACCTATAAGCCTTCTCTTCGCATTTTGCCGGGTTTTGACATCAACAAGGTGGGGGTAGACCTTGATGATAATTTATGGTTTGCTACCGAAAGCGGTGCGGTCAGGTACAATTTGGCCAATGGAAAGGCCGACGTATTCCTGGCCGAGAGCCAAACTTCCGGAGGGCTTCCACACCAAAATGTGAGTGACGTCAACATTGATTCCCGCGGGATGATTTGGGCAGCCACGCGAAAAGGACTGGGTGTCTTTGATCCGGAAAGCAATGCCTTCAGGCAAATATCCGAACCCAAAGAATTGAAGGATAAGTGGGTGACAGATGTGGTGGAGGACGCCAATGGTTTTTTGTGGCTCAATATGAACAACAACAACATATGCCGCTATGATGTGGGTAGCAACCAGGCCAATATTTACAATGTAAACAGTGGGAACAGGCTCGATGTATTCAGTTCCAGCGGATTTTACAATTTCAATAACTCGAAGGTTTATTTAGGAGGAAAAAATGGCGTGATCAGTTTTTCTCCATTGAATATTAAGGAAAATGAGTGGTCGCCCAAGCCAATCATCACGGAGTTTAAAGTAAACAATGAGCTGGTCTTGCCCGGCGTACAGCTCAATGGGCAGGTGCTCCTCGATAGGAGCCTGAATTATTCCAGAAGCGTCAGTTTAAACCATGAAAACAGGAACTTCTCCATTCAATTTTCTACGGCCTCCTATACCAACCAGCGTTTGAATAAGTTTCAATACATGCTGGAAGGTTTTGATGAGGATTGGGTAGAAACCAGTGGCAACTCCAGAACAGTGCAATACACCAATTTGCTTCATGGAACCTACAATTTCAAGATTAGGGCCAGCAACAGTGATGGAAAATGGAGTGAGGTTTCCTCCTACAGCATTCAGATCTTGCCTCCATTTTGGGCGAGTTATCAGGGAATTGCGCTGATGGCTCTGGTATTGGGTCTGTTTGGGTATTTCATGAGGAAACAAATCAAATTTCGGATTCAGTTAAAGCAAGAGCTCCTGACCGAAAAGGTACAGCGGGAGCGGGATGAAAAACTCAACAATGAAAAGCTGAGATTTTTCACCAACATTTCTCATGAGCTGAGAACACCTTTGTCCTTGATATTGGGTCCGGTCAAGCAAATTTTGGAGCATGAAAACAGTAATGAATTCATCAGAAACAAAGCAAACCTGATAGACCACAGTACCAACAGGCTGCTGAGACTGGTCAATCAAATCCTTGAATTCAGGCGGGCAGAAGCCGGGGAAGTGAAGTTGAAAGTGTCTGAAGTTGACATCTTACCCTACACCAATAATATTTTCTACTCATTCATAGATTTGGCTGAGTCCAAAAACATAAACTTCAATTTTCATGTAGAAGATGAGTCGATCGTGTGCTGGATAGACGTTGACAAGTACAATAAAATACTGTACAACTTGCTGTCCAACGCCCTGAAGTTTACCAATAGCCATGGTCATGTCGACCTGTTTGTGGGTGTGAAAGAGAAGGACACCAAAACCCTGCTCATAGAGGTGAGTGACGATGGAATTGGAATCCCTGCTGAGAGTCAGGAGAAAATATTCTCCAGGTTTTATCAGGCCACCAATAGCAAAGAGAGTACAACAGGTACGGGTATTGGGTTGTCGCTTGTCAAGTCTTTGGTAGAGATTCACAAAGGCAGCATATCGGTCAAGAGCTCCACGGATTCAGGCAGCATATTTACGGTGGAGCTACCAATCTCCAAAAGCGCTTTTGAGAGCAGTGAAATCTCCAGCTTCATTGATGAAAAGCAAGAAGTGGAACTACTGGGTTCAATGAAATCATCGAATCCCCTTGATGCCTATGTAGCACCCAAGACCAACACCGATGTGAAGTCGTCAGTGGTGGTGATAGACGATAATCCTGAACTGAGAAACTATGTGATGGAGTATCTTTCTGAGTACTATAAGATCTATGGTGCGGAGAATGGAAAAGAGGGACTGGAGCTTTGCCGAAAGGTAAAACCGGTGCTTTGTGTGGTGGATGTGATGATGCCGGTCATGGATGGTTTCGAATTTGTACAAGCCCTCAAAGGTGATGAGAAAATCAGTCATACCGCTATCGTGTTACTCACGGCCCTGGGTGAAAATGAAAACAAAATCAAAGGGTATAAAATTGGTGTTGATGGTTATCTGGTGAAACCTTTTGATCCTTCGTTGTTGAAATCCAGAATAGATAATATCATCAAAACCAGACTGGAACTTAAGCAGCGATTTTCTGATGAAACAGAAAGTGATGTGACCAGCCTGGCACATTCACAACTGGACATTGATTTGATTTCGGAAATAAAGGAAATCATAGAAGCCAACCTTGGGAGCCCTGATTTGACTCCAGCTTTTCTGAGTTCGGAATTGGCCCTCAGCTCCTCAAAACTATATCGGAAGATTACTGAGCTCACAGACATGTCGCCCAATGAGTTTATCAGAACCATTCGGTTGAAAAAAGCGGCTTCTCTTTTAAAAACCAAAAACTTCAATGTTTCCGAGGTAGCCAATACGGTCGGGTTCAATGATCCACTCTACTTCAGCCGACGATTTAAAAAGCAATTTGGCTATGCGCCAAGTGATTTGATTAAATAATCAGGATGGATGTCAACGAGTCATTGTTTATAGTCAATGAACTATAGATGATATCATCGTTTTCAGACTATGACCAGCTTTGTTATTCGTGAAACAATTCTTATCAGTAAACCAATGTTTATCAAACTACTCAGCAGTCTCCTAATGACAGATTCCAAAATGGCAGTGAACAAGACATTCCTATACGTTTTGCATTCAGCGATGAGGATGTCTATTTTGATTTTGGTTTTAAACCTTCATTCTTGTTCGCCGCAGACCACTTCTGCTAAAAAGCCCAACGTAATCCTGATCCTGATTGACGATCAGGGCTATGGAGATATCTCTGCTTTGGGCAATCCCTTTATCCAAACGCCCAACATTGATCAGCTACATGACAGCAGTGTTCGATTTACGGATTACCATGTGAGCCCGACCTGCTCCCCAACGAGAGCGGCACTAATCACCGGACATCATAGCAATCGCACAGGGGTTTGGCATACCGTAAATGGTCGCTCCCTGTTGCTGGAGCGCGAAACTACCGCGGCAGAGATTTTTAAAGACAACGACTATTCCACGGGTATTTTTGGTAAGTGGCATTTGGGCGATAACTACCCTTTCAGGCCTCAGGACAATGGGTTTGATGAGGTGCTTACGCACGGCGGAGGTGGTATGGAGCAGACCATGGATTATTGGGATAATGACTATTTCAATGACACGTATCTCCACAATGGAGTGCTGCAGCAGTATGAGGGCTACAGTGCTGATATTTGGTTTGAAGAGGCGATCGAATGGATCGATTCGAGAGAGGACCAGCCCTTCTTTTGCTATATACCCTCCAATACGGCACATTCTCCATATTTCGTGGAGGATAAATATTACAAGGACCTGGAAGGAAACGATAGCATTCCTCACGCACCTTTCCTGGGCATGATTAGAAACATTGACGAGAATGTAGGTAAGTTGATGGCCTACCTGAAGGAAAGTGGAAAGCTTGACAATACCATCATTGTGTACACTACGGATAATGGCACTGCCCATGGCGCCAAGGCAGAAGGTCATCGCCTGGATGGTTTTATTGGCCAGGGCTTCAACGCCGGAATGCGTGGAATAAAAGCCAGCAAATATGAGGGTGGTCATCGGGTGCCTTTGTTCATCCGATGGGACCGTGGGGAGATAAATCAGGGCAAGGATATTGACGAGTTGACGGCTCACTACGATGTATTGCCTACACTTGTGGACTTATGCAACCTGAAGGTGAATCCAAAAATACAGTTCGATGGGCAAAGTTTGGTGCCCCTGATCAATGGAGATCACTCAGCATTTGCAGACCGGATAGTGATTACTAACTCGCAGCGCATAGAGGTGCCACAACCATGGCGAAGAACTTCTCTGATGCAGGGTAAATGGCGATTGGTGGACGGAGAGGAGCTTTACAACATCGAGACTGATCCCGGGCAGCAGACCAATATAGCAGATCAATATCCTGATAAGGTACAGGCCTACCGGGACTACTATGACTCGTGGTGGGCCAAGATCTCACCCACCTATGAAGACCAGCCTTTCATCTATGTGGGACACAGTGCAGATAATCCTACCCGATTAATTGCTCATGATTGGCATACAGAAGCAGAGGCCAGCCCGTGGCACCAGCGGCACATCCGTACGGCGGTTAAGGACAATGGATACTGGCTGGTTGATGTTCAGGAAAGCGGAAGTTACAGCGTGAAGCTTCGCAGGTGGCCAGAGGAGACTCATTTGTCATTGCATGAAATAGCAGAAGTGCGGCCATCGCTGCCAGGAACCAGCGTTACGGAAAGTGTTGAAAGTACTTCGATTTCAGTTTCGAAAGCAAGGCTTAATATTCAGGACATAGATGAGGTAAAAGAAGTGGATCCCACTGCTGAGTATGTGGAATTTGTCATAGACTTGAAAGTAGGGGAAAGCAAACTGCAGACCTGGTTTACCCTGGATAATGGTGAAACCTTAGGGGCATATTATGTCAGTCTGGAAAAGATGTAAAATGAAAGGATTCTTTTTTCTGATCATATTATTGATCTGGTCATCGAGTGTTCAGTCGCAGTATTTGGTTGATTCTGACCGCTTGCAGCCAGATACGATCACCTATAAAGTCATGGATACGGTAGCGCTGGATATGATCCTGAGATATCCTCCCAAATTCAAGAATCGAAAAAAATACCCAACCATCGTTTTCTTTTTTGGTGGTGGCTGGAATGGAGGTACTATCGGGCAGTTTGAGCCACAGGCTGAATATTTCGCCTCTCGAGGCATGATCACAGTACTGGTAGATTATCGGGTGAAAAACCGACATCAAACCACCCCCTATGAATCGGTAGCGGATGCCAAATCTGCCATTCGTTTTTTGCGGGAGCATGCAGAGGAGCTGAATGTTGATCCGGATAAAATTGCTGCTTCAGGTGGATCGGCTGGGGGACATCTGGCGGCTGCATGTGGCGTATTACCAGGCTTGGATGAGCCGGATGAAGATCTTAGTCTCAGCTCAAAGGCCAATGCTTTGGTGCTTTTCAATCCCGTGTTTGACAATGGCCCTCAAGGATTTCAGAAGGAGCGTATGGGTGCGCGCTGGAGGGAGATTTCACCCGCTCACAACATTACTGAGAGCGCACCGCCCACGATCGTGTTTTTGGGAAGGGAGGATCATTTGATCCCAGTGTCAGTAGCTGAAAGTTATCAATCTAAAATGGATTCGGTAGGCGTGAGGTGTGACCTGTTTCTCTATGATGAGGCGGGGCATGGTTTTTTTAATAACAACAAGTACGATGGAAAATTCTATACACTTACATTACTCGAAACAGACAAGTTCTTGAAATCCATTGGTTACATCAAAGGAAAACCCAAACAATAGATCATGAAATTCCCATACTTTATAACACTGCTCTGTTCTGCCTTTCTTTTAGTGCAGTGCTCGCAAGAGCCTTCCGAGAAGGAAAAAGCACTGGATATCGGAGAGTATCTTTCCCTGGTGCAAGGCGATACCATTCATCCTAATGCTAGGCAATTGGCACTGTTGAAGGAGGTAGTGCCCCAAGAGGCTTATCAGCCAGCACCTGCTTATACAGATCGCTCGTATTGGGTGGCCTTTGGCTCCACTGATTTGGGTAAGTATTACCTCAAGGAAGCTGATGAACTGATAGATCGTTCGCCAGAGGTGCCGATTAGCGATGAGATATACAGAAGAGCCAATAAAGAAGGCAACCGGGGCATCTACAAGCCGAGATATTACCGAACCATGGATCGGCTTGAAAAATACATACTGGCGGAGTGCATGCTCAATGACGGCCGCTACCTCAAACCAATAGAAGAGCATATCAGGGCGATCATGGCGATGAAGTCCTGGCTTCACCCCAATCACGATGATGATGAAAATACGGTACTCGAAGGCAAGCGGGTGCATATTGATTTGGGTGCCAGAAAGTTTGGTTTGGTGCTGGCACTGGCTGATGCTGTACTGGAGGATAAATTATCTGATGAATTACGGGTGGAGATTAACGGGCAACTGCGCTGGAGAATTACCGATTCCTATCTGCAATCTACCAAAGAGCTGAAGCCGAAAAGTAACAACTGGATCAGGAGCACGAGCAACTGGAATTCTGTGTGTACCAGTGGTTCACTTTTTACCATAATCGTTTCTTCGGATGACTATGACGAACGCGTACAGGCCATAGGTAGCGCGATCAATAGTATGAAATATTATCTGTCCGGTTTTGGAGAGGATGGCTATTGCTCTGAGGGAACAGGCTATTGGAGTTATGGCTTTGGGCACTACCTCTACCTGGCAGAGATCCTTCACGATTATACTGATGGTAAAATCAACTTGTTCGAATTTAATGATCCGGAAAAACTTCGACGAGTGGCCAATTTTCCGGAAGTTTTTCAAATTCATCCCGGGCTCTATTCACCGTTTTCTGATGGTGTCACACGGGTTAAAAAAGAAAGTGACAATTTCGCTTATCTCATGGCCACCAAATACTACGGTGCACAAAAATCCAGTTACTTCAAGCCTGATGAGGCAGTTAAGTCTATCGTTTTGGGTGCTGACTACAAGAAGTACATTTCCGAAGAACCATTACCTGTTGCCCTGCCTTCGGTGACGTATTTTGAGGATTATGGCGTGGTGATTTCACGCGGACAGCAAGAAGTGCCGTTTTCTATATCGATTAAAGCCGGGCACAACAATGAAAACCACAACCACATGGATGTGGGAAGCTATATAATAGCGTATGGAGAGGAAATTTTGGCAGGGGATATTGGAGCGCCTTCATACATCGCCGGGGCCTTTTCTGATGATAACCCGGCACGCAGCTCCTGGGGGCACCCCGTACCGCGCATTGATGGCACCCTTCAGTCAAAGGGAAGGGAGTTTAAAGGGAAGGTGCTGGAAGCGAACTTTACGGATGAGAAAGATCAGGTTGTGATGGATTTACTTACTGCTTATGAAATTCCTTACCTGAATACCTTGATACGAACTGTCCAAAATGACAAGTCCGGTGTTGGAAAAATAACGGTTACCGATCAATTCTCAGCAGGCAAACCTGTGACCTTCGGCACGGCCATCATGACCCTGGCCGATTATGAAGTGGTAGGTGAGAAAACCGTGATCCTGACGGAAAATGGAATGAAAGTAAAAGCAGAAGTAAGCAGCTCTGATGGTGAACTACAAATTTTGGATGAGTTGGTGCCTGTAGAGCATTTGCGAGAAGGAGCCCCTGCCTATCGAATTGGAGTGGATTTCAAGGATTCAATAACTAAAGGTACCATCACAGTGACTTATAGCCCTTTGTCAGAATGATCAAAATGCAAAACTTATACAAGACCAACACCGCGGCTTTTATCGCAATGTCCTTTTTAGTGCTCTTTAGTGCCTGCACGCCGAAGGAGAAACCTGTGGATTCCAGACCCAATATCCTCTTCATCATGTCAGATGATCACGCCTATCAGGCCATCAGCGCTTATAGCGATCATTTGATTCAAACACCTAATATTGATCGGCTAGCCAATGAGGGCATTTTGTTCAAAAATGCCTGCGTGACCAATTCCATTTGTGCACCTTCACGAGCCACCATCCTTACCGGAAAGCACACACACATCAATGGGAAAATTGACAATTTATCGGCCTTCGATACCACACAGGTGACCTTCCCACAGTTATTTCAGGAAGCAGGTTATCAGACCGCCATGTTCGGAAAGCTACATTTTGGAAACAACCCTAAAGGAGTGGATGATTTTATGATTCTTCCGGGTCAGGGAGATTACCTGAACCCTGATTTCATTACTCCACGAGGAGATACCACCATTATGGGATATGTCACGGACATTATCACGGATCTGACGCTCAACTGGCTAAAGGAAAAACGCAATCCTGAAAAGCCATTTTTGATGATGTATCTGCACAAGGCACCTCATCGAAATTGGTGGCCCAGAGGAGATAAGTTTCAGAAGTATTCCAAAATGACTTTTCCGGAACCGGAAACATTGTTCGACGACTACAAAAACAGAGGAACAGCGGCCAAAACTGCTGAGATGAACATCCTGAAGCACATGAAATACAACAGCGACAGTAAAGTGCGACACGAAACGACGGATCGCATGGGAGAAGTGCTGCCTGTGGTGCCCGGGAATCAGACATGGGGCTATAAAACCTATGCGCGGATGACGGATAAGCAAAAAGCAGAATATGACAATGTGCTTGATTCCATCTCCGACTACTTTGAGACGAACTGGCCCACCATGACGGATGAGGAGAAAATCAGCTGGAAATACCAGCGCTACATGCAGGATTATCTGGCATGCATAGAGTCGGTCGACGAAAATGTGGGAAGGGTGCTTGACTACCTCGATGAAAGCGGGTTGGCCGAGAATACCATGGTCATCTACACCTCTGATCAGGGGTTTTACCTGGGCGAGCATGGGTGGTTCGATAAGCGCTTCATCTATGATGAGTCTTTCAAGACACCCTTGCTGATCCGTTGGCCCAATAAAATTACTCCCGGAACGACCAATGAAGAAATGGTTCAAAACCTCGACTTTGCGCAAACCTTTCTGGAAGCTGCCTACATAAATGCCCCTGGGGATATGCAGGGTGAGAGTTTGATGCCTTTGCTCACCGGAGGCGATTCATTATGGACGAGAGATGCGGTCTATTATCACTTTTATGAATACCCATCCGTGCACATGGTGAAGCGTCATTATGGTATAGTGACCAAAGAATTTAAGCTCGTTCATTTTTACTACGATGTAGATGAGTGGGAGCTGTACGACCGTTTGAAAGATCCCAAGGAAATGAAGAATGTGATCAACGATCCGGCGTACACGGATCAGGTAGCTGACCTGAAAGCAAGGTTGGCGAGGTTGAGATTAAAGTATAAGGATTCTCAGGAACTAGACAAAAAGTTTGTGAAGTTGGCGGAAGACAGACAGGTAAAGAAATAGATCACAAGTGTGGTTTACTGCGCACATAGGTTTGTTCCGTCAGAATGGAGCTCGTGTTTATAATGAACAGAGAAGATTCACAAACCTCAAAACTGGCACAGGTGACCGATGAGGTTATCAATGTGTTGCATCCTAAAATAATACACAGCAGAGATCACAAAAATTTTCGCGGCAAAACAGGTCAAGGATCATTAAATGCCTGAAGGGAATCCATCCACCATTATTCCATTATTCTGATACGCCAATTTTAATTAGTTGCAAACTAAGAGGCATTGTCTGTCGATTGGTTTAAATAGACAGGATGTTAATTAGTTAGCTGTAAAATATTAAAATACCAAATAGAAAACGTTTGCATGTATGAAAATGGCAAAAATTCTTGTTTGTCAATACTTTGTTTTGTAAAATTGGTAAACCAATCAACTAGTCGACTAACTATTGGTGACCAATTTCATTCAGTGAAATTGCAACAAGGCATTCCCAATGAGATTGCCAATTTTCTAACCAATTAAAGACAATTAAAATGAATCTAACAACTACATTAAATTCCATTTGGGTTCGACTCAGCGGACCACTCATGGTAGGTTTATTCGCGCTTTCGGCATGTTTATTAATTAACAATAGTGCAACAGCTCAAACCTATAGCGCGCCGTATGACATTCCCAGATTCCAGGCTTTCATGGGAGAATGTAAATTGCAGGCCCCCACAAGCTCTACAATGGCTACTCAGTCGGATATCATTAACGGCTTCACGAATAGCAATTTTTATGTTGCCGATGGCGATAAAGTGGCTTTTAATCAATCAGGAGGGAGTCAGCGAACAGAGCTCCGAGACCTCAGAAACTGGGACCTTACGGTAAATGATCAGCAGCTATTCGGTAGGATAGATATCGTACAGCAGACCTGCGATCAGGTGACTGTGATGCAAATTCATGATGACGCCAATGCGGGTAATGGTCCTAATAAACCGCTTTTGCGCATTTACAAGCATCAGACAAAATCTCCTGTAAATCACATATGGGCTGCTATCAAAACTGATGCCGGTGGACAAGCCACGACTCACATCGATCTGGGTGCAGATCCAGGTGGGTATTTTGATTGTGAAATTCAGTTAGTAGGTGGAAATATGATCATCAAATTTCAGGGTGTGGAAAAGGTCAATATGGATGTTTCTTACTGGGACTGGCCAAGTTACTGGAAAGCCGGTGTTTACCTGCAGGACAATGGTGAGGCCACTGCCCACTTTGATGAGTTGTATGAAGGTTCTGGTGGAGGAACCGGAAATAGTGCTCCTTCGGTAAGTATCACATCGCCATCCAATGGCGCCACATTCAACAATGGTGACAATGTATCCATATCGGCCAATGCTGCTGATAGCGACGGGTCTGTTTCCCAGGTAGAGTTTTTTGTGAATGGTAGCAGTGTTGGTGTAGATACTTCTAGTCCTTATTCCATCAACTGGACCATCGGTGTTGGTTCTTATGACATCACCGCGGTAGCTACGGACAATGCATCTGCTTCGACAACTTCAAGTGTGGTAAGTGTTACCGGGACTAGCTCCGGGCCAGCCACGAATACCTATGTTTCTGCCATTGTCACTGGGACGCAAGGAGCGGGCAAGGGAAAGAAGCATGGAACGGCTACGGTTACCATTTTGGATAACAATGGGAGTGCGGTTGCGAATGCTACCGTCACCGGTACATTCTCTGGTACTTTTAACGAAACTGTCTCAGGTTCGACGGATTCCAATGGAACAGTCGAACTTGTAACCTCTTCAACAGCAAAGGGTGGCGTATCGGTAAACTTATGTGTGGATGACGTCACTCACGCTTCATTGGTATATAACAGCTCGCTCAATGTCGTGACATGTGCAGGGGCTTCTGCACGATTGGGTGGCCCTCTCGATGAGTCGAAAAAGGATGTGGCACTTGGTATATATCCGAATCCAACTTTCTCATCATTTACGCTGGATATTATGCTGGATAAAGAAAGCTTCTTCGATGGCCGACTGTTAGGAATGGACGGTAGAGTATTGAGAAGAATTGAACCGCATATTTTGAGTCAGGGTAATCACCAGTTGCAAGTGGATGTGGATGGTTTGAAAAAGGGTGTCTATTTCTTTGAATATACGCTCGATGGTAAGACCCAAACAAGCAGAATTATTAAGCGCTAACTAACTACAATAAGATTTGGAGAGCCGTTCAAAGTTATTTGGACGGCTCTTTTTTTATGTTATATCATGAAGCGAGTATCAGCAGGTATATGAATGATATTGATTGATCAGAACCATCATATCAATCAATGAATCATAATTGATAGTTCTTGAATGGCAGGTTATACCATAAAGCGATGAATGTGCTGAACTTGAGCCTGAATTTCAGCTATGATTTGGCCGGTAATATGATGCTTCATACTATGAAAAGGTTTTTCGCAGTGACCAGTTTGATATGGTGTTTGGGGATTTATACTCAGGCCCAGATACCGCTTCCACAGAATCTGGAAGATGGTTATCCGCGGATTTACATTACGCAAAGCGAGAAAAAGGAACTAGAGCAACTTATAAGCAAGGAGCAATGGGCACAGGATGTGCTGGCGGGAATTCATAGTCGGCTAGATGAGCATGTGGAGCGGCACGTTGGTGATCCGGAGTGGATGGTTTCCAGACTGATGATGTACTGGAAAACCAGGTCATCCAATGTCTATGTCAACGGGATTTATTATTCGCATGCAGATGGCGAGGTGCCAGTGCCCACCGTTCGTTATACCGGATCGCGTGATTACACCACCGACTATGTTATGCCTGATCTGGAAGACATCATTCCCTACATGGACGATGAACGAGGATTGTATCTGCGAAACAAAACCA